>JAKSSG010000016.1 GCA_024403185.1 Clostridia bacterium
TTGCGAAATCCGGTGCAGCCGGCGCGTTCTTCATGCGCTCAACTCTTTCAATCTGTTCCTTAACCAGTGTGTCAAAATGTTCTAAATAACTCATTTCTATCCTCTCTTTATTTCCTGTTATAGTTGATCAGGCATCCTGCCTTGACAATTTCCTTTTCTTCGTCTGTCATGTCCGCAATATACAGTTTTATCTCGCGAACATTGTCGCCCAGAACGTAAGCCTTTATGTCCTTCATGTCACCTGCCATGGCCTCTCTGATTCCCGGAACGTAGATCATGTCGCCCACTTCGAAATCAGGTTCCGCCTCCATCTGGAACGGCACCATGCCCCAGTTCATTACGTTGGAGCGGTATCTCTTGGTTGCGTATTCGCTGCAGATGTTTGCCAGACCGCCGAGAACTCTCTGGCAGCTTGCCGCCTGTTCACGGGCCGAGCCGTCACCCGGCTTCACGCAGTAAATCATGCTTCCCGTTTCAATGTCGCCCTTCGCAACTTCCGGTGTGATTTCTGCAATCTGTGCAAAAGCAGCCTCCAGCATTTCCGCGCCGCCGGCATTTACTGCCTTTGCGCGAGAAACGTATTCAGGGTCTCTTCTCGAGAGCGTGAACTCTGCCAGGCCAAGCGGGTTGGATCTGAATGATGAAGTCTCGCCTGAAGGAATCAGTTCGTCCGTTGTCGTAACAGGGTCCATGATCTTCGAGCAGACCTTCAGCAGAATGTTGTCCGAGAGAGCCGGCATTTCCGGCCAGTCCTTGATGTTCGGTCCGTAAACCAGATCCGCATCCTTCTCGCCCTTTCCGAAGCCCTGGTAGACTCTTGACTCGTATGATGAGCTGTCGAATGTATATTCAGGAACCACATAGTCATCTGCAAAAGCAGTCGCCGGTGTGAGTACGCCGCCGTTTGCTGCAGTTGCCGCGATTGACCTTGCGTCCATGAGAGCTACTGCGCTGAGCTGTCCGTTGCCCGGCTTGGAGCCTTCTCTGTTAGGGAAGTTTCTCGTTGTATGTCTGATTGACAGTGCATTGTTTGCCGGGGTATCTCCCGCACCGAAGCACGGTCCGCAGAAGGCTGTCTTGACAGCTGCGCCTGCAGCCATCAGATCTGTGATGGCCCCGTTCTTAACCAGCTCCATGAATACAGGCTGTGATGACGGATAAACGGAAAGTGTGAACTCATCGTTTCCGCAGTTCGCATTCTTCAGAATGTGAGCCGCTTCACAGATGCTCGAGTAAGTACCTCCCGCACATCCGGCGATGATTCCCTGCTGAACTCTTACCTTGCCGTCAGCACCAACCTTGTCTGTCAGGCTGAAGTCAATGTCAGGATTGTCCTGGATTACAGCTGCTCCCTTTTCGATTTCTCTGAGTATGTCTGCAGGGCTCTTCAGGAACTCCTCGATTTCAAATGCGTTGCTCGGATGGAACGGCAGTGCGATCATCGGTTTGATCGTTGCCAGATCGATGTAGATCATTCCATCGTAGTAGGCCACATCTGCAGGGTTCAGTTCCCTGTAGTCATCCCCGCGGCCGTGAGCCGTCAGGAATGCTTTTGTATTATCATCTGTCCTCCAGATGGAAGACAGGCATGTCGTCTCTGTTGTCATTACGTCGACGCCGTTTCTGTAGTCACATGACATTGATGTGACTCCCGGTCCTACGAATTCCATGACCTTGTTCTTAACGTATCCGTTTTTGAAAACCTCGCCGATTATTGCGATGGCGATGTCCTGAGGGCCTACGCCGGGGTTCGGTTTGCCGTCCAGATATACTCCCACAACACCCGGATAATTAATGTCATATGTATCACGCAGAAGCTGCTTAACCAGCTCGCCGCCGCCTTCGCCCATGGCCATTGTTCCCAGCGCTCCGTATCTTGTATGTGAGTCTGAGCCGATAATCATTCTGCCGCAGCCTGCATGTCTTTCACGCATGTACTGGTGGATTACCGCAATGTGAGGCGGAACGTAAATGCCGCCGTATTTCTTCGCCGCGGAAAGTCCGAATACGTGGTCGTCCTCGTTAATGGTACCTCCCACCGCGCAGAGTGAGTTGTGGCAGTTTGTCAGCACGTATGGAATCGGGAACTCCGTCATTCCTGATGCCTTGGCAGTCTGTACTATGCCAACGAAGGTAATGTCGTGTGAAGCCATTGCGTCGAATCTGATTCTCAGCTTCTCCATGTTGTCCGAAGTATTGTGTGCACTGAGAATTCCATAGGCTATGGTGCCCTTTCTGGCTTCTTCCTTATTGTAGCTGCTTCCTTCAGCTTCAGGCACAATCTGTTTTCCGTTTACCAGAAATGCGCCGCCGTCATAAAGTTTAATCATTTGTATATCTCCTCTATTTAGAATTTATCCTTAAGTGTTACTGTCTTGTGAATGAGGGCTCTCACAACATTTGTGCAGGCACCCATTACGAGCAGTCCCATGGCGATGGCCCCGGCCATCATGAGAGTCTGCAGGCCCGTCTCGGCCATCCCGGTAAGGTTGTCCTTCAGCAGAGCTTCCATCGTGTAGAAGATCTTGGAACCCGGAACCAGGCAGAGTATGCCTGGAATGATGAATACGGTTGCCGCATTCTTGAATACATATGCCGCAAGCGTGCTGCAGAGACCTACCAGACAGGCTCCGATAAAGCAGCCTATTACAGGGGAGTCGAAGTAGTACAGGGAGATGAGATATGTTATCCATCCAAGTGCTCCGACGATTATGCTTACGGGAATGAGCTTCTTTGGCACTCTGAATATTATCGCAAAACCAAGAGTCGCGAACAATGCCAGAAGGAACTGCTGAATTATAGTCATCATAATACAACACCTCCCAATATTGCCCAGAGCTTTATTACCACACCTGCGCCGGCTGCCAGGGATATTCCGATGAGCACGGCTTCGGTCATGCGTGCAAGTCCTGAGAGCATGTCTCCCGAAAGGAAGTCTCTGATTGAATTCGTTATGGCTACGCCCGGCACGAAGAGCATGATGCATCCGGTAATGATGTGGGCATATGCCACACCCGGTATGGACGCCGCCGCAACCAGGGCGCAGGCTGCCGCAAAGGCAGTGCATATGAAACCTCTTATGAAGAAGTTGATCTCGTATTTTTCAAGGAACCTTGAAAGCAGGTAGCAGCAGGCTCCAACTATGAAGGCGACGCAGAAATCCAGCGCTCCGCCTCCGAATATTACGCTGAAGCATCCCGTTACAAGAGAAGCCGCAATCGCTCTCATCCAGAAAGGATACTTCCAGCCGTTATCTATTTCATCCAGTATCTTCAGCCCTTCCTCGATGGTCATGTCCGTTGTTGTGAACTCTCTGGAGAAGTGGTTCACCTTTGATATCTTGGTAAGGTCCGTTTCACTGCTCTTTATTCTCTTTATGTATGTTACTGTGTCGTCCTGATCCTCGTTGTTTATGGACACGAAAATACCCGTCGGCATGGCGAACACGTTTACGTGGTCCACTCCGCAGGCAAGGCAGATGCGCTCTATCGTATCCTCGACACGGTAGATTTCAGCTCCGCTTTTCATCATTATTTTTCCTGCCTTTGCAGCAAGAATCAGTGTTTCCTTCTGTTTTTTCTGATCCATTAATCCCTTTGTTTAACTGTCACTCTGTCTGTACAGCTGAGCATAATGCCCGCCTGCAGCCATAAGCTGCTCGTGAGTGCCTTCCTCTTTTATTACGCCTTCGTCAATGAGCACAATGCGGTCCGCATTTCGTATCGTCGACAGGCGATGTGCGATTATTATTGTGGTTCTGCCCTCGGCAAGCTTGTCGAAGGCCTTCTGGATTCGCGCTTCCGTTACCGTATCCAGGGCTGATGTTGCTTCGTCGAGAATGAGTATCGGCGGATTCTTAAGGAAGATTCTCGCTATGGATACTCTCTGCTTCTGTCCGCCCGAAAGCATGACTCCCCGCTCTCCCGCGTAGGAATCAAAGCCCTTAGGCATAGCCATTATATCATCAAATATCTCTGCTTTGTGAGCTGCTTCGCGAACTTCCTCATCTGTTGCTCCCGGTCTGCCGTATCTGATATTCTCCGCCAGAGTATCCGGGAAGAGGAACACGTCCTGCTGAACTATTCCGATGGATGTTCGCAGGGCTGTCAGGTCCATGTCGCGGATATCGGTTCCGCCTATTCTGATTGCCCCCTCGTCAACATCGTAGAATCTCGGAATCAGCTGACAGAGCGTGGTTTTGCCGCCGCCTGAAGGACCTACAACCGCAAGAGTTTCGCCCTCATCTATGTGCAGACTCACCTCACTGATTACATCCATGCTGTCATCCTCATATGCGAAGGATACTCTGTCGATATCGATTTCAAAGGAGTCTGCCTTTGCATCTCCGCCGCTTGTGATTTCCGGCTCCATGCGCATGATTTCAACAAATCGCGTCAGGCCGGCCCAGCCGTTCATGAATGTTTCCATGAAGTTGCCAAGCTTTCTGAATGGATTGATGAAGGTTGCCACGTAGAGATAGAAGGTAATCAGGTCGACGTAGTTCATGTGGTCTCTCATTATGAGCCATCCGCCGAAGGCCATGATGACAACGGGCATGATGCACATGAAGAACTCAAGGGATGACATGAAGAGACCGAAGGCCCTGTAGTTATCGCACTTGGATACCTTGAAGCGTTCGTTTGAACGTGCGAATTTCTCGTAGTCCGTTCTCTCGTTTGCGAAGGCTTTGCTGGTGCGTATTCCGGAAATTCCCGATTCTATTTCCCCATTTATCTCAGCAAGCTGTTCCTTGACTTTGCGTGAGGTTAATATCATTCTGCGTCTGTTCAGCATTATTATGAACAGGGCAATCGGTATGATGATCAGAATTACCAGAGCCAGCCGCCACTGGATGGTGAACATTATTATTATGGAACCGAGAATTGTCACTGAAGCGATGAACAGATCCTCAGGTCCGTGGTGGGACATCTCCGTGATCTCAAAGAGGTCACCCGTCATTCTGGACAGGAGCTGCCCCGTCCTGCTTTTGTTAAAGAATCCGAAGTCCAGCGTCTGCATGTGTGAGAACAGATCGTCCCTCAGATCCGCTTCAACGCGAACGCCGAACATGTGGCCCCAGTAGGTGATTATGTAATTCAGGCACGCCCTTAATACAAAGGCAACGGCAACTATCACCATGACCTCGAAGAAAGTGGCATATGCCTTGTCCGGCAGCATGTTGTACATTGCGTGTCTTGCCACCAGAGGAAAAGCCAGGTCAATGAGCGATGCTATCAATGCACATGATAAATCAAGTACAAAAAGCCCCATGTGGGGCTTAAAGTAACTCAGAAATATTTTCATTGTTGACTGGCTGTAATCTCGCATTAGAAGTCTTTAGACCAAATCTCCGTTCCGTCTCCGTTACAGTAGACTACTTTTATTATTATATCGTCAGCGCTCACGCCGGTCGTTTCGGACATCGATTTCTTGGCAGGCGTAACCTGACTTTCAAGATTTGAAATCTGTCCGTCAAATGCCTCTGCCATAACGCCCAGTGAGCTTTCAGGATAAGTCTGTGTCATTGTTCCCGTTACTGTGAAGGTGTTTTCTGAAATGTCGCTGCTCAAAGTCAGTACGCCCTGACCGTCTGCTCCTGCCATGGTTTCCATGAGAGCTTCCTTCTGATCCGGATTGTCGTTGAAATAGCTTTCCAGAGTTGTCGGTTCGCTGCTTCCGCAACCTGCAAAAGCAAACAGCAACATTATTGAAAGAACCGCTGCAAGTAGTGATTTCTTTTTCATGTGGAATTCTCCTTTCGCATTTCTAACTGTATACATTCTATCACAGTTAATATGAGCAGTACACAGCGTTTCGATTTGTGTTATAATTATTCCGAAATAATATTGTATACACGGGATAGAAAATGGCTACAACTGACGTAATTCTGACACTGGCCAAGGTATTCATCATGATACTGCCCGGCTATGTGCTCTCAAAAATGAATATACTCAATGAGAACCATACTGTGGGAATGTCTAATCTGATTACCTACGTTACTTATCCCTGCATGGTTATTTGCGCAATGCAGCTGGAGTTCTCCTGGGAGATTCTGAACAACTGCAAGTATGTTGTTCTGGTATTTCTCGGCGTGGTTATAGTTGCCATGATTCTGTCAAAGATACTTACGACGGTAATCAGGCTGCCTTCCTCGCAGAGCGGAATCATGGCCTTCATGATGGTGTTCGGCAATACCGGATTTCTTGGCCTTCCGGTTCTGAACGGACTGTTCGGCAAAGAAGCCGTCTTCTATGGTGCCCTTTGCGACTCCTCTGTTGACCTGCTGATCTTTTCCCTCGGTGTAACCCTGATCCGTCAGGCCGCCAAGGGCGACGAAAGGATGGGGCTTGGAGAAACACTCAAGGGAATCATCAATCCGTGCTTTGTATGTGTAATCATCGGGCTCGTGCTCTACGTTCTTCAGATTACTCTGCCCGATATCATAAGCGGGCCGCTGGACATGCTCGGCAGCGCCACAAGCCCTCTTGCCATGATGGTTGTCGGCGCGCACCTGGGAAGAATAAGCTTCCGTGAAATGTTCATGAGCAAACCGTCCTACCTGGTCTGCCTTCTCAAGCTGCTGGTTGCACCGGCTGTAGCACTGATCTTTGTCAAGCTTCTGGTCGGAAGCGGTACAATCTTCGGGACGGTAATAGTCATTGAAGCGGCAATGCCTTGCGCAATGCTGTCAGTAATATTAAGCGAATACTACAAGGCCGATGTTGAATTTGCAACAAAGGGTGTAATGCTGACGACCATTCTCAGCCTCATTACCATTCCCGTTGTTGCCATAGTATTACAGTTAATTTGATTATATGTTTGGTTATTCCTATGAAGAGATAATGGAATATGTGACCCTGTATTTCACTACAGGCGTAAGATGGGTGTGCATGGGACTGGCTGTGCTGGTTCTGCTGCACCAGATTTTTGCGTTGCTTAAAATGCGCAACCCTTCTGAAATCTGGGCCTATCTCAAGTGTCCTGACGGCACTTCCGTTCCGCTCATCCACTGGGAAAACCTTATGGGCCGCGCCAAGGGTTGCGACGTAATCCTTAACCTGGGCAGCGTTTCCAGGAGTCACGGCACTCTCATCAGAGATTCCGCCGGAGTCTGGGAATACAATGACCTCGGATCAAAAAACGGCTCATACATTAACGGCAAGAGAGTTACTGAACCGACCGTAATGCGCGGCGGTGACATCCTGACAATCGGAGGTCAGGAGTTTGAGCTCTATCCTCTAAGCCTTCGCGAAAGGCTTGAGCACATTGAAAAGCGAAAGAGAAATACCAAGAGAACCTCTCCTTGGCTTTCAATGCTTGCCATTACCGTATTCCAGATTCTGACCATCATACAGTTCCGCGTCGCTCTGGGAGACGATTATCCCGCTCAGCTGACTGCGGCATTTGTTCTCCTCTGCGTTCTCATGTGGGTCTATGTAATAGCTCTCCGCATGATGAAGAGGACCGGCTTCGAGGTGGAAATCATCGCATTCTTCCTGTCGACCCTGAGCCTTGCCGTAACGGCATCCGCTTATCCGGGTTCCGTTCTGAAGCAGTCCATCTGCATAGTTCTCGGCGTTCTGCTGTTCTTTGCAATGTGCTGGCTCCTGAGGGATCTGAACAGAGCCAAGAAGCTCGTGTTAGTATTCATGGGCATAAGCGTCCTTCTTCTCATTATCAACCTGGTTGCGGGAACCGTGGTAAACGGATCCCAGAACTGGATTGCAATCGGCGGTTTCTCATTCCAGCCGTCGGAAATGGTTAAAATAGTATTTATCTTTGTGGGTGCCGCTTCTCTTGACGAACTGCAGAAGCGGAAGAACATGCTCATATTCATGGGCTTCTCCTTCTTCTGTCTGATCTGCCTTGCCATCATGGGAGACTTCGGTACCGCACTGATTTTCTTCGCGACATTCCTTATCATTTCATTCCTCAGATCGGGAGACTTCACCAAGCTCTTCCTCGTTCTGGGTGCTGCCGGTCTCATGGGACTCATGGTTCTCAGGTTCATGCCTTACGTGGCCGCCAGATTTGAAGTATGGCGTCATGTATGGGACGACCCGACGGGAGCAGGCTTCCAGCAGGTTCAGACCATGACCTCAATCGCCAGCGGAGGAATTCCGGGTCTGGGCGCAGGAGAAGGAAATCTCAGTGACGTTGCAGCTGCAAGTACTGACCTGGTATTCGGCCTTCTGGCTGAAGAATGGGGGCTGGTCATCGCCATCCTGGCGGTGCTCTGCATTATCACTCTTGGCGTATTCGCGTACCGCTCAATCATGGCGGGACGTTCAACATATTACTGCATTGCGGCATGTGCAACCACATCCATGTTCATGTTCCAGACCATACTGAACGTGTTCGGATCAATTGACCTGCTGCCTCTCACAGGCGTAACCTTCCCGTTCGTTTCATCGGGCGGTACAAGCATGATCGCCTGCTGGTGCATGCTGGCCTTCCTCAAAGCAGCGGATACCAGACAGAACGCCAGCCTTGCCGTTCGCGTCAACGAGAAACACCTGCATGACAGCGACGGTTACGTTTCACCGGGCTCAATTGAATCAGTTTCGGCTGTGGACATCTATGATGTTGAAGAGCTCTATGAAGCAATCGAGAAGAGTTCCGGCAGAATGCCTGCAGATGATGCAGCTGCAGATATTCCTGAACCTGACGAGGAAAGACCTCTGCCGTACTACAGAAGCAGACAGAGAAGAAGCAAGAAACGCGACATTGCCCCGCCTCTCCGTGCAGAGGACTATATTGCAAAGGCAAAAGATTCCGCATACCAGCATCGTCCGGCAGCTCCCGTTCCAACACCGGCGGAGCCGCCTAAACCTGTAAGACCGGCGGAGCCAAAGGCCCACCCGAAGGCCGTTAAATATACGGAAATAAGCGACGATGATTTCTTCGGCGCATTCAATAACGACCTGCCTTCATCGACTGTTCAGCCTGATGAGGACAGACCTGTAACCCTTGATGACATCTTCGGAGATGACGGATTGTTTGGAGGCGATAAGAAATGAAGAAAGTAAAGAAAAGAGCATTAATGTGCCTCCTCTTCGGTCTGATTCTGCTTGCCGGCGTATGTTTCTTCGTCTACGAGGACTGGAACGAAGGCAACGACTGGGTTGTATACGAAGGCAACCGCGATGTATTCGCAGACGGCGATCTGGCAAAGGGCGGTCTCTACGATGTCAACGGCGAACTGCTCATGAAGAACACGTCCGACGGCATGAAGTTTAATGAAGATGCAAGTGTAAGAACTGCCTGCATGCACATCACCGGCGATAAGGACAACAACATCTCAACAGGGGCCAACAGAGCCTTCCTGGACAAGATGATAGGCTATGATTTCATAAACGGAATCTATACACTTAACAATGAAGGAGAGAACATTACTCTGACCCTGGATTCCCACATTTGTGCCACGGCCAATGAGGCTCTGGCGGGAAGAAAGGGAACCGTCGGCGTTTACAACTACAAGACAGGCGAAATAGTCTGCATGGTAAGCTCCCCGACCTACGATCCGGAAAATGTTCCTTCGACCATTCCGGACGGAGCATACATAAACAGATTCACCTCGGCAAGATTCACTCCGGGATCCACCTTTAAGCTCCTTACGGCAGCCGCTTCAATTGAGAATCTGAGCGATGCCTTCAGCTATGAAGTAAACTGCACGGGCAAGGTCGACTACGGTCACGGTGACGAGGTTACCGACATGGCTGCCCACGGAACCGTATCCCTGGAGAAGGCCCTTGAGGTTTCATGCAACTGCTACTTCGGAAAGCTGTCCGAAAAGCTTGGACCCGGCCTCATTGAAAAGTACGTTGAGAAGACGGGCCTTACCAGAAGCTATGACATTGACGGAATAGAAACCGAAGCCAGCACATTTGACTTCGCCGAAAGCGGAGTCAATCTGGCATGGACCGGCATCGGTCAGTATCATGACATGGTTAATCCTTGTGCAATGATGGTTTTCATGGGTGCAATTGCCAATGATGGCACTGCTGTTCTGCCTAAGATTATCAGTCCTGACAACATCGTTGAGAAAAAGGTCAGCGAGGCTAAAACCGCTGTCCTGAAAACCGAGGACATGATAGACGATACGACGGCGCAGGCACTTACCAAAATGATGAGAAACAATGTTGAGAACCACTACGGTGGCGAGAACGCATTCCCGGGTCTTAACCTCTGTGCCAAGTCAGGTACTGCAGAAGTGGGGCACGGCAAGCCTAACGCATGGTTCGTCGGATTCATGAACGATGAAAACAATCCTTACGCATTTGTAGTCATGGTCGAAAACGGCGGCTACGGAAGTGAAGTGGCAGGATCCATCGCAAATAAGGTTCTTCAGGATCTTAAGAACTGAATGATAAAATAAACAAAACGAGATGCATTCGCATCTCGTTTTTGTATTGCATCCGATTGTTCAGATTTTATTCATATGAGAAGTCCATGTTGCCGTCTACAACATATACCCAGGTCTTGCCCTTGGTAAATCTGAACTGCTTTCCGCTCTCATCCTTGAAGATTGTTCTGGAACCTGCCTTCTTCTTTGACCATGTTCCCTTAATCACTTCTCCGTTTGTGAAGAGGTATGCTTCTCCGCTGCCGTTGAGCTTCAGTTTAAGTCTTCCCTTGTGGTCAGCCATTCCGTTTGAATCAAGCAGAGGTTCGCTGTAAACCTTCTGAACCAGAATGTTCTGGAATTCAAGCTGTTCACCGGTTTCTTTATCAACATACGGATCGCCGAACCATGTTCTGGTGTAAACGCCCTTTTCCTCATCATACGAGCAGGCACTTCTGTTGTTTCTCGGATCCTTGCCCTGAACACTGATGCTTGTTGCCTTGTCATGGTTGACAAATGCCTTTGCTTTTTCAACGGCTTCAATATCCTCAGGATCGTCCGAATCACCCTTTTCCTCTATGAGGGCCTTCGCTTCCTTGACCTCAGCCTTCCATTCGTCATCTCTGAATTTCCATGCCTTGATGGTCTGCTGGTCATTGTATCCGTCGCGGGCCTCAATGTTTGACCAGTCGATGTATGCGTTGTTAGGTGCAGCCTTGTCGCTTACACGGGTAAACAGGGCAGTGTCCTGCATGCCGTTGATATGCGGAATTCCCGCTCCGTTCATGTATCCGCGGGCCAGTCTGCCCCAGCCGTATCCAACGTAATATGATTTGTATTCCTGAGCCAGGTCAACGAAGTAGTATCTTACACTTCTTACAGGACCAACCTTGTCAGGAAACTGACTGTAGAATATCGCCTGCAGTCTTGTAATCTGTCCCTCTGCAGGAATTTCGTAAATGATATCTGCGTATGAAATGTTTGACTGCGGAACTGCTCCGTCCGGTGCGTTCGGAATTGAAACCTGTACAGGTCTTGCCGGGAGTCCGTCAGGCATTTCTTCACCTGTAATCGGGTTGATGATAACTTCAGGTTCAACTGCCGTTTCCTCATCGCCGCCGCTGCATCCTGTAAGTGCAAAAGCACCCATGCCTACTCCCAGAACCACCAGAAGAGCCACTATGCAGGCGACAACCAGTTTTTTGTTGCTTTTTCTTTTCCCTTTCATGTATACCTTCTTTCCCTTTGTTGCATAATTATGTTATACTTCATTGTAACACAAGAAAGGGGGGAAATTAAACATGAAACACGAATATTATCCACAGGGCGTCTGCCCCATGAAGCTTGAATTTGAACTTGACGGTGACACCGTGAAGAACATTGAGTTCACAGGGGGCTGCAACGGCAACCTGAAAGCCATCGCCACTCTGGTAGACGGCTGGAAGGCCGATGACATCATCGAAAAGCTCGATGGTAACACCTGCGGTTTCAAGCAGACATCCTGTGCCGATCAGCTGGCCCAGGCTCTCAAGAAAGCAAAGGCAGGCGAAATCTAAACAGCCGAAAACGAAAAAAAAGAACTGCACTAATTCCGCGAAGCGGTTTTAGTGCAGTTTTCTTATGTGCACGAAATGCGTTGCTCGCACCTGTTTAAGCCATGATGAATCCCATTACAGCATATACTATGAATGATATGATTGCTGAAATGATACCATAAGGCATCTGAGTGAATGCGTGTCTGAAGTTGTCGCATCCGCAGGCTGCAGATGTGAGAACTGTAGCATCTGAGTAGAAGCAGATGTGCGAACCGAATACGCCGGCTGAGATACATGCACCTACTACCAGAGGCATGCTTACGCCAATGCTCAGTGCCAGTGGAATGATGATCGGCAGTGCGATGATGTACATTCCCCAGTTAGTACCGGTGATAAATTCAGTACATGCAAGTACCAGGAAGATAATCATCGGTGCTGTTGCAGGGGTCATAACCTTAGCAGCCGAACTGATACACCAGTAAGTGAATCCGATCTGTTCGTTCATGTCTGCGAATACGAATGCCATTACCATCAGCATCAGTGGCAGAATCATGTTCTGGATACCCTTGATGATAACATCCCAGAATTCTGCTGCGGACATGATGTCCTGAATCATGTACATTGCGAACATTACCAGCAGAGCTGAGAGAACGCCCATTTCCATTTCCTTGTCAAAGAGGAGCGTTGCTCCAACCAGAACCAGAAGCGGAATGAAGAAATTAATCATTCTCGGGTTCTCAGGCATGTTGTTGTCTTCGCCCTTGTCGGATGCCAGAATTGTAATTCTTTCTGATCCCGGAGGAGCCAGAGGACCGCCGTCGGCAACTCTCTGGTATGCCTTCTTCATGCCGAAGATCTTAGGAACCACTCCAAGGATTACCAGTGGAACGATGATTGCAGCAATCCATGCATAGAAGTTATACGGAATTGTCTTGATGAACATTTCAATAACTCCGGCATCGCCTTCCTGCCATCCGTTCTTGATGAGAATCTTGCCGCAGAATACTGCCCATGTTGTGATAGGAATCAGTACGCATATAGGAGCAGCTGTGGAGTCGCAAACATATGCCAGCATTTCTCTTGGAGTTTTGTACTTGTCAGTCAGAGGTGCCATGCAGGAACCTACAGTCATGGAGTTGAGATAGTCATCGATGAAGATGATTATACCGAGAATCCATGCCCAGATGAGAGCCATCTTTTCTGTCTTTGCTCTCTGTGAAGCCCATACGCCAAATGCATATGCGCCGCCTGATCTTTCAATCAGTGAAATGATACCGCCCATGAGGCCGCATACGATAATCAGCCATGCGATATCTTCGGACATCATTGTGGCCAGCAGTGAATCTGCGAATGTCCACATTACGTTGTCCCCGGGAGCGCTTACCATGATGAAGCCCACTACAGCACCGATTGTCAGCGCTTCGATGATTCTCTTCGTTACGAAGATGTATACAATCATCAGAAGGGCCGGAATGGTACAGAGCACTCCGAAGTTTGCCGGGTCTTCCGGCAGGAAGAGGTTCAGCACGAAAGCTGCCGCGATGATAACTGCAGCACCTATCAGTGACCTCCTGGCGTTAAATGTCTCTACTTCTTTTGCGATTATTTCCGCCTGTTCATTTAAAGACATATTAACCTCCTTTCAAAAATAACTAATAGATGATAATTACATTTTGACCCATAAAGCCATGAATAATTATACTCTGTTTTCAGAATATTTACAATTAGACGCAACAAACAAATGATGCATTTTTTCACGTGCAATTGTGCTATAATACAGGCATGGATTACGTACCTATTAATTTATTATGTGCGGCAATATCGGGGCTGAACAACAGAAACAGACTTGACAGAGAGCTCGCCTCACACATGGCCCACGCCCGCCAGAGCGGCAGGACGCTTTACATGCTCATGATGGATGCAAATAACTTCAAGCAGATTAATGACAGATACGGTCACACGGAAGGGGACAAGGTTCTGGCTTCAATCGGAACAGCGCTCAAGAAGGCCGTCGGAGGAACCGACTATTTCATCGCCCGATTCGGAGGCGACGAATTTACCGCGCTCATGTTCTCCGAAACGGAATCCAGCGTCACAGCCCTGAAGGAGAGAATAACAACTGCGGTTAACAGGGAATGCAACAGCCCTTATTCGCCTTATCTGGTTTCCCTGGCCATCGGCTATGCCCGTTACAACCCGGGAGATACATCCACGCAGTTTTATGAAAAGGCAGATGAGGCGCTGTACATGGAAAAGAAGAAACTGAAGGCCAAGCGCGATGCACGAAACTGACAGGACGAACTGTACCTATATTCTGAGGTGCAGCGACGGAACCCTTTACACGGGTTGGACCAACGATATTACAAAACGTCTTGCCGCGCACAACGCCGGCAAGGGCGCCAAATACACAAAGGCACGCAGGCCTGTCGAACTGGTTCATGTGGAATACTTTGATACTAAGGAAGAAGCCATGAGCCGGGAGTACGCCATCAAGCAGCTGCCGCGGTCCGAAAAGCTCAGAATTGCAGGCCTTAAATAAAACAAAGAAAAGCTGAGGATTAGTCCTCAGCTTTGTCTGTGTCATTTTCGTTTTCGCCGCTCAGCTCGTCCAGGGAAATCTGCCCTGCAACGCCTTCAAATACAGGCGGCTCTTCATCTTCAAATATGGCACCTTCAATATCTTCAATAGGCGGGAGATCCTTCAACGATTCAAATTCGAACTGCTTGAGGAACTCATCTGTCGTGCCGTAGAGCATAGGTCTGCCCACCGTTTCGGCTCTTCCTATCTGGGCAACCAGGTTCTTGGCCATGAGGCCCTCCATCACCCGGTCGCATCTGATACCTCTGATGGCCTCGATTTCGCCCTTTGTCACCGGCTGCTTGTATGCCACAATTGCCAGTGTTTCAAGAGCCGACTGGGACAGTCTTCTGCGTCTTACCGGTGTGCACAGCCTCTCAATGTAATCCAGGTTCTCTTTGCGGGTAACAAACTGGAAGCTCTTGTTGACTTCCCTGATTACTATGCCGCGCCCTTCCTGTTCATACTCTTCCTGCAGCTGTTTGCAGCATTCATATATGTCTTTCTTGTCAACATTGAATATGTCTGCAATGTCCTTAATGCTCAGCGGTTCGCCCCATACGAACATCATCGATTCAATTGCCGATTTAATTGTTTTGTTCACCATTTAATTCTTCCTCTTTTTCCTCATTCATGAGGTACTCTGTCGCATAAACCTCTATATCCCCGAAAAGCTTTCTCTGTTCCGCATCCAGCTTCCTGTCCTTCATCATCTGAAGAACTGATGCGAAGGTTACGGAAATGTCATACTTGTCGCCCTTCTTCTCAACCAGTTCCATAAAGTCAGCTCTCTCGCCCTCCGGCAGTTTGCTGAAGAAGTCCCTTATGCTGGACATCCTTATTTCCGTTGTCATGCGCTGCTTCTCTGTTCTCCTGTGGTGGGCCCTGATTTCATCCAGCTTCTTCTTTCTCTGAAGGAAAGTTTCAAAGGCTCTCTTGAACTGTTCCGAGTCGAGTATGAGATACTCGTCAGGTTCATTTGTGTACTCGGCCAGATCCTCCTGCGGCTTCTCCAGAGTTGCCGCCGCTATCTCGCGCCTTTCCTCAAGCATCTCCGCTATTGCCTTGTACTTCTTGTACTCCTTGAGTTTTAATACCAGTTCCGTTCTCGGATCCTCGTAGACGGTTTCTCCCTCTTCTTCGGTATTAACCCTAGGCAGCAGCATCTTGGACTTGATTTCAAGCAGCTCGGCCGCCAGCACCATAAATTCAGATGCAAGGTTTACATCCTCCTCCTGCATCTGAGAAACATACGCCATGTATTGAGTTGTTATCTCCGAAACCTTTATGTCATAGATGCTCATGCGTGCATGCTCGATGAGATACACCAGCAGGTCAAAAGGGCCTTCGAAGATATTCAGTTTTACTCTGTAGCTCATGCACCTATTCTACCACAAAAAGCCAGCAGCACCAACGTCACTTTGCCAGCTTTTTCTTGACAAAATTAGACCAAAAAGGTAAAGTAAATACTGCATTTAAGTACTAAGGAGATATATATAATATGATAACAAACAGTGTACTGGACCTGATTGGCAATACGCCGATAATCAACCTTGAGCCTACAACAGGTCTCAAGATATATGCAAAGGCAGAATTTCTCAACCCGGGCGGAAGCATCAAGGACCGTGTTGCTCTCAACATGATCGAAGCCGCAGAGGCGGACGGAAGACTTAAACCCGGAATGCATATAGTAGAACCTACTTCCGGAAACACGGGCATCGGCCTGGCATTCTGCGGAGTACGCAAGGGATATGACGTTACAATCGTAATGCCCGAAAACATGAGTTCCGAAAGACGTGCGGTAATCAAGGCCCTGGGTGCAAACCTGGTTCTCACTTCTGCAAGACACTCCCTCGAGGGTGCCGTTGAAGAGGCGAACAGAATAGCGTCAAAGTCAGACAGGTATTTTGTACCACAGCAGTTCGAAAATCCTGCAAACCCCGAGATCCACTACAAGACCACCGGCCCGGAAATCTGGGAACAGATGGGAGGCAAGGTTGACGTATTCGTGTCAGGCCTCGGAAGCGGTGGAACACTCCAGGGAACAACCCAGTTCCTGAAGGAGAAGAATCCTGACCTGATCTGTGTGGCTGTAGAGCCGAGAAACGTTTCCGCTCTTCTCGGTGATGAGCCGGGGCTCCACCAGATCCAGGGAATCGGCGACGGCTTCGTTCCATCGGTTCTTGACACAAGCATAATAGACAAGGTCATCACCGTAACAGATGATGACGCCATCAGGACGACAAGAAAGCTGGCCAGAGAGCAGGGCCTCATGTGCGGAACTTCCTCCGGAGCCAACATCTGGGCCTGCATGAAAGCGGCAAAAAAATTTGGCGAAGACAAAGTCATCGCCACAGTTCTTCCCGATAGAATGGAAAGATATTTCAGCACAGGACTTCTTTAAGAAGTCCTGTTTTTTTACATTTTCATATTCTTTTTCTTCTGGTCAGAGCCAGTACGGCAAACACTATCAGGCCCGCCGCATACATCCAGTCCACAATGAAACCTATCGAGTTGTAGATGGTTTTGCATCCCTCTGTCGGTACATTCGCAAACAGCACACTGTCGTAGCCGTCAATATCCGGGTTGTCCTCAGCGATCATCCTGCCGCAGCAGTCCCTGACCATATCTCTCGCCTCATAGGTTGGTTTGAGAACGGTATACCCGCGTTCAACCGCTCTTATTAGTACCGGTCCTGACTGGGCCATTCCAATGCCCTTCCACTCCCAGCATGGATTCAGATGAATATCCACATCCGAATCAAGTCTATTCATGTAGTCTGTAAATGAACCTTCATAGCATATCACAGATGAAACCTTTGGCTTTGCTCCGCCCATATCCATTTCAATCTGATTCACCCTGCCGTCTCCCGGTTCATAGGTTCCAACTTCCATCAAAGGAATCAGCTTTGACTTCGCATAATCGTAGAGGACTTCGCCTTCAGGACTGAAGCATATTATTGAATTCCTGGATAGCTTCTTTTCCGCAGGGTCTTCAATGTCAAATCCCATGACAATGTACATGCCGGTCTCGGCTGCTTTTGCCTGAAGGAATTTCGTCATTTCAGGCATCTTGTCATAGTCTATGTCCAGGGCCTCTTCATTGAAAACGACCATCTCGGCCTTACCGGCTGCCGCCTTGTCTATGGCCTTGCCGGCGTGCTCAACATTGGTATCGTAATCCACGTCATCCCATTCACCGCCATGGTTCTCCGTGTGCGGTCCGTGGGCCAGCGCAATCTTAGCCGTCGGTCCTTCAGGCTGACATGTTGCAAGTCTTATTCCTCCAAATGCAAAGACAAGAACGAAGACTGCCGCAAAAATGCAGACAGGCTTCCTGATGCTTTCGCCTTTTTCGGTTTTCCTGCTGAGGGAATCTATTACGAAATAAGCCATGGATGCAAACCATGCCAGCAGAAATGCCATGCCGGTCTGTCCGAAAACGGATGCTATCTGGATGAATGGAAGAAAATCAATCTGCGTAAGTGAAAAGTACGAGGTGTTCCCAAGTCTGAATATGTCAAGCAGGGCTTCCATGGTTGCATAAGCCATAGGGAAAATAAAAGTACCCGCAAACCTTCGCATGGCAGAACCATCCCGAACGAACATCGGGAAGAAAATCCTGTCAACTATGTAAGGTGCGAGTAATTCCAGGCTCATTACAGCGGCAAAGACCTGTTCAATTGGATTATCCATTGCGAAGAATCCCGGCCAGTGGATGAATGCGCCCGCAAATACGGCAAGGGCGACGAGAAGCAGGCCCTTAACCGGTCCGAAGCCTCTTGAAACAAATAAAAAGCAAACAGGAAAAATCCATGCAGTTACAGGAATGCCCCATACACCATTACAAAACAGATATGCTGCAAATCCGGCAGCAAGCCATATCCATAAGGATCTCCTGTTCTTTATTTCCATTTGCGATTCTCCTGAATGTCTTATCCCCCATTCGTGTTAATTATATCTAAAATTAATACAGTATACAAGAAAAAACGCTCCGGATCGTGTTCCGCCGTCCATAAAGAAAACCCCGGCTCACATGAGTCGGGGTCTTCCGGTATTTAGATGAATATTACACCGATATTCTGAATTTCTAAATATGTTCTTACAGGTTGAATGCTTCCTTAGTCTTAGCCATAGCAACGTCCAGAGCAGCCAGAACCTTATCGATTGTTTCGTAAGCCTGAGTGATAGGTGGCTCGATTCTTACTGTCTTAGCGTTAACCAGAGTACCTGCAGTCATTATGTTCTGTGCGAACAGTTCCTTAGTTACGTTGTAGCCAACTTCTGCTTCTGGGAATTCCATGCAGATCAGCATACCGGAACCTCTGAATGTAGTCAGAACTGTAGGATACTTTTCCTGCAGCTTCTTCAGGCCAGCCAGGTAGTAGTCGCCCTTTTCCTTTGACATCTTAGGCATGTCATTTTCGAGCATGTACTTGATTGTTGCGATGAATGCTGAGCAAGCGAGTGGGTTACCACCGAATGTTGGTGATCCGAGGATCCATGGGTTATCAAACATCTTGCCTTCTGCGCCAGTGCCGCAACCTGACTTTTCATAAGTCCAAGGTCTGGCAATGATACCAGTGATAGGTACCAGACCACCGGATGAAGCCTTACCGAATGTCATGATGTCCGGAGTAACATCTTCATAGTCACATCTCCACAGAGTACCTGTTCTGCAAAGTCCAGTCTGGATTTCGTCGAAGATCAGTGCGATGCCGTGATCGTCACAGATCTGTCTCAGAGCCTTGAGGTATCCTTCAGGTGGAATCATAACGCCAGCTTCGCCCTGGATTGGTTCTACGATGATAGCAGCAACCTTTTCGCCTACGATTTCCAGGTTTTCTACAGCTACTCTAGCAGCATCAGCGTCACCGTACTTAACGTGCTGAACCTGCTGAATCATTGGAACGTAGTCTTCTCTGTAAGCAGCCTTACCACCCATTGAGATAGCGCCCATTGATTTGCCGTGGAATGCGCCAGTTGTTGAGATGTACCATCTTCCGCCTGTTGCCAGTCTAGCAAGCTTCAGTGCCATTTCTACTGCTTCAGCACCGCCGTTGCAGAAGAATGAATACTGCAGGTCGCCAGGAGTGATCATTCCCAGGATGTTAGCAAGGTAACCTCTGAGCGGGTCTACCAGTTCCTGTGAGTGCAGGCAGTATCTGTCGAGCTGAGCTCTTACTGTCTTCTTGATTTCAGGATTTCCGTGTCCGCAAGCGTAGATACCGAATCCGCCGAGGCAGTCGATAAATTCAGTTCCGTATACATCTCTGAATACGTCGCCTTCATCTTCCCATTCTACGAATGCGCTGTCAGTTGATACTGACTTTCTGTATTCGAGCCAACCAGGGTTAACGTTTTCGTTAAAGTTCTTGATTGAATCTTCGATTACAGCCTTCTTTTCAGCTTCTGTCAGTGTTTCTGCTTCGATTAAGCCAACAACTCTCTTAGCTTCTTCTAAAGCCTTCGCCATGTTTCTTTCAGTCATTTTATGACCTCCCTTAAATTATAGTAATACTTGGTTTGCTGCCCAGAAAGCGGCAGCATCGGTATAACTTCTTGTACATAGTATTATTCAAATTCTATGCCACTTTTGATATTATATCTCAACAATGAACTAAAGAGAATTACTAGTATGCTCTAAAACCGCTATTTTTAAGTGTTTTTTCTGACAATTCAGAGGCAAAAAAATTTCAAAAAAATACTGCAAAGGCAGTCTGTGACTGCTTTTGCAGCTCCTTTTTGTGTTTCGCACGTGATACGCGTCTCAAAAATGATACAGTTATCTGCGATTTCCCTTGAGGGATGCTGTCGCCAGAATAAACATGAGAACGCCGGCAACTAACATTATTGTTGTCTCTCCGGAGCTCAGATTAAACTGGTCTCCGCCGAATTTCTGCATCTTTATTGCCGATGCCAGAAGCATCATGCCCAGGCCTGCGCCTGCCATCAAAAAATCTATTACTCTCTTCATGCCTTCATTATACCTTACAATTTCTGCAGCTTCAACCTTAATGCATTGCATACGACGCATACTGACGAAAGGCTCATGCATGCCGCTCCCAGTTCTGGGCTCATGAGCCATCCGGTGAACGGGTAGAGCACGCCCGCCGCAATCGGAATGCAGATGACATTATAGCAGAGTGCCCAGAACAGGTTCTGCTTAATTGTTCTCATAACGCGGTCGCTGAGTCTGATTGTTTTGCCCACGTCGCACAGATCATCCCTGACCAGTACTATGTCCGCCGAATCAAGTGCAATGTCCGAGCCCGAGCCTATGGCGATTCCGATATCCGCCCTGCTTATTGCCGGCGCATCGTTGATTCCGTCGCCTACCATGGCAACGACCTTGTCACCGTCATTCTGCAGTTCGCTTATTACCTTGTCCTTGTCCGCCGGAAGAACCTGGGCATACACCTTGTCTATTCCCACCTTCTCCTTTATCGCATTTGCCGTTTCAGCGTTATCTCCTGTCAGCATTACCACATCAATGCCCATGCCTTCAAGCTCTCTGACCGCTTCAAGGCTCGTCGCTTTTGGTCCGTCTCTCAGAGCTACAAGTCCGGCGTATTCTCCATCCCTGATGAAATACACTACGGTTTTGCCTGCAGACGCCATGCTGCTTCCAGTTTCAAAATCCGCACCGAAACCATGCTCTTCCATCATGGCATGGTTTCCGGCAAAGAATTCTTCGTCTTCCACTTTTGCGCGAACCCCTCTTCCCGGATACTCCTCGAAATCGGAAACCTCCGGAATCTCATCGCGTTCATCCGAGCGCTCACTTTCCAGCATTTCCAGCGCCTCCGCGACTATTGCCTTTGCGAGAGGGTGGCCGGAATTCTTCTCTATTGCTGCCGCCAGAAGCAGATCAATGCCGAGAACATCGGTAACGAGCGGTTTGCCCCGCGTTATGGTTCCGGTCTTGTCCAGCACCACCGTTTCTATTCCGCTGGCGCGTTCCAGCGATTCGGCCGACTTGACCAGAATGCCGTGCTCTGCGCCGAGGCCTGTCCCAACCATTATTGCCACCGGTGTTGCCAGCCCCAGTGCACACGGACAGGAAATAACCAGGACCGATACACCAACCATGATGGCGCGGACAGGTGCAAAACCAGCAATGAGCCATACGACTGCAACAAGAATGGCAATGGCCATGACAACAGGAACAAATACAGCTGCAATTTTATCTGCCATTCTGGCAATCGGCGCCTTGGATGCTCCCGCTTCATCAACCAGTCTGATTATCTGTGAAAGAGTCGTATCCTCTCCAACTCTCGTCGCTTCGAATTCGATTCGGCCGGTCAGGTTTGATGTGGCCGAGCATACTTCCTCTCCCGGGCCCTTTTCGACAGGGAGACTCTCTCCTGTCAGAGCGCTTTCGTCAAGAGTAGTGCTGCCCCCGGTGATTATTCCATCCACGGGAATTCGCTCTCCAGGCTTAACTATTACCCTGTCTCCGATCTGAAGTTCTTCAACCCGAATCTGCAGTTCCTCGCCGGCGCGCATTACCGTGGCCTCTGTCGGTGACAGCTCAAGCAGCTTCTCAATGGCACCTGTGGTTCTGCCCTTTGCAATTGCCTCCAGGAATTTACCCATTGTAACCAGGGTCAGAATCATGCCTGCCGATTCGAAATACAGCATAATAACCGCAGCCGCGCTTCCCACTGCAATCAGGCTGTCCATGTTGGGACTTCTTCTGACCAGCATTCCGAAGCCGACCGTATAGTATTTATAGTTTACTGCAACGATGGGAGCCGTAAGCCCCGCTTCAATTCCCAGAAGAACCGGATCGCTCAGATTAAGGATCCCTGCCATCTGGCACATTGCAACAATAAAAAGGGGCACGCAAAATACAAGGCTCACTATCAGCCTCTTTCGCATTTCCCCTGTTCTCTCTTTTGTAATTTCCCCGGCGCCGGGCCGGTGGGCTTCCTCGTCTGCTTCCGATGCTTCGTATCCTGCGTCGGCTACAGTATCCATGATGTCCTGGCTGGAACATGTTCCCTCGTCAAAGTTAACAACCATTGAGTTGGCCAGAAGATTTACTTCAACTGTCTGAACGCCGTTCAGGGCGCCTACGCACTTTTCGACTCTTGCAGAGCAGGCTGCACAGCCCATGCCTCTAACGTCATATTTCTTTTTCATTTCTTTCTCCTATGATATAATTATACCACGAAAACGCGGAGGTAATTTTTATGAAATTATATATTGCAGATGCATTTACAAATGAGGTGTTTGGGGGCAATCCGGCAGGGGTCGTTATCCTTGACCAGGGCCAGGATTTCCCGGACGCGGAGACAATGAGAAAGACTGCGGCCGAGCTGAGATATTCCGAGACCGCTTTCATCAGACAGCTTGACGAGGGAACATTTAACGTACGTTACTTCACTCCGGCTGATGAGGTCGATCTCTGCGGTCACGCAACCATCGCCAGCTTCCACTGCCTGCGGGAAGCGGGACTTGCAAAAGCAGGAACGACGGTGCTCAACAAAACTCTGGCAGGCGATCTCAATATCGAAATTGCTCAGGACTCCATCCTGATGGACATGGCTGTTCCTGAATACATAGGGGATATAAAGGAAGAAAAGGCAATGAGAGAACTCTATGAAATCATGGGACTTTCATATGACGAAAACATTCCTGAACTGGAACGCCAGTGCTCTGCAAACGGCGGCGACGGAAGCGGGCTGAAGCCTGAAATGATTTCGACCGGTCTTCCTGACATCATGATGCCTGTTGCAGACCGCGCACAGCTTGCGGCAATTTCACCAGACTTCCCCGCACTTACCGAGCTGTCAAAAAAATACGAGGTCGTAGGCGTTCACGCTTTCACTCTCGACGGAGGACAGTTCCGTCCCGTAAAGGAAGACGGCAGAAGCATCTCCGGATCATCTGACTCCGATCCGAACGTAACGGCTTTCTGCAGAAACTTCGCTCCTCTCTATGACATAGACGAAGAGGCTGCTACGGGAACCTCAAACGGCGCTCTCACATACTATCTGATGAGAAACGAACTGGTAGTACCGGTTCACATCTGTGACATGACAAGTGGTGTTTGCGGCAGCCGTGCTGACTGCTGCTTCATTCAAGGCGAGGCTATGGGTCGCCCGTCAGCCATCAGATCCCGCACGGATGGGCAGAAGATTCAGGTCGGCGGCTCAGCAGTAATACTCGCTGAAGGAAATATATTTATTTAAGGAGGAAAATATGAATCTACTTAACATTCTTACTTCAGCTTTAACAAGCAAACCTGCTCTTCACGCTCTTTCAGAAAAAACAGGACTTTCTGAGAAAACACTGGCGGCGATCATCGGTATTGCTCTGCCGCTTCTTCTCAAGTATCTGACAAGTAACGCCAAATCAGAAAGCGGCGCATCGTCACTGCTTGAGGCTCTGGGCCAGCACAAGAACGAAAAGCCTGTTGACCAGCAGCTTAAGGAAGCTGACGAAAAAGACGGTATGGCAATCCTGGGACATATCTTCGGCAACAAGCAGGATAAGGTCCTCAACGAAGTGGCAAGCGAAGCAGGCGTTGATACAAAGAGCGTTGTCGATGTACTCGGAACAATCGCTCCTTTCGTTCTCAGCGGACTGTCAGCTACAGCTAATTCAGCAAACAGCCAGCAGGCTGCAGGCGTTGACCTCAGCGACGGTTTCGATATGGGCGACCTTATCGGAATCCTGGGAAGTGCTGCTTCAGCAGGAAGCGGACATGCACAGCAGAATGATGCAGGCGTTAACGGCGCACAGCTGATTGGCACACTGCTTTCAATGATGCAGTAAGTAATTAAAAAAACGAGGTGCTGCTGAACTTGTAAACTAAAAGTAGACATACTAAAAAAAGTATGTCTGCTTTTTTAATGTTACAATTTAAACGGAGGTGTTTTCTGTATGGTCATATAATAGCATCCCTTATCGTACACTTTCCGTACATGTTACGGACACTTTTCGTACAAAATGCAAAAAAAGCGAAAAAATGACGAAAAATCGTCATTTTTTCACTTTTGCTCTATTGCTTTTGTATTATTTTATACTCTTTCATCCACGTCAGGCATGTAGATGAATTTTTCCGCATAGTGTGTATGGAGAAGCTTGTGTGCGATCGGTCCGTTCGGATCCTTTAGGAACTCGTCGTAGAGAGCCTTTACTTCTTCATTCTCATGTGACTTTCTCTTAGGCAGTCTCTTGTCTTCCGAATAGAGAGCCTTGGCTCTTTCTGCACGAACCTCCTTGTCGATTCTGTCCTTTGCCGAAACGTGAGGCTGTCCTCCACCGTGTACGCATCCGCCAGGGCATGCCATTACTTCCAGGAAGTGAAGATCCAGTTCACCGTCCTTAACGGCTGTGAGAACCTTTTCCGCTGCGCTGATGCTACTTACTACACCAACCTTGACTTCAACCTGCTTGTCTCCGATAGGAAGTGTTACTGAAGCCTGCTTGAATTCTTCGATTCCGCGAACGACTTCATAATCGATATCCTTAAGGTCTTCGCCTGTAAGAACGTCTGCAACCGTTCTCAGTGCAGCTTCCATTACGCCGCCTGTTGCGCCGAAGATAACGCCTGCACCTGTGTACTCGCCAAGGATCGAGTCAGGTTCTGCTTCAGGAAGCTTATCGAAAATGATACGGGCTTCATTAATCATCTTGGCAAGTTCTCTTGTCGTCAGAACGTAGTCAACGTCTCTGTGTCCGTCAACCTGCATTTCAGGTCTTGCACATTCAGCCTTCTTGGCAGTGCATGGCATTACGGAAACGCAGACTATATCCTCAGGCCTGATATTTGCCTTCTTGGCATAGTATGACTTGGTAATTGCACCGAACATCTGCTGCGGTGATTTGCATGTTGAAAGGTTGTCGATGAATTCCGGCCAGAATACTTCACAGTATTTGATCCATCCAGGTGAACATGATGTGATCAGCGGAAGCGTTCCGCCGTTCTTCACTCTGTTGATGAATTCATAACCTTCTTCCATGATAGTAAGGTCGGCTGAGAAGTTTGTGTCAAATACCTTGTCAAATCCCAGTCTCCTGAGAGCGGAAACCATCTTGCCTGTTACAGCCTGTCCCATCTCAACTCCGAATTCTTCACCCAGTGCAGCTCTTACTGCAGGTGCAGTCTGAACAACAACATGCTTTTCAGGATCTTCAATTGCTGCCCATACATCCTTGATGTGTTCCTTTTCCTTTATAGCAGCTACAGGACATACATTGATGCACTGTCCGCAGTAGATGCAGTCTGTATCCTTGATTGAATATC
Organism: Clostridia bacterium; assembly: GCA_024403185.1. Classification (GTDB taxonomy): domain Bacteria; phylum Bacillota; class Clostridia; order Peptostreptococcales; family Anaerovoracaceae; genus Lentihominibacter. Next base: position 25,718 of record JAKSSG010000016.1, read on the forward strand.
CGAATCCGGGAGCAACCTTGGTATTAACACCACGGTTAACAAATTCCAGAACGCTGATATTCTGAATCTTGGCGCATGCGCTTACGCAGCGTCCGCAGAGAACGCACTTTGATGAATCTCTGATAATCGAAGGTGAGAGGTCGTCAATGCATACCGTTCTCTTCTCACCATCAAATCTCTCCATGTCAATGCCCATTTCATAACACAGCTTCTGCAGTTCGCAGGTCTGGTTTCTGGTGCATGTGAGACACTCTCTGTTGTGGTTTGCCAGAATCAGTTCCAGGTTCATCTTTACCGCCTTGCGGACTCTGTCTGTATCTGTTCTTACCACCATGCCGTCTTCAACCTTCAGCACGCATGCTGTTGGCAGATTTCTCATAGGACGGCCATTAACCTCAGCTTCGCAAACGCAAAGTCTGCAGGCGGCAACTTCATTTATATCTTTCAGATAGCAGAGAGTAGGAATGTCGATTCCGGCTTCTCTTGCTGCCAGAAGTACTGTGTAATCTTCAGGCACCTGTACTTCTACACCATTAATGGTAACGTTTACTTTATTATTAGCCATTTCTGTACACTCCTTTCTCTAGTATTTGATTATTGAACCGAACTTGCATACTGTGAGACATGTGCCGCACTTGGTACACTTATCCTGGTTAATAACGTGAACCTTCTTGGTTTCGCCTTCAATTGCTCTGACAGGACACATACGTGAGCACAATGTACATCCACGGCAGTCGTCCTTGATTTCAAATGTGAGCAGTGGCTTGCAGACCAGTGCAGGACACTTCTTGTCATTAACGTGTGCTTCATATTCATCACGGAAGTGCTTAAGTGTTGACAGTACAGGGTTTGGAGCCGTCTGTCCCAGACCGCACAGTGATGTTGCCTTGATATTGTCAGCCAGTTCTTCAAGCTTATCAAGGTCTTCAGGAGTTCCGTTTCCATCAGTTATCTTGATCAGATTTTCATGAAGTCTCTTGGTTCCTTCACGGCACGGAACGCACTTGCCGCAGGACTCGTCAACTGTGAAGTCGAGGAAGAATCTTGCGATGTCTACCATGCAGTTGTCTTCATCCATTACGATCATTCCGCCCGAGCCCATCATTGATCCGATTGCAACCAGGTTATCAAAGTCGATTGGAATGTCCAGATTTTCTGTGGTGATACATCCGCCTGATGGTCCACCTGTCTGAACAGCCTTGAATGCCTTGCCGTCAGGAATGCCTTCGCCGATATCGTAGATTACCTCGCGAAGAGTTACACCCATCGGAACCTCAACCAGACCTGTCTGGTTGATCTTTCCTCCAAGTGCGAACACCTTGGTTCCTGGTGACTTTTCTGTACCGAAGCCTCTGAACCAGTCAGCTCCGTTGAGGATGATCTGCGGAATGTTTGCCAGTGTTTCTACATTGTTGATGCATGTCGGTTTGCCCCAGAGTCCCTCTTTGGCAGGGAACGGAGGCTTGTTTCTTGACATGCCGCGCTTGCCTTCGATCGATGCGATAAGAGCTGTTTCTTCTCCGCATACGAAAGCGCCTGCGCCCAGTCTGATATCAATATCGAATGAGAACTTCGATCCGAGAATGTTCTGTCCCAGAAGTCCCATTTCTCTTGCCTGGTGAATAGCTGTCATCAGTCTCTGAACAGCGACAGGATATTCAGCACGTACATAGATAAATCCCTTGCTTGCCCCGATAGCATAGCCGCCGATAGCCATTGCTTCCAGTACTGCGTGAGGGTCGCCTTCCAGAACGGATCTGTCCATGAATGCGCCCGGGTCACCTTCGTCAGCATTGCAGATAATATACTTCTGATCCGCCTTGTTAGGTGCTGCGAAGCTCCACTTCATTCCTGTCGGGAATCCGCCGCCGCCACGGCCGCGAAGCCCTGATGCCTTCATCGTTTCAATAACATCTTCCGGCGTCATCTCCAGGACTGCCTTTGCAAGAGCCTGGTATCCGTCTTTTGAGATATATTCCCTGATGTCTTCAGGGTTGATCTCGCCGCAGTTCTTCAGAACGACTCTCTTCTGCTTCTTGTAGAAGTTCTGCTCTGAAAGAGTCTTGAATTCGCCATCTATTGTGTATTTAACAACCGGGTCTCCGCCTAAGATGTGCTTGTACATGATCTCCTCGGCCATTGCAGGAGTAACGTGAACGTAGGTTACGCGCTTCTTTCCCGGAACAACAACTTCAACGATCGGTTCGTAGGTGCACATGCCGGCACATCCGCAAGGGATGATCTGCACATTTTCTATGTCCTTCTTCTCGGCCAGTTCTGCCTTCATTGCCTCAAAAACATCGATGGCTCCTGCCGAGATGCCGCATGTTCCCATGCCTACCAGAATTCTGATACTGTCAGCTGCTTCCTGCTGCGCCAGTACTTCCTGTTTAATATTCTGTAAAGTCTCAAGTGTTGTTTTTGCTGCCATTATGCATCCACCTCACTTTCGATTGCTTCATCCATCTCTTCATCAAGCTCTGACTCGAGATAGTACTTGTCGAGTATTTCCGGGATCTGCTTTGTGTCGTACAGCTTAGCATATACGTCATCGTCAATCATCATTACAGGTGCAAGTGAGCAGCATCCCAGACATCTTGTTGCCTCCAGAGTGAACATTCCATCCTCTGAAATTCCGCCTACTTCCACATCCAGCTGCTGCTGAAGTGCCTCGACGATTGCCTGTGCCCCCTTAACGTAGCAGGCGGTTCCCAGACAAACTGAGATCTTGTGCTTGCCCTGCTTTGTGAGATTGAACTGACTGTAAAATGTGCTGATTCCATACAGTTCCCCTACTGATACATCATCCAGTTCCAGTGAGATCCACTTCTGAACTTCAAGAGGAACATAACCGAAGATCCTCTGTGCTTCCTGAAGCACCATGATGTTAATGCCCTGCTGTCCGCGAACCGAATCAATGTACGCCTTCAGTTCCTTGAAGCGAGGGTCATTTGGCTTAATGCAGTCTCCTGTGCCATTTGCCTTTTTTGCCATGCTTATGCACGTCTCCTTCCTTGTTTTATACAAAAGCAATAAAAATTTATATAGTGTGATAAAAAAGCAATCTCCGCGGCGTGCGGAGATTGTTAAATTTTTGATTTAATTCCACACGCCAATAATATTAAATGGAAATAGGCGTGTCAATCGAATTGAGATAGTATTTTGTATGCAAAGCCAATATGAAGGCAAGTCGGCAAAATTGTGTTAAAACGCCATTTTTGTAACCATTTTCATGAAGTCAAAAATTAACTATCTTGCTACCGTGCTAAAGCAAAATGTGATAAAAGGGACGTTGGTGCTGTCGGCTTTTTGTTGTATAATGCTGATTAACGGAGGAAATTATTATGGGATGTACAGTAAAGATTAAAACATTTGATGAACTTACGGGCCGGGAGCTTTATGAATCCATGCGCCTGAGACAGGATGTATTCGTGCTGGAACAGACCTGCCTGTACCCGGATCTTGACGGTCGCGATTACGACTGCTGGCACGCATTGGCATTTAACGATAGTACTTCAGGTGGCAATGAATCAGACCTTGTTGGATATATTCGAATACTTCCTGCAGGGCAGACCTTTGACACTGTGGCAATAGGAAGAGTTCTCACGCGGGAAACTCAACGAGGAGAAGGCGTGGCAAGGCAGCTCATGGAAGAAAGTCTACATTATATAAGGGATGTCCTTGGAGAAACCCACGTTAAGCTTTCTGCTCAGCAGTATCTGATTAAATTCTATGAATCATTGGGCTTTAAGATTATCTCTGAAGGGTACCTGGAGGATGGCATTCCTCATATAGACATGGAGACATTATTATAAATCCTGTTATTAACTGTATTATCTGCATATGAAAAACGGCTGATTTCTCAGCCGTTTTTCTTTACCATCTTTATCACCGTCATAATGATTGTCTTATTCTATTGACTAGTCGTCCTGTCTTCTTCTGCGACCTGCAAAGAGTGCAACTCCTGCACCTGTCATTGCCAGAATCATGAGCATGATTGGCAGTGGCAGATTGGTCTGGTCACCTGTCTTAGGTCCGTCTCCAGGCTTAGCCTTGTTGGTCAGAGTTACGTTTATGCTCTCGTCATCTGTGATAGTGAATGAATCCATATCGAATGACGGAGTAAACTTGAACTTGCTGTCAACAACCTTTCCGTTTGCATCTGTTTCTGCCAGCCAGTAGTCTCCGGCAACAATATCCTTGCCTTCGCCTACGTTCAGTTCAACAGTTGCCTGAGTCTGGTTCTTAAGCCGAACCGGAATAATCTTGTAGATGTCTGTCTTTGCTGCATCGTTGAACAGAGTTACATAGAATGTTCCACTGTACTTCATTGCATCTCCGTCGCTGTCAACAACCTTCTTTGTTACTGTGAAGCTTGTGTACTTGTGCGGTGGTGGAAGCGGATCGTAAACGATGTTATCGAATAATAACTCAACAGGGCCTTCATCATTCATGCCAATCGTAATTGCGTAATCTTCTCCGCCTACGTTTGCACTCATTTCAACCTTGTAATCCACACCGTCTATGGTCATTGCTTCGATGTAGTCCAGAAGAGTTCCGTCTGCATCGGTTTCGCCTACATAGTATGTTTCTCCTGCAACGAGGGCCTTGCCTTCAAGCATGTCAGCAGCATCAAATGAAACTGTTGATGATGCTTCGCCCTTGAATGACAGCTCCTTAGCATTTGAAACGCGGTCTGTCAGCTCTTCATCGCTGAACAGTGCAATATAGAATGTAGCTTCTGTTGGAACGAAATCTTCAGCATCTTCATCGCCTGAATTGTGCTTTAGACCCTTTGTTACGCTAACTCCGATAGCAGGGTTTTTTGCCTTAACCTTCAGATCCTTGTTTCCGATAAGCTGGTAATGCTTGATGAACTTGTCCTTTTCCTTATCGTATTCAATTGTAGGATTGCTCTTGCTAACCACAAATGTCCAGATCGGTGAATCGTCTTCCAGATAGTATCCCGGAGGAGGTGCTGTTTCCTGAACCTTGTAAGTTCCCGGATTTTCGATATCAAATGCTACTGTACCGTCTTCTCCGGTCACTACAGTCCATGACTGTCCGCCATCCTTGTCTTCCCAGATTCTGAACTCTGTACCCGGCAGAAGCTTTTCAGCATCGTTCAGGTCAGCCTT
>JAKSSG010000017.1 GCA_024403185.1 Clostridia bacterium
ATTCTCATGTCATCATCAGGAAGTGTATACTGTTCAACATCGCATTTAGGAAGTGCACTTATGCCTCTTCCGGGTCTTGATTTTTCAAATACCAGCATTCCTTACACCTCCTTTACGATAGCTATTGCTTCATCGATTTCTGCCTTGCTGACCATTTCTGTGCAGCACCAGAGAATTCTGTGATCGTCAAGTGCCAGACCGCCGAGAATGCCCTTTTCTTCAAGAGCTTTCAGAACGGCCTCAGATGACTTCTCAGACTCCGTAACGAATTCATGGAAGAATTCCTGCTTAGGAACATCAAATCCGATTTCAGCGAACTTTTGAGCCATGTAGTGTGCCTTTGAGTAGCACTGTGAAGCAACATTCTTAAGTCCTTCATTACCCATGGCTGACAGATATACACCAACAGTAAGTGCACAGAGTGCCTGGTTTGAACAGATGTTACTTGAAGCCTTTTCACGTCTGATGTGCTGTTCTCTTGCCTGCAGCGTAAGAACATAGCCTGTTTTGCCGTTATGGTCTACAGTCTGTCCTACGATTCTTCCAGGAAGATTTCTCTTCATGGAATCGATGCTGGCCATGAATCCAAGGTAAGGTCCACCGAATGCGATAGGCATGCCCAGAGGCTGTCCTTCGCCTATTGCAAAATCAGCACCGTATTCTCGAGGAGTCTTCATGATAGCAAGTGAAATAGGATTTACTGACATGACATATCTGCAGTTTTTAACGGAATGAGCGATTTCACCGATTTCTGCTGCTGGTTCCAGATTTCCGTAATAGTTTGGATGCTGGATGAGAACGCATGCAGTATCGTCTGTCATCATGCCCTTAAGAGCTTCGATGTCAGTAATTCCGTCCTTTTCAGGAATGACTTCAAGCTGCATTTCATTACCGAAACAGTAAGTTTCGATAACCTTCATAACTGAAGGCTGAATTGTTGCTGAAACCAGAGCCTTGTTGCTTTTGCGTCCTCTGCATGCTGCAACGGCTTCGCCTGCTGCTGTTCCGCCGTCATATACGGATGCGTTTGAAACATCCATTCCAGTCAGATCGCATATCATTGTCTGATATTCGAAGATTGACTGGAGTACGCCCTGGCTGATTTCAGCCTGATAAGGTGTATATGCCGTCTGCAGAGTTTCATTTGAAATTACGTGATTTACAATTGCCGGAATGTAGTGTCTGTAAGCGCCTGCGCCGCGGAATACTGAATCGAATACAACATTCTTCGCAGCAATTTTTGTCATGGCCTTGCTTACTTCCATTTCGGACAATCCGTCAGGAAGATTAAGCTCTCCCTGGAATTTAACAGCGTCAGGAATATGCACGAAGAGATCATCTAGGCTGCTGTAGCCTATCTCCTTAAGCATTTCCAGCTGCTGCTCTTTTGTATTAGGAACAAAAGTGCCCATATAGCGCCACCTTTCTTATCAACTGATGTTTATGCTTCTTCTGCACAGAATGCTTCGTATTCTTCAGGTGAAAGCAGTTCGTCGATCTTTTCTGAAACGCCTTCAACCTTGATGAACCATGCATCGTTTGCGTTTTCGTTGATCATTTCAGGAGCGTCCAGAAGTTCTTCGTTGATTTCTGCAACTGTTCCTGATACAGGTGAGAAGATGTCTGATACAGCCTTTACTGATTCAACGTCAGCAAAGCTTTCTCCTGCAACTACTTCATCACCGGGTTCAGGCAGATTTACAAATACCAGATCTCCCAGTTCTGACTGTGCAAAGTCTGAAATTCCGATTGTAGCAGTATCTCCATCGATAACTACCCATTCATGTGATTTTGCATAAAGTGCGTCTTTCTTAAGTTCCATTTTATTTCTCCTTATATAATAAAAATAATTGATAACAGTTTTTAGCGCTTGTAGAAAGGCAGTTCGATTACTTCTGCTTCTACCCTTCTGCCTCTTACATCGATTTCAACCTTCGTGCCCAGTTCCTTGTATTCTCTAGGAATTCTGGCCATTGCGATTGGATAATCGAAGAACGGGCATTTGGTTCCCGAAGTAGTGTAACCGATTTTCTCATCGCCAACGTATATGTCCTGATGTTCACGGGCAATTCCTCTGCCTGTAATCTTGAGACCAACTCTTACTTCTGCAGGCTTTCCTGCTTCAACCATCTGCTTCTTGCCGATGAAGTCTTCTTCCTTCTTGAGCTTGATTGCAAACATGAGACCGGCTTCTCTAGGTGAAATGTCATCATTCATTTCATGTCCGTAAAGAGGCATTCCGGCTTCCATTCTCAGAGTGTCACGAGCACCAAGTCCACAAGGAATGAGACCGTCATCCTTACCTGCCTGATAGATCGCATCCCACATTTCAGGAGCCTTTGCTGCAGGGAAGTACAGTTCTACGCCGTCTTCACCTGTATAGCCTGTTGTTGAGCAGATGCATGGAATTCCTGCAACCTCGGCACCCATCTTTGAGTAATAGTACTTTTCAGGAATGCTTCCCGGCTTGCAGATCTTGCTGATAATATCTTTTGCCTTAGGACCCTGAACAGCAATCTGTGCATACTGATCGGAAACGTCTGTGAAAGTAACATCTCCGAACTGGTGGTCACACATCCACTTGTAGTCCTTATCCTTGTTTGCAGCGTTAACAACCAGGAAATACTTGTTGTCATTCATCTTGTAAACGATAAGGTCATCTACTGTTCCGCCGTTTTCATTGCACATCGGTGAATATCTGGCCTGTTCATCTACCATGTTTGTGAAATCGTTTGTCAGCATCATCTGAAGATTCTTCAGTGCATCAGGTCCTTCGCAGATGATTTCTCCCATGTGGGAAACATCAAACATGCCGGCAGCGGTTCTAACTGCCATGTGTTCCTTGATAACGCCTGAATCCTTGTACTGTACAGGCAGAATGTAACCGCCGAACGGTACCATCTTTCCGCCGTATTCGAGATGCTTTTCGTACAGTGGTGTTTTAAGATCCATAAAATCCTCCTGTTTAATAATATAAACTTACATTGGTTAACTATTTGATTTTTCTTGCTTCGATATAGTATCTCTTGTCTTCCGCATGTCCCATTGAGAATGTCTTTCTCGGAAGTGCTCCGTCATTGATTACTGACTTGAACAGATCTCCCTTATCCATTGCAGGAAGAAGGAATGACATGCATCCAGGCTTTTTGCCCAGTTCTATTGTGATTTCATCACCGTGAACGTAGTCGATACCGATACCGTTAGCTTTGATATATTTATCCAGGAAGCTCTGAAGTGTTCCTACTTCGAGCTGTGCCTTAGGATCAGGGATGGTTATGAAGCCTTCAGCTCCGTCATATGCATACTGAATCACGTGGCCTTCGCCCTTGCCTTCGTATGTTCCGGGGTACTCGGTCTTCAGTGCTTCCATGAGTGCAGGAGCATCAACATCGAAGAGAACTCTGTGGATAGGTTCAAATTCAAGTGCTATATCGTAAAGATTTACGATTTCAACCAGTGCATATCTTGAAGGAAGTGTGTTTTCGCTTCCCGGACCGAACTTTGCCTTTTCTTCTTCGTAAAGAGCCTTTGCTGATGCCAGTGAATGGTTTCCGTCACCTACTGCAAAGAGCAGCGGCTGTTCATCAGCCAGCTTTTCGAGTGCAGCTGATGCGCCGGCCTGAAGATCTGCAGGAACCAGCCATGCCTTGGCATGTCCGCCGCCTTCCATCAGGTCGAAATCGTAGAGAACCTCGCTGCATCCCTTGAGAGGTCCGATAACTGTATCTTGCACATCATCGATAAGAAGCATAACGTGCGGAAGTTCCACTGCAGCATCTCTTCTTACAGCCTGGCGAGGCGGGATTCTGTCGAGAACCGTACCTTCAGTTGCTCTTACCAGTGAAGTTGAACCTACTGAATAATCGTATTCCTCCAGGTCGATCTTGCCGATGAGACCTTTTCTTACTTTACCGTCGGACTGAACTCTTTCGAGATAAATCATTGCATCCGGATATTCTTTGAACACTCCATTGGCAAGATAATCCTTCATTGTTGAATTGATCTTGTTGATATGTTCTTCAGTATGTCCATCTGAAAGCTGTGCTTCAGGAAGAATGATTCTGAATGTTGAAGGCTTGTCACCTACAGTCTTCTCTACTCTTTCCCAGTATTCAGGCTGTGATGTGAACTGGTCACATGCAACAACTGCCCATGTTTCATAATTTCCATCAGCCGGTAACAGAATGTTAGCTGCTGAAAAGCCTGTTTTGCTCATAACTCTTATCTCCTTACTGTTCTAAAAAAATAGCCACTTATACATAAAAAATATAACATAAAAAGCCCGTCATAACAACGGACTTTTTATTACGATAAAGCGATATATTCATAACTTATTTGCTAAAAAAAGATTACTCTGAAATGGTAAATTTCCATGCACAGCATCCTTCTCTTTCTTCCTCGGTAATATCCGGATAACAGCTGATACATTCACAGGAAATTCTATCATCGATAACCTTGGCAAAATCGGCATATTCTATCTCTCCTATAGCCTTGCATGGATGCCATTCCATGCCTTTGCGGCTTCTGGCACGCTGTACTCTGCAGTTGAGCGTTCTGTAAACAAGAGTATTGCCGTCAAGGATGTACTCTTCATCATTCAGATTTGCATAGAGCCTCATTCTCATTGCCTTTTCCAGGCCCTCAAGACCCGCTCTGTCGGGAAGTCCCAGGAACTCCTTGACTCTTTTCGCCTCTATGACAGTAAATGATCTCCAGATTTCCTTGTCACAGTCCATGGCTCCATCCATTCCGTGTCTTTTTTCCACAGCCTGAAACCATAATCCATCACAGGCCAGCCAATCCTTAGAATAGATTTCCACCAGTTCAATAAGTTCTTCCTTGCTTAATTTTTCCAGTTCCTTATTCAAGTCTTCATCTCCTACCACATTATTATCGCTCTAACCGGACAAACCGGTGCACAGTAACCGCATGTGAGACATTTATCGTGATCCACATTGGCGATTCCGTTTGATTGCATGTATATTGCCTTACTGGTGCATCTTTCAATACAGTTTCCACAGCCCTCACAATCTCCCTGATCAATCTGAATTTTTTTGAATCTTATATCAGGCTGATAATCATCAGAAAGCTTACCCTCTGCGTATGCAACCAGATCATCGACTTCCTCTCTTTTACCCATGCCGACCATAATAGAATGACAGCCGATATCTCTTACATAATTAAGAGATTTCATGTATGTACCGGTTAGATTACCGCCGCCGAAAGCCTTCATGGCAAAAACGCCTTTTCCTGCCTCAATACACCTCTTAATTGCTGCTTCCATTTCTTCAGCTGTAGCAGCTTCACTTCCCCTTCTGATACCAAGTCCCGCATAATTAATCAAAGGAAAAACAATATCACATTCAGGAATATCAGCCATTTTTTCAACCACATCAACATGATGCGTGGACACGCCTATTGCACTGACAATTCCCTTTTTCTTATAATTCAGAAGACATTGCCATGCCCCTGCTCTGCTATCCCAGTCGGGATCCTGTCTTACCTCATGAAGCTTGAAAATGTCAATTCTGTCAATACCAAGAGCCTCAAGGCACTCATTTATTGCGTACTCCATTTCCTCATAACTTCCATCAAGGGATTTGCTTGCTATAATGGGTCTGTCCGGATTATCCAAAGACATATCTATATCTTTAAATGCTTCCCTGATATAAGGATATGTTTCATAATACTGAGCGGTATCAAAAAGATTAATTCCGCTGTCATAGGCATATCTTACTATATCAGCGCCCTCCTTCAAAGGAAGATTAAGCTGAGTAAATCCAACAGTCAGCACCCCAAGAGCTATGGGGGTTACATATATGTCAGTGTTTCCAAGTTTATTCTTTTTCATAATATCCTCACATTTTTTTGCAAATAAAAATGTGTCAAATGAAAATGTCATCTGACACATTTTGATTACCTACTTTTCATTATCACTGAGGTTTTCTTCTTCTGACTTTGGATATACATAGTTCAATCCGGGAACATCTTCACCGGTTTTGCCAATGTATTCTGACTTGCCAAATCCAAGCATTATAGTGAATATGGCTTTCAGGAAAACCAGTCCCAGGAACCATCCCCAGCTGTGTCCGAATGATTTTGAAAGTTTAAAGGTTTCAACCAGTGTAATAATGGACGCAACAGCAGCAATGCCATCTCCTAAGAAAGCAACAGCTGAACCGTCATCGCCGAACCCTGATACTATACCGCCGAGAAAAGCAATACCAATAATAATCCAGAACCACTTTGATCCCCATACATATTTTACTTCAAGGTAATAATTATAAAGCGGAATAACAGACTTCCATCCGGGTTCCCCGAACTTCTTAAATAATTTCCAGTAACCGATAACCTGAAGTACATAAACAACAAGGCCAATTAAACCGAATATCAATAAAGTTCCGGTTAAAAAAACATCTGTATTTTCCATAAAATCCTCCTTAATTAGTTAAAAATTAAATGCTTGAAAGTATTATACTATAAATCCACCGCCAATGACAATATCACCATCATAAAATACAATAGATTGACCCGGAGTGGAGGCTCTCTGAGGTTCAATGAAATGAGCAGTTATTATTCCCCGCGAATCAAATGTAAGATTTGCCTTTGCGGCAGGTGCAGTATAACGTATTTTTGCTGTAACCTCGGAAACTTCTTTACATAATATATTTCCTGTTGACATAACTTTACATGTGAAAAGATCTTCGTTATTTCCCAGAACAACCCGGTTGTTTTCACTATCAATTTCAGTTACAAAGGCTGGTCTTCCCAGAGCAATTCCAAGACCCTTTCGCTGACCTATTGTATAGGCACAAATTCCTTTATGTCTTCCCAGAACATTTCCGGCAGAATCAGTAAAATCCCCTTCAGGAGCACTGTATCCTTTACGTTTAAGAAAATCAATGTATGTATCAGAGGAATCAATAAAACAGATTTCCTGACTGTCCTTATCTTCCGAATTGCCTGTATTGCATGTTCTGGCCAGTTCTCTTATTTCCTCTTTGCTTTCATATGACTCAAGGGGCATTATAAGCCGTGAAATAACATCCTGTCCCAGTCTGTAAAGCATATAAGACTGGTCTTTTCTGCTGTTTGCAGCTTTTTTTATGTACCATAAACCGCTTTCAGAATCCTGCCAGGTTCCTGCATAATGCCCTGTTGCAATATAATACGCACCCTCCTCATCAGCGGCATCTATTAGAGCCTTAAACTTAATTTCAGGATTACATATTATGCAGGGGTTAGGTGTTCTGCCGTGAAGATAGTCATTACAGAAAGGCTCCACAACTTTCCTGTCAAATTCTTCCGACAGATCTTTAAATATAAGCCTGATACCAAGTCTGTCAGCGGTTTCCTGTGCCTTTGTTTTTCCCCTGTTAATATTCTCTTCATAATTCATGCAAAAGCAGCCCAGCACATTAAAATACAGGCCTACAACTTCGTAGCCCTGCTTTTGCAATATTAAAGCAGCGGCAGTGCTGTCAACACCACCGCTGAGTCCCAGTATTACTTTTTTGTAATCATATTCCCTGCACATTTTTTAGTTTCCGCAGCTGCTGCATCCGCTTTCTTCATCATCATCACAATCGTCATGATGTTCCGCATCAGGATCATATCCTTCAAGTCCTGCATATTCCTTGCCGTGTGACTGCGCGTAATCATAAATCGCATTCTTGATTGCGTGCTCGGCAAGCATTGAGCAGTGAATCTTTACTGCAGGAAGACCGCCAAGCTCTTCAACGATCTTTTCGTTTGATACTTCCAGGGCCTTTTCCACTGTCATGCCCTTGATGAGTTCAGTAGCCATGCTTGATGAAGCAATTGCGCTGCCGCATCCGAATGTCTTGAACTTTGCATCTGTAATAACATCGTTTTCGTCAATGCTCAGTGTAACCTGCATCATGTCTCCGCATACAGGGCTTCCGTAAATGCCCTTGCCGTCAGGATTCTCGATTTCTCCCACGTTTCTGGGATTCATGAAGTGTTCCATTACTGTATCGTTATATAATGCCATATTTTTACCATCCTTCCGCACCGTTAACCGGTGATAATTCTCTGAGTTTAGCAACAACCTGCTTGAGTGTATCTACAACGTAATCAACGTCTTCTTCAGTGGTATTGTCACCTACGGTGATTCTGATTGCTCCGTTTGCCTTTGTAACAGGAACTCCGATTGCATCAAGTACATGTGATGAGCCAAGTGATTCGGATGAACATGCGGAGCCTGTGCTTACGCTGATTCCGTTAAGGTCCAGCATGAGAAGAACCGATTCACCTTCAATGTATGAAAGAGCAATATTGAGATTTCCCGGATGTCTCTTTGAGAAATCCTTAGGTCCGTTAAGAAGAATGTCCGGAATCTCCTTTTCGATTCTGTCCCAGAGCATTGCTCTCAGCTTGCTTGAATGATTAATGTGTGAATGAAGGTTCAGTCTTGCCAGCTCTGCAGCCTTGCCGAATCCAACGATTCCGGCAGTGTTTTCTGTTCCGGCTCTCTTCTTTCTTTCCTGTCCGCCGCCGTGGATAAGATTTGGAATCTGTATGCCCTTTCTCTTGTAAAGAGCTCCAACGCCCTTAGGCCCGTAAATCTTGTGAGCCGACATTGAAATGAAGTCAACTTCCAGGTTTTTAACGTCAACAGGCACATTTCCGATTGCCTGCACGGCATCGGTATGGAAAAGAACACCGTGATCGTGAGCAACTCTTGCCAGTTCCCTGATAGGCTCAACTGTACCGATTTCATTGTTGACCATCATTATGCTGACCAGGATTGTATTATCCCTGATTGCAGCTTCCAGGTCTTCAGGTCTTACGAAGCCCTCTTCATCAACGTCCAGATATGTTACTTCAACACCGAACTTCTCCAGATACTGACATGTGTGAAGTATTGCGTGATGCTCGATTTTTGAAGTGATAATGTGATTGCCTTTTTCCTTAAAAGCATCAGCCACACCTTCAAGAACCCAGTTATCTGCTTCTGTACCGCATGATGTGAAATAAATCTCTTCCGGTTCTGCATTTATAAGTTCAGCAACACGCTGTCTGGCTGTAACAAGTCCCTGTTTAGCTTCAAGACCCGGTGCATAAAGGCTTGAAGGATTTCCGAAATGTTCCGTAAAGTAAGGTACCATTTCCTTAACAACCTGCTCCTTTACAGGAGTTGTTGCCGAATAGTCTAAATAGACGTTTCTCATTGTATGTATATCTCCTTGTTTAATCTATACTTTTTAAGTACAGTTACATTCTATACCTAATTAGTCCGCTTTGCAAGTTCTTCTTTCAGTTCTTCTTCCGAAAGGTCTTCGACAAATCTGACATTTTCAAGATTTGCACGCACCTGGCCTCTGATTGCTGCCAGATAATCCTTATAGAGTGCCTTCTGCTCCGCCTGTTCTTCTTCTGTAAGGCCTTCAGCCTTCTTCTTGGCAGCCAGCTCGTTAATTCTTGCAATCATTTCCTTGCTTATTCCGTTACTCATTTATTTCTCCTGTTTCTCCTGTTTCATCTGTCTCTTCAGTATTTCCCGAATCACCCTCTTCTTCCTGCTGCTCAGGCGTGGTGATTTCAGTATTATCGCTTTCATCAGTATCATCTGTCGGATCAACTGCCGGTTCGTCTTCCGGATCAGGTTCAGGAACCGGTTCAGGAAGAACCTTCAGATAGAAGTTTTTGTATACTGTCTTGAAACCGCAGTAATAGTCATGGCAGCTGTATCTGATTTTATATTTTCCCGGCACTTTCGTATTAATTGCATTCTTTGACAGTGCCTCGTATTTGCCGCCTTCTTTGCTGTATCTGTAAACCTTGTATACCTTGACCTTTGAAGTAAGCTTCTGGAAGGTATACGGACTTCTGGCACTTACGCCGGACTTCAGTTTTATTGAAGCCCCATACTCAACTTCCTTTTTCTTGGTCGACGATATGGAAATCACAGGACCCTTAAGCCTGCATTTGCTTTTCACATCAGTATTTGTAGGGTCATAGCCGTATTTTCCCTTCATCTTCAGGGCTGCAGGCTTGCCCAGCGGGCCCGGCTTACTGCTGCTGTATACGGTAACCTTCGTACCTCTGCAGCAGTTGTAGTAAATCCATCGTGCATCAATTGTTGAGAGTCTTACGCAGCCTTTTGATGCCTGTTTACCCAGCTTGTTATATTCGGCAACCTCCATGTAGTTATTGTTTTTCTTCTTGTAAGGCACCGAATGGAACAGGTAATTGCCATAGAACTGTGTTGTGTAATGACCGTAGACATTGCCGAACAGCGGCTGCCATTTCCATTTCTTTTTTACTCTGAATGTACCCTTGGGTGTACCGTTGTTCTTGCCCGTCGAGCAGGTCATGGCCTTGATAGGCACATATTCCGACCCTGATTTCTTATACACTGTTACCACATTGCATTTCCTGTTTACTTTAAGCCAGTAAGTGCTTTTGCTCGCAGCAAAACCATCGCCGGAATAAATGACCCAGCAGGTTGAAAACATTATTGCAATTGTGAGTACAGATATCAGTCTTTTCATTGTCTATTCCGGTTTGTATTCAAAGGTTGGCATGGGCAGAAGCTTAAACAGATTCATTTCATGCTTTCTGTCGATTTTTGCTTTTGCATCGGGATCCTCGCATACTCCGGTGCGGATGTATTTATCGAGAACCTCATAAGTGAATCCCAGATTGTCTTCGTCGGTCTTGCCCTGAAGGCCGTCAATCGGAACCTTGTCGACAAACATTGACGGAAGTCCGAGTGCACGTCCGACAGCCTTGACTTCCTGGACTGTAAGCTTTGACAGAGGGCTGAAATCGCCTGCATTATCACCGTAAATTGTATTATATCCCACATAATCCTCGGAAAGATTGCATGTGTTTGCCACTCTGCCTTCAACGGTCTGGCAGACAGCATAAAGCATGGTCATTCTGATTCTCGGCGGAATATTTGTCTTCGTCTGAACAGATATGTCACCAAATTGTGCTTTAACCTGTTCTTCAACAGCATTGCAGGCATCCTCAACGTTTACCGTAATGCCGGTAATGCCCAGATGTTCTATGAGAGTTCTGGATACATCGATGTCGAACTGTTCCCCTCTCGGCATCATTACGCCCACCACATTCTCTCTTCCAAGAGCTTCAGCGCAGAGTGCTGCCACTACGGAGCTGTCCTTTCCACCGGATACGCCAACAATCGCCTTGCAGCCCTTACCGTTTGCTTCAAACCAGTCCTGTATCCACTTTACTATGTCATTTTTTGTTTTTTCAGCGTCAAACATTTCATCCTCCCTTTATTTCTCTAAGCAGGGCTTTGAGTATGTGCCCCGAATTTATTGCGAAAGCCTTATAAGGCTGTTCTTCCTCTTTTGCCGGCGTCCAGTATTTCTTCAGATAGCGTTCCAGCATTTCATCTTCAGACAGGCCCTCGCTGAGCATGTTCCTAACAAAATCCATCTTGCTTTTGCATTCCTCTTCAAATTTATCAAAGAATGTATCGTTATAGTAAGCCGGAAGCATGCCGAAATGCGGCAGGCACAGGTATGCAGGCTCAAGCTTTCTGCACTTTTCAAGTGATATGAAAGCATCCGAGAAGCTCTTCAGAATCGGTGTGTGAACATAATCCTCGCCCTCCAGAATGCCTGTACTTTCACTCGTAAACAGCAGTCTGACGGGTTCCAGCATGTAGCTCAGGGAACAGTCCGTGTGCCCCTTTGTCTCGTAGGCGGTTATGGTTTTATCACCAAGGCATATTGCATCACCATCATGCAAAATCAGGTCAACATGCAGGCCGTCGGTTCTGATTGTCACATCTTTTTCCGGAGTGTACAGCATTCCTGCTTCATTGCCGAGTTCCTCCATGAGCTTCCTGGCATTCGGTTTCTCAATGATTTCGGCGCATTTTCCGCTGCCGCAGACAACAGCATCAGGGAAAACGTCCTTAATGTACGGAAGCCCTCCGATATGATCATAGTGGGAATGACTCAGCAGAATATAATCCAGCCTTTCGGTTTCACGAGACAGATTCTCTGCTGTTTCATTGCCGCAGTACGCCATGCCGCAATCGAGAAGTGCAGTCTTTTCACTTCCCTTAATGAGCAGCGCCTCACCGCCATGACCTGCTGTAACTCTTGTTATTTCACATGGAAATCCGAATCTGTCAAAACCATTTCCAAATTTATTGAACAGTTCCGGGTTCATCTTCCTCATCCTCTGCCGCTACCAGCTCAGCAAATGACATTGTGTAGCTGTCCAGCTCATAATCAAGCGCATTTTCGTAATTGTATCTGTATTTTTCTCCACCCAGCTTTTCGATGCGGGCAGTTGTAATAGCATCTCTGAGGCACATTACTGCAGCCGGGCCCTCTTCTTCGGGAAGAAGTTCGACCTGCGAATCGAAGGAATACCAGTCTCTGAATCTGCAGAATTCGTCCGTCAGCAGTCTGATGTCGCTTTCATCCTCGGCGTTTGCCGCAAGTCCTGAAAGGCACAGCCTTATCTGATCGAGAAGCATGAATATTTCATCGGAATCCTCCGGGAGTCCCTTGGTGATCTCCTCGAAATAGTCATCTGTAAGCTGAGCGATCATCTCCCTGTCCGCCCCGTCAAAGAGAGCGAACACGGATTCCTGGTCTATGTAATCCTCGCATTCAATAAGGTCAGCCATGACCTCGAAATACTGAAATTCCTCGGGGCCGTCCAGATCCAGATATTCTAATAGTTCTTCGTAGTTCATTTTCTTTCCCTTTCAAGGTCAAAATTCAGAAACTTAACCTTTTTGTCTTCATCCTCTTCCTCAAAGATGTGATCAATCATGTTAAGGAAGTTCTCACTCAGGTCACTGGCATAGAACAGATTTGTGAAATCCGAACCTTCTGCCAGCATGTCATTGTCCTCAAGCACATGATGTATTCTGCTGACAACAATGCTTGAAGGGTTTATCACATTAAGCTGTGGATATATTCTGGCGATGTTTTTCTTGATAAGCGGATAATGAGTGCATCCGAGAATGATTGTATCCAGCTCATTTTCCTCAACGAAGCTGTCCATGTAGTATTTTATGGTCAGATCCATGATTTCGTTGTCCGTAATTCCCTCTTCTATGAGAGGTACAAAAGCAGGACACGGTGATTCGAAAATGTTCAGGAAGTTATTGTATTTGCTGATCGTATCCTTGTAGGCGTGGGCTCCGATTGTAACCTTTGTACCGATGATTCCCACATTGCTTCCCGTCTTGCAGGTTTCAGCAACCTTTTTTGCCGCAGGTTCAATGATTCCTATTATCGGAATGTCCGGAAATCTTTCTCTCAGGTCATCAACGCATGTGGCACTTACGGTATTGCAGGCGATTACTATCATCTTGACGTTGCTTTCCACCAGAAAATCCGCAATTTCCCTGCTGAAATTCTTAATGGTATTCGTTGCTTTTGAACCGTAAGGAGTTCGTGCTGTATCACCGAAATATATTATTTTTTCCTGTGGAAGTTCCTTCATCAGGTAAGGTATGCAGGTAAGCCCGCCAAGCCCTGAATCAAAAAATCCGATAGGTCTGTTATCCATCTGTAATTGTCCTCTCCATTATTGAATAATTAACTTTGTTATTATACAATATAATGCAGTTAAAGTAAATTGATATGGAGGCAATAATGAGTTCAAAAAAGCTTAAGACCAGAGACTGTATTGATAATAAATACAAGTGGAACATAGAGGCAATGATTCCTGATGAAAGCGTAATTGACGACGAGCTCAGAGCCATAGGAAATATGGCTGAAGAATACATGAAACATTTCGCCGGACACATTACGGAAAGTGCCGAAATGCTTCATGATGCTTTTGCGCATAAAGACGAGATATGGCGAAGACTGGAAATGATCTATGTCTACGCTCACATGAGGCGCGACGAAAACAACGCCGAAAGCAGATATCAGGGAATGACGGACAAGGCAATGAGCGTAATCGCTTCGGTTTCCGCCGCTCTCTCCTTCTTCACTCCTGAGCTTCTGGCCGCAGACAGCGACAGAATACTCGGTTTCATTGAGGAAAACGAGGATCTTAAGACCTATGAATTCGCAATTAAGTATACACTGAGACAGAAAAAGCATGTGCTGTCTGAAAGTGAAGAGGCAATTCTGGCACAGATGGGCGAAATTACCCATGCAACCAATGACACCTTCACCATGCTTAACAATGCGGATCTGAAATTCAGGCCGGTTAAAACGGGAAAAGACAAAGAAATCGAGGTAACTCACGGCAGCTACATCCGCCTCATGGAAAGCAAAAACAGGACCGTCAGGAAGCAGGCCTACAATTCAATGTATGACTCCTACAAGGGCATGATCAATACAGTTTCAACCCTGTACAACTACAACACTAAAACCGATGTGGTAAACGCCAGAATAAGGAACTTTGATTCCGCACGCCAGGCTGCTCTTTCCGGAGACAATGTGCCAATGAAGGTATATGATAATCTGGTCAAGGTGGTCAATGAAAACCTGCCTAATCTGCACAGATATACCCAGCTGAGAAAGGACCTTCTGGGCCTTAAGAAGATGTACATGTATGACATGTATGTTCCTCTTATCAAAATACCCGAAAAGAACATTCCTTTCGAGGACGGTCTTGACATCATGCGAGAAGCTCTCAAACCTCTCGGAGATGACTACATCGCCAAGATGAATACGGGCATTGAACAGGGCTGGATTGACGTGTATGAAAATCAGGGAAAGACAAGCGGCGCATACAGTTTCGGCTGCTATGACAGCTACCCTTACATCCTGCTCAACTATACTGATACTCTCAAGGATGTATTTACAATAGTTCACGAGATGGGTCATTCAATGCATTCAAGATACACCAGAGATGAGCAGCCGTACATCTACGGAAGCCACTCGATCTTCACTGCAGAAGTGGCTTCGACGGTAAACGAGTCCCTTCTCATGAATTATCTCCTCAATAAGGAAACAGATAAAAACATGAGAAAATACCTGCTTAACATGTATCTGGAAGAATTCAGAACCACTCTCTTCCGTCAGACCATGTTTGCCGAATTTGAGGATCTGACTCACAAGGCAATCGAATCCGGAAATGTGCTTACGGGCCAGTGGATGTGTGAACAGTACGATGAGCTTAACCGCAAATATTACGGTTCTGCTGTTGAACCCGATGATACAATAAGATACGAATGGGCAAGAATACCGCATTTCTACAACGCATTCTATGTTTACAAATATGCAACCGGCTATTCCGCTGCCACAGTAATAAGCAACAAGATTCTTAACGGCGGAAAACGCGCTGCCAACGCATACATTAAATTCCTTAAGACCGGTGAATCCGACTACCCTATCGAACTTCTTAAGATAGCCGGCGTGGACATGAGCAAACCTAAGCCGATAAGACAGGCAATGGATACATTCAACACACTTCTTGATGAATTTGAGGAACTGGTGAAATAAATGGAAAACACTATAATTTCAATTTTTACAAACGAAACAGAGCTTTCAAAAGACGTTAAATCAATGCTTACAAAAAAGCTGATTAACCGGGGTTATACCGTTATGAGCGAGTATTCATGCGATGCTTCTCTCATTATCTGCATTGGCGGAGACGGTGCATTTCTGGAAACAATCCACAAATGCGATTTTCCCGACACCCCTATCGTAGGCATAAATACAGGTCACCTGGGATTCTTCCAGGAAGTGCTTCCCGAGGATTTTGACAAGTTCATCGTTGATTATGAAAATAACGACTATACCCTGCAGAAACTCAGTACAGTAATGTGCACTGTTACCACTTCGGAAGGCACGGTCAACAGGCACACAGGTCTGAATGAAATCACAATTACGGGCAGAAAGTCATACTCCATTCACTTTGACATTTCCATCGGCGGCAAGCCTATTGAAAAATTCAGCGGAGACGGCATTCTTGTCGCAACTTCTGCAGGAAGTACAGCATATAACTATTCACTTGGCGGTTCCATCGTTGATCCGAGACTTGAACTTCTTCAGGTTACACCGCTGGCCCCAATGAATACAACCGCATACAGATCGTTCACATCAAGCATTCTGCTTCCTGATGATCTGACTCTCGGTGTAATTCCCGAAAGCTCCGAAAACCGCATTTACATTACTAATGACGGCATTGAAACGGGCTATTCGAATGTAAAGGAAATTGAAGTTTCAGCTTCAGACAAACACGTTAACCTCATCAGATTCAATGACTATGATTTCTGGAATAAAGTAAAGGACAAATTCCTGTAATGACACAGTTCAGACATGTAGTAACAACCGAAGATGATGGTCTGGAAGTAAGAGAAATAATGAAAAAGCACTTTGACTTCTCTTCCAGACTGAGAAACCGTATCAAACGCGAAAAGCTTACAATGAAAAACGGTCAGCCTACAGAAGGCTGGCATAAGGTTGAGACCGGAGATGAAATATCCATTACTCTTCCAGATGAGAGAAGCCACTTCCCCGCTCAGCCCATTCCGCTGGACATTATCTACGAGGATGATGACCTGATGATAATAAACAAGCAGCCCGGACTGGTGGTTCACCCGACAAAGGGACATCCTGTGGGAACGGTGGCAAATGCTCTGACCTACTATATGGAACAGACCGGAAAGATCTGGAAGATACGATTCGTAAACAGACTTGACATGGATACGTCAGGTCTTCTTCTTGTTGCAAAGAATTCCTACTGTCAGAATCACATCACCAACCAGATGAGAAAAAACCAGATAGAAAAAAAATATGCTGCTATCGTATGCGGCAACATAATCGGAAATACAGGCAAGGTCGCCGTTCCAATCGGCAGACCGGACCCTGAAGATGTAAGACGCGGCGTCATGAAGGACGGTGCGCCTTCTGTTACTCATTATTCGGTACTTGAACAGCTGAAGGATCATACCCTTGTCGAGCTTGTGCTTGAAACGGGCAGAACCCATCAGATCAGAGTTCACATGTCATACATAGGTCATCCCGTTCTTGGTGACCATCTCTATGGTGGCGAAAATGTCAATTTAATAGAAAGACAGGCCCTCCACGCAAAGAGCCTGTCATTTATTCATCCCATGACAAAGGAAAAAGTGTGCTTTGAGGCGCCGCTTCCGGAGGACATGCTTTCAGCTATTGCCCGATTATCTCAGCAATAGTCTTGTCCTTCATTTCCTGTTCAAGAATTCCCTGAATTCTTTCCATTTCACCGTGCATTTTGCACGGTACATCGTTTGTGTTCCTCTCGCATTCTTCTTTCATGCAGTGAACAATGGCAATATCTTCCTCGGTAATGCTGACAATGTCGTAAACAGTCAGTTCATCCAGGCTCTTGTCAAGGAAATATCCCCCCTTGTTGCCTCTTTCCGATTTTACTATGCCGCTAAGTTCCATCTCTCTTATGATCTTGTAGGCAAAGGCCTTTGGAACATCTTCCTTCTCACAGATTTCTCTGACATTATGAGTCTTACCGTCTTTGAGAGCTCTGCAGATTCTGAGAGCATAGTCACTCCTCTTTGTAATTAACATTGGTGCTTCTCCTTGAAATTCTACTGAAGCTTTCTGTAAAGCTTTCCCGGTTTAGGGGTTGTACCTGTCTTGTATTTTATCAGTTCACTTACTGTTACTGTCTGAATGCCCTGTTCCTTCAGCCATGGAACTATCATTTCAGTAGCCTCTGCGGTCTCATCGTAAATGGAATGCATGAGAATGATTTTTCCATCCAGATTCTTCTGCCTTTTCACGGCATCGAAGGTCATTTTGGCATCTCTGGTATCCCAGTCTTTGGTGTCAACTGTCCAGAGCACCTCTGCAATACCGCAGCTTTCAAGCACATTTTTGTTAAAGTCACCGTAAGGCGGTCTTGCAACGACCGGCTCAACACCGCAGATTTCTTCGATCTTGCTGTTCGTCTTTTTTATCTGGCTGATTATCTGCTTTTTAGACAGTTTCGACATTACCGGATGATCCCATGAATGGTTTCCTATTTCGCATCCCACCTTGACTGCCTTGCGAGCGTTTTCGCTGAATGATGAAAGCCTGTAACCCTGATAGAAGAAAGTTGCTACAGATCCGTTATCACTGAGGCACTGAAGAATCCTTGACTCACTGTCTCCTCCCGGTCCGTCATCGTAGGTCAGTGCCACCATCGGCTTGGATGAATCAATGTACCTGTCGAGGGTTTCGGGTCTTATGGCGGTATCGATAAGCATGTATGCCATAGGCATTTCAATTACATTTTCCTCGTTCGTGACTACAGTACCAGGATCAAAGAGGAATATGATATCATCACCGGTCATTACAAATTCATTATAGTTCTTATCTGTGGAGGTAATGAAATCTTCGTAATTTTCGCTTCTTTCCCTGTCATTAAAGGTTTTTGTCATGTATTCCGAAGCGTATTCCTCGGCCTTGTCCTTGTAATTCACGTTCAGAACCTGAAGCGGCTCAATTATTTCACCTGTATCTTCCTTAAACAGATATGTGTCCGCATGAGAAGAACACATGACGAGATTTCTGCCGTCTTTCCTGTACTGATAATGGTGAATGTACATGCTGACAGCACCGTTGCCGGTCCTGAATGATTCGGTATCAATAATCAGATTCTTTGCTTCTTCCCTGTCTGCCGATTCAAGAATGCTATATATTTTTCGTTCTCTGAAGCCATTGATCTCATCATTTTTCAGCGTATCCGTTCTGATGGCTGTAGAGAAATCCTTATCATAAGAATACTCGGTTGCCGCGTCGCTGTCCGGTGTACAGATCTGATTTTCTGTTAATGCTTTATCCGCAAAGGCAGTAAACTCTTCTTCACTTGAATAGTCATTTGAAGAAAATGCCTTAACAAGTCCTATTACTGAAAATACTGCAATAAGCAGAACAATCCCGGCGAGGATCATTTTCCTGTGGTTTCTCTTTGTCCTGCGGGCATGCTCTCTGGCATTCAGTCTTTCACGCTCATCATTCAGCGCCTCTTCCATTCGTTTATCTATATCGTTATCAAAAATATATCTGTTGTCTTCGCTCATATTGTACCTTTATACTCCAATTTAAAATCATTATAACATAAAATGGTCTATTTTAGTACAGTATATTTTCGCAAATAAAAAAAATGAGTTCAGGAAAGTCAATCCCGAACTCATTTTCTGTAATCTGTTAATTTATTCTTCCAGCTGTGATGTGCAGTTTGGACATCTTGTAGCATCTATTGCTATTTCAGATTTGCAGAACGGACATACCTTGGTAGTAGGAGCAGCCTCTTCTTCAGGCTTCTTTCCCAGTTTGTTAGCCTTGTTAATTGATTTGATTACAAGGAACAGAACCAGAGCAACAATCAGGAAGTTGATTATTGCCATTATGAACGCACCGTATCTGATTTCAACTCCACAGGCTGTAGCAACAAGATTATTGAAGTCAACCTTCACAAACAGACCGATAATCGGTGAAATAATGTCATCAACAAGGGATGTTACAATGGCTGTGAAGGCAGCACCTATTACTATACCCACTGCCATGTCCATTACATTTCCCTGCATTGCAAATTCTTTGAACTCTTTTATAAAGTTTTTCATTTCATGTCTCCTCTTCTGATTACTAATAATGCAATTATAGATTTATCCCTGTAAAAAATCAAGAATGGGATGCTGTTCAGATACACATCTATCCCAAACCTTCCGCAATCGTTGAAATTTCAACAGTTAAAATAAGAACGACCCATTGTATCAATGAGTCGTTCTTATTTGGTGCGGATAAGAGGATTCGAACCTCCACCGAATTGCTCCGACACGGACCTGAACCGTGCGCGTCTGCCAGTTCCGCCATATCCGCATATGAACTGTCTGCTTTCGGCGACTTTTTTATTATACAATAATCTGCTTTAATTTCAAGGGGTAATTTTACCTTTTTTCAAAAATGTTATTTTTGAATTATTTTCAGGTTTGGGCAAGACATAAGCCGGGTTCTGTATTAAGCAATCATCTATCTCGATCTGCCGTTACCGGCAGACTCAAGCGACCTACCTTCCGGCGGTGACGGGCAGCCACCGGGCCGAAGCCCCAAAGCCTGCTTGGTCTTGCTCCGGATGGGGTTTACACGGAGAACATGTTACCATGCTCTCCCGTGAGCTCTTACCTCGCGATTTCACCCTTACCGTGGCCGAAGCCCTTAGGCGGTATGTTTCTGTTGCACTTTCCCTACAGTTACCTGCGCCGGACGTTATCCGGCATCCCTGCCCTGCGGAGCCCGGACTTTCC
Organism: Clostridia bacterium; assembly: GCA_024403185.1. Lineage (GTDB taxonomy): Bacteria > Bacillota > Clostridia > Peptostreptococcales > Anaerovoracaceae > Lentihominibacter. The sequence goes on from JAKSSG010000017.1 coordinate 20,219, forward strand.
TCACAGAGCACGAAGCTCTGCGCGATTGCCTGTCTTACCCAAACGAAAAAGCGTAATTAAAGTATATATGGATTTGTATTTGCCTCAGCCATTATAACATCTACTGTCAAGCCCTTCTCGGCTGACTTCACATAAAGCTGATGCGCCATGTTTTCAGTGAATATCTTTTCGGTGCCGTAATGACCTGCATCTATTGCCGACATGCCTCTTGCCTTCGCATACTGTGCCTCATGAAGTCTCATGTCGCCAGTGATAAACAGATCGCATCCTCTGGCAGCAGCCTTAAACAGGTAGTCACCACCTGCACCGGTACAGAGTCCGACGCTGACGAGTTTGTCTCTGCCTCCGTCTACACATCTGATGTATCCCTCCGGAAGGTCCAGACAGCTTTCCACGTGCCTGCAGGCCTGCTCAAATGACATCGGTTCAGGAAGCTGTCCGTAGTATCCATTCTCCATTGAGCCCTCTTCGTTTACAAAGAGACCCAGCAGCTTTGAAATGAAAACATTATTTCCCTCGGGCGCAAAATCAAATGACAGGTGAGCTGAATAAACGCAGATGTCATTCCTTATGGCCTCAAGAATATATCTTCCTGGATAATCTTCGTAATCTATAGTGTAAGCAGGATTGAAAATGAGCGGATGATGGGTCAGTATCATGTCCGCACCCTTTGCCTTTGCTTCTTCAATTACATCCATGTTGATCTCCAGGCACACGAGCACTCTGTTTATTTCTTCCTTACCCGTATACACCTGAACACCGGAATTGTCCATGTCCTTAAATGCCTCATTGGGTGCTATTTCCTCAATCAGATCTATTAATTCTCTGTACTTCATTTACTCCCTCCCGAAAGATGACATGTTTCCTGTCATTCTGCCATCTTTTCAAAATATTCAATGCGTTTTTCCACGGTCAGCAGATCGGCTTCGTTCACATTGCAGCTCTTAAGAATTCCGTCCCTGATTTTCTCTTCGATTCCCAGTTTGACAAGAGCGTATTCTCCGGCAAGTTCAGGATTTGAATCAGCCATGTCCGCCGGAAAATCCCAGCAGGCTGCAGCTGCATCCGGAAGGCCTTCCACAAGAGCCATATCGCCGTTCTCACAGCTTTTAGGCGGAATCGCAGTAATTACCTCACAAACGAATTTGCCTTCTCTGACAAGGAGATTTGATGTTATTTCAAAACCGCGTGAAACGAGCCAGTATCTTAACTGTCCAGAGTTGTTTCTGGGCTGAAAAACATATTTCCCGAAGCTGCAGGTTTTAACCATGTCATCAGCCAGAATGTCTCTGATCAGCAGTCCTCCCATTCCGGCGATAACTATATCATCAACCTCTCCCTTTTCAAGCACTTTAAGACCGTCACCTGCACGGAATCCCAGTTCTTTTACTGAACCGTATTCCTCTGCGGCAGATATTGCCTTTGCAAGAGAAGGTTCACTGATGTCGCACATTATGACAGCCGGCGATATTCCCTTCTTCCATAAATATAGTGGCAAAAAACCATGGTCGGTACCGATATCGGCCATGGTTTCTCCTTTTTCAATCTGATCAGCTATTAGCTGCAGTCTGTCTGTCAGTCTGTTCATTCTATTCCAGATAATCCTTCAGCTTCTTGCTTCTGGTAGGATGGCGAAGCTTTCTGAGTGCCTTTGCTTCAATCTGTCTGATACGTTCACGTGTGACGTCAAATTCCTTGCCGACTTCTTCAAGAGTTCTTGCTCTGCCGTCTTCAAGACCGAATCTGAGCTTAAGAACCTTCTGTTCTCTGTCCGTAAGTGTACTGAGAACGTCAACCAGCTGTTCCTTGAGCATGCTGAATGCAGCTGCCTCAGCAGGAGCCGGTGCATCTTCATCAGGGATGAAGTCACCGAGATGACTGTCTTCCTCTTCACCTATAGGTGTTTCCAGCGATACAGGTTCCTGTGCGATCTTCAGAATTTCACGAACCTTTTCCACTGTAATTCCCATTTCAGCAGCGATTTCATCAGGGGTCGGTTCTCTGCCGTTTTCCTGAAGAAGCTGTCTTGATACTCTTATGAGCTTGTTTATCGTTTCAACCATGTGAACAGGAATTCTGATGGTTCTTGCCTGGTCGGCAATGGATCTGGTAATTGCCTGTCTTATCCACCATGTGGCATATGTACTGAACTTGTAGCCCTTGGTGTAGTCAAATTTGTCAACCGCCTTGATAAGGCCGAGATTTCCTTCCTGAATCAGGTCTAGGAAAAGCATTCCTCTGCCAACGTACTTCTTGGCAATTGAAACAACCAGTCTCAGGTTTGCTTCACAGAGCTTCTGCTTGGCATATTCATCGCCTGCTTCCATTCTCTTTGCCAGTTCAACTTCCTCATCAGCAGTAAGAAGCGGAACCTTTCCGATTTCCTTAAGATACATTCTTACCGGATCATCAACAGCAACCGTCTTTGACACTGTTGCTTCCAGATCAATCTCCTTGGCTCCCTTTGCCAGTTCAGCATCCAGTTCGTCGTCATCTTCAGCATCGATCTTCTTCAGTTCTTCCTCATTAGGCTCATTTTCATTGTAAATGCGGTAGCCTCTTTCGCCCAGTGCGGTGTAGATTTCATCAATCTGCTGCTTGTCCAGTTCCACATCACAGAGATAATCCGCAACGTCAAGGAAAGTAACCTTGCCCTTTGATGCCGCAAGTTTTTCTGAAAGCTCTTCGATTATTTTTTCAACTTTCTCCTTTGATGCACCAAAAGACTCCGTATCCTCATCATGTTCCTTGATGTAGGCTATTCTGTTACGAAAATGTTCCAGCTGAAGTTCTTCCTGTGTTTTTTGCTTCTTCGACATGTTTTACCACCTTTATCCTTTAATTTGTTTCTGTATTTCCATTCTGCGCTGCATAAGTCTGTTCAATTCCTCGGGATCAGTGTCATTTCCTGCCTTGCTGAGAATCTCGGATATTTCCTCGTCCTCCCTGCGCAGTTTCTGTAGTCTGATATAAGATATGCAGTCGCTGAATATTTTCTCTTCTTTGTCAGCCTGAATGATGCGGGCTGTCACTGATTTGAGCATTTCCGATGCGTTAATGTCCAGTCTGTCATTAATCGCCTTCATGTCCAGAGGTCTCTCTCCATTGTCAACCTCCAGAATTGCCCTGTATATGCTTTCTCCCACCGGGTCTCTGAAAACCGAGTCTTTAATATCCTCGGGAATCGCCGTATAATCGTGGTCTATCAGCATGAGCTTGAGCAGTTCCTGTTCGCCTTCTGTCATTTCCGAAGGCACATCGTCTGCTTTTGCAGGTGCAAAAGCAGGACCGCCGGCTTTATTTACAGCATCTTCGTATTCTCTTCTGAGAGCCATCTCTGAAATGCCTGTTTCTTCCGAAAGACGACCGATATATATGTCGGCTTCAACAGGCTTCATGCCTTTAATTATGCTGATTGCAGCTCTGGAATAATCCACTCTCTGCTGGTCGTCACGCAGATCATACTTTTCTCTTGCCTTTGCAAGCTTGAAATCTCCGTAAGGAAGAGCCTCTGCAGCCAGCTTAAGGAAAGCTTCGCGTCCTTTGGCCTTTATGAACTCATCCGGATCCTTGCCGTCGTTTACCACCAGCACCTTTGCCCTGCAGTCTTCGGCATACAATATGTCAAGTCCTCTGAGTGCTGCTGTCTGTCCCGCATTGTCGGCATCGTATGAAAGAATTACATTAGGTGTGTATCTCTTGATGAGTCTGGCCTGATTATCGGTCAGTGCAGTGCCCAGCGAGGCCGATACGTTCCGGATTCCTGCCTGGAACAGCGAAATCACATCCATGTAGCCTTCAACCAGAATTATGGAATCTTCGCTGCTTACATATTTTTTTGTAATGTCAAGTCCGTAAAGGTTGTTCTTTTTAAGAAATACTGAGGATTCCGGTGAATTCAGATATTTAGGTTCTCCCTGGCTGATGATTCTGCCTCCGAATCCTATAACCTTGCCGGCCGTATTCTTTATGGGGAAAATGACGCGGTCTCTGAATTTGTCGTAATACCTGTTTTCCTTTTTCGAAAGAAGGCCTACCTGGAAAAGATCTTCCTTGTCAAATCCGAGTCCGGTCAGATGATCGGCAAGGCTGGACCATTCTCCATCAGCATATCCGATACCGAATCTGTCCAGAGTATCTCTCGTGATTCCACGTCTGAGCATGTAAGGCATGCCCGGGTTTTCCTTCTCACGCATTGCCTTGTAAAAGAATATTGCGGCCTGTCTGTTAATTTCGTAGAATTTCTCGTTCTTTTTTGAATTTGAGGCGTTACCGAAGCTTCCCTCGGGAATTTCTATGCCATACTCTTTTGCCAGCATTTCCACGGCTTCGCGAAAATCCAGATTGTAGTATTTCTGAACAAAGTTGAATACGTCTCCGCCCTCATTGCATCCGAAGCACTTGTATCTCTGACTGGCCTCATAAACAACAAAAGAAGGTGTCTTTTCCTTGTGGAACGGGCAAAGGCCTTTTAGCGTGCTGCCGGCCTTTTTTAGAGTAACCACTCTGCCTATTACATCAGCAATGTTACACCTGCTTTTTATTTCTTCGACAATATCAACTTTTGAATTATTTCTGTAATCTGACACAACTGCCCCTATAAAAAACCCTTATCAGTAATAAGAATACGACAAGGGTTTCCGGTTTCCTTTTTTCAGTATCAGTTTTTTTGCTTTTATTTCCAGTCCGCACTGACAAAGAGCTCTCTGTGCATGTTTATGGCATATCTGTCAGTCATGCTGGCGATGTAATCCTTAACGAGGTCTTCCGTAGAATACTCGTTCTTCATGGCAAGAAGATCGGCCGGCAGTCTGTCGGGATTTTTCATGAAATAATCAAAGAGGGATCTGATAATGTTTTCAACGCGATTCATGTCCTCGGCAATTTTTACCTCCCTGTTGTGATAAACATTCCTGAACATGAAGGCCCTGAGGTCGTTCATGGCTTTAAGTTTTTCATCGCTGAGCCTTATTATCGGGCTCCCGTCGCTGGTTTCAATCATGTCTCTTACGAGAGTATCTATTCTCTTCTTGTGGGAATCGCCGAGAATGGCAATGCTGTCCTTCGGAAGGTCCTCCGCCTTAATGACGCTGCTTCTCAGGGCATCGTCAATGTCGTGATTGATGTATGCGATTCTGTCGCTGGTCTTTACCACCTGTCCCTCAGGTGTAAAAGGCATTACGGGACCGGTGTGATTCAGTATGCCGTCTCTGACCTCCATTGTCAGATTCATGCCTCTTTTGATGCCGTTATACTCGATTACATCCACAACACGAAGGCTCTGAACATTGTGTCTGAATCCCTTGCTGTATATTTCGTTGAGAATAAGCTCACCACTGTGCCCGAAAGGAGTATGACCAAGGTCATGCCCCATTGCAATGGCCTCTGTAAGGTCCTCATTTAATGCCAGTCCTCTGGAAATGGTTCTGGCTATCTGCGACACCTCAATCGTGTGCGTCAGTCTGGTCCTGAAATGGTCGCCTTCCGGTGCCAGGAAGACCTGTGTCTTATGCATGAGGCGCCTGAATGATTTGGAATGGACAATCCTGTCCCTGTCCCTCTGAAAATCAGTTCTGACTTCACATTTTTCCTCTGGCTTCAGTCTGCCTTTGCTTTCGGATGCCTTCGTGGCATATTTTGAAAGCATGAGTTTTTCACGGTTTTCAATATCTGTTCTCTTTATCATCTCTATATTCCCGTGTGGCCGAATCCGCCACTTCCCCTGTCGGTTTCGTTTAATTCATCTGCAGGAACTACAGTAACCTCCGGAAGCTGTGCAACAACAATCTGTGCAATTCTGTCACCTGAACTGATAGTAAAAGGTTCATCGCTCATGTTAACAAGCGCAACCTTGACTTCGCCCCGGTAGTCACTGTCAATTGTACCGATTCCGTTAACCAGGCCAATTCCATGCCTGACGGCCAGACCGCTTCTGGCTCTGATCTGAACCTCGTAGCCCGGTTCAATTTCCATGAAAAGGCCCGTCGGAACAAGGCATCTCTTCCACGGCATTATGGTTACGGGTTCGTCAAGCCATGCTTTAATGTCCATGCCTGCGGAACCCTCTGTCTCATATGACGGATATTCTCCTGAAATGCTTTTAATTTTAATAATCATTATCCGATATACTCCTCAGGATCAAATTCAACACCGGTTACGGCTGCGCAGCAGTAGTTGCTGAAATCCGAAATCATGTCTGCAGCCTTCAGGATGTCCGCTCTGGTAATGGAATTGTATTTTTCAATTGCCTCATCAACTGAAAACAGTCTGTTCATGAGCAGCTTGTATCTTCCAAGTGAAAACATGAGCGTTGCTGTATTTTCGAGCGAGAAGATGAATGCGGTTTCAGCCTGTGTCATTGCCATTGAAAGTTCATCGTCGGTTACTCCGTCCAAAGCAAGCTTATCCAGTTCAATGCCGATTTCCTTTATTGTTTCTTCAATCTTGTCATGGGCAACTCCGGCATAGATGTTGAAATAGCCGCTGAAGCTGTTGCATGTGCTCATCGAGCATACCGAATAAGCCAGACCCTTCTGCTCGCGAATGTTCTGGAACAGCCTTGAGCTCATTGAACCTCCGAAGATATTGTTCATGAGTGCAAATGTGTAGTACATGTCATCGTTTGATGATACTGTCGGTGTGGCCAGACAGATATGCGTCTGTTCAATATCCTTTTTCCTGACGCTGAACTTTCTTTCATACGGCGTAATGATTCTTTCGGTTTCCGGAAGCTTTTCGTTGAGTGCACCCATCTTATCCTCACAGAATCTGACGAGTTCATCCTCATCGAAATTTCCTGCAATGGCTATTACGATGCCGTCCCTGGCATATCTCTTTCTGTAATAGTCAAGCATTACTTCCCTGTCAATTCTTTCAAGACTTTCAGGACTGCCCAGAATTGTTCTGTGAAGCGGATTGTAGTTGTTAACTATGCTTGAAATGGTATCCTGAACATCGTCATCCGGTGTATCCTTAACCATCTTTATCTCTTCAAGAACTACTTTCCTCTCCTTGTCCATCTCTTCTGTATCAAAACGGGAATTGATAAGCATGTCAAAAAGAATCTCGGCTCCCGCATAAAGATTTGATGAAATGGTTCTGAAATAATAGCATGTGGCTTCCTTGCCCGTAAAAGCATTGAAGGATGCTCCTATTCTGTCCATGTCCTCAGCAATCTGCCTTGCGTTCCTTTTGTCAGTGCCCTTGAACATCATGTGTTCAATAAAATGAGAAACCCCGTTATTGAAGTCATCTTCAAATACAGATCCGGAGCTTACCCATATTCCAAAGGCAACCGATCTTACCTGCTCAATCTGTTCTGCAACAATAGTTGTTCCGCATTTAAGTTTAATCTCTTTAGCCATGAATTCTTTCCTTTCCTTATTCGAATTCAATTTTACCAAATCGGTTTAAAAAAATGAACAGCATTGCCGTTCATTTTTGTTGTTATTTTTCCTTTACTTTATCAATAAGCAGTTTTGATTTCTCCATAATGTGATCATATGCACCCTTGCTGTGAGGAATCATGCAGTTTGAACAGTCCTTTATGCCGTCTTCAGTATAGACAAAGTTTCCTCCGCATTCACGTCCCAGCGCATATAGCGGACAGTAACAGAACAGACAGTTGAATTCCTCCGGATTATTCACCTTGTGACATGGGAAAAATTCGCAGTCCCTGTTGCACATGAATTTGAAATTTTCCGTTTCGGGCATCTTAAAGCTGTTGCTCATCTGATTCTTCCTTTACTTCTTCTGCGGATTCTTCTTCCTGTACCTCTTCGACCGGCGCTTCTGCAGGCTGCTCTTCTTCAGGTTCCTCCTCTTCTTCAACAGCATTAAGCTCGGCATAAGCCTTCTGTGCTTCCTCTGCCGTTACAGGAATCGGCAATGTTTCCTTAATGAGATGTCCTGCAAGGATTTCATAGAATCCTGCCAGAGTTGAATAAATGTAAGCAATTACCGGTGCCAGGAACAGGCTACCGATAATGGCGAATATCGATAAAATGAATGCATTGTGTGAAACAACATTACCTATATTGCTGACAATACTGGAAGGTATTCCCGAAAGAATACACCATCCGATAAATGACAGGGCAAGACAGAAATACTTTGACTTGTTTCCTCTCATCATTGCCTTTGATTCGTCCATGCACTGTCTGATACCCTTGGAACTGTCATCAGCAAGAATGAAGAATGCCTGACTGTATCTTATTGCTGCAATAATTCCGGGTACAATGAACAGCAGTGTCCAGAGTGTAATGAACAGAGTCTGGAACAGATATAATCCAAGAGCCTTTCCGAATTTTTCAAATCCAAGAAGAATATCGGATACATGGAGCTCAGCTCCTCTGAATACGCCAAGTGCGAATAAAGCCAGTCCAAGATTCAGTGCGCCGGCAACCAGTATTGTATACAGCGAGCTCAGAGCACAGTACTGCGGCATGTTATTCAGGAACTCGGCATATGTATTTGCGTCCAGCCCATAGGTGTCACCGCTTGTTGAAAATGATGTTACAACATTCGTTCCGAAAATAGCATCAAATATGGCAGGCGGAACAGACTGGATAAGTAAATATACGCACATTGTGATAATGGCAATCTTCCATTTCCCCGAAAGCGCATTTCTTCCCAGTGTTCTCAGATTTTTGCTGGGTTCTTTAATAATAATGTTTTCATCAAGCATGTTTCCCTGCATGTTTTCACTCCTTTTTAAGGTTACATATCATTTTTTACACGGTCATTATACTATCATAATTTTCAATCTAATTAAATTAATAATTGTATATGTAAATGTGAAGATACAATGAAGAAATCCCCTGATTACAATAAAAGAAACCGGGAAAAATTTTCCCGGTTTCCAAATGATTTTATTATGTTTGTTTTTAGTAGAGGTTCTGGAAAATCTCAGCGATTTCTTCCTCAGTAAGAGGAACATAGTTGTTTCCGAGAAGTCTCTGCTGGTTGTCAACTGTTGACTTTGCAAATGTTACAACCTGATCTTCTGTCATGCCGTATTCCTTAAGAGGCTTCTTTTCAAGAATCTTTCCAAGGAATGCATCCAGTTCTTCGTATACAACAGCTTCGTCGCATCCGAGAACGTCGCAGAACAGCTTGTTTGCTTCCTGAATCTTGCCTACAGGCTGCTTTCTCATGTACATCTTGAATACTTCAGTGAAGCAGATGAAGT
>JAKSSG010000018.1 GCA_024403185.1 Clostridia bacterium
CAACTGGTTTGGGACCAGTGGGCCGCGGGTTCAAATCCTGCCACCCCGACCAATTAAATATGTGGGCCATTAGCTCAGTTGGTTAGAGCGTCCGGCTCATAACCGGCAGGTCCTGGGTTCGAGTCCCCGATGGCCCACCATTTAACAAATTAATATGTTAACAAATGTTTGCCCAGATAGCTCAGTTGGTAGAGCAGGGGACTGAAAATCCCCGTGTCCTTGGTTCGATTCCGAGTCTGGGCACCATTTTATTTTTTTGGCGCAGCTGGACGATGTGTTAGAATATATCCATGAAAAAGCCTATTATCTTCGATACAACAGACGGGCAGGAGCTCAGAATAAACATGATCAGTCCATGGCTGAAACGTCGCTTCGCATCAGAAGACGGTGACGGCAGGACTCTGAAAATCGTCAAGCTTTCACTTGACGGCGGCTTCACATGCCCGAATCGTGACGGCAGCAAGGGGAACGGAGGATGCTGCTTTTGCTCGGAGAGCGGTTCAGGAGACATGGCCAGCACTACGGCAGACGGCCTGCGCAATGCCATGCAAAAACAGATCGGACTGCTTTCAGACAAATGGCCGGAAGAAAAATACAATCTTAAATACATCGCATATTTTCAGAACCACACAAATACTTACGGCCCGGTGGAGAAACTCAGAACTCTTTTTGAGGCAGCACTTGATGTGCCGGGAGTTGTTGGGCTGGCCGTGGCGACACGAAGTGACTGCATCGAAGAAGAGGCGCTTGAGCTTCTGGATGAGCTTAACAGGAAGACCTTCCTCTGGGTTGAACTCGGGCTGCAGACCATTCATGATGAAATTGCAAAAGCAATGAACCTGTGTCATTGCCTCAGGGACTATGATAATGCAGTAAAGCGACTGACTGACAGAGGCATCAGAATCGTGACTCATCTGATTCTGGGGCTGCCGGGTGAAACGGAGGATATGATGCTTGAATCTGTCAGACATGTATGCAGACCTGTTGCAGAGGACGGTGGGCATGTATTTGGAATGAAGCTGCATATGCTGAATGTTGTCAGGGGATCACAGATGGCCGCCAGATATCCGGATTACATTCCTTTTGACAGCATGGAGGATTACGTAGATCTGCTGATAAGAGCCCTGGAAATAATTCCGCAGGACATTACCATGCACAGAATTTCGGGAGATGCTCCGCGCAGCACACTGATTGCACCGGAATGGAGTTACAAAAAGAGGACAATCCTGAACAGTATTCACAGGGAAATGAAAGAGAGAAATACATGGCAGGGAAGCTCGTCAGAACGAAGGCGTTCAAGGCTCTGTTCGGAGCATGCATGAGAGAACTGAAGGGTGCGGGAAACCCTGCCGTAATCAAAGAAATGCTGGAGAAGAATCTGTAGTATCAACATACAATTTAAGCACAGAAAAGCCCTGCGACGTAATTGCCGCGGGGCTTATTTTAGTGTATAATAAGATGTTAAAATATACGGTTTTGTATCAGGGACATATAATGAAAGAAAAAAAACAGGCAAACAGTTTCGCCGAGAACAATTTCATGATGGAAAACAGCAGAATGATGCCCGATAATCCGCTGGAGAAAAAAGTGGAAAAGCCGGGGCTCCTTCTTCACAGCTGCTGCGGTCCATGCAGCACCAGTGTGATTGAGAGACTGGCCGGGGAATTTAACATTACTCTGTTCTTTTATAATCCCTGCATAACTGACGAGAATGAATACAAGCGTCGAAGAGATTCGCAGATTAAATTCATTGAAAAGTTCAATCAGGAACGCATGGACCTGGCGGATATAAGATTCATGGAAGGACCTTACGAGCCGGGAGAATTCTTTGAGCTGACTGGAGGGCACGAGCATGATTCTGAAGGAGGAGCAAGATGTGCCATCTGCTTCAGGCAGAGACTGGAGAAGACTGCACAGAACGCTGCAATAGCCGGATGTGATTTCTTCGGAACAACTCTCACAGTCAGCCCGCACAAGAACTACGAAATCATTTCGGGGATAGGCAGAGAAATAGCCCTGAAATACAACCTGTCATTTCTGGACCGCGACTTCAAGAAACAGGATGGCTTCAGGCGTTCCATTGAGATGTCAAAAAAATACGCACTATACCGACAGAATTACTGCGGTTGTGAATATAGTAAAAGATAAGTATTGGAGGAAAAAATGTCAAAATTAGTAATACCAAAAAGCTATGCCCCTGTTATCGATTATATGGAGAGCCAGAGGGCAATTAAGAAAATCAAGGATTATTTTCAGCAGGAGCTCGCATATGGACTTCAGCTCAGAAGAGTTTCGGCACCGCTTTTCGTTGCACCCGAAACAGGACTTAATGACAATCTGAATGGTGTTGAGAGAGCGGTAAAATTCTCGGTCAAGGACATGGACGAAAAGGAAGTTGAAATAGTACAGTCACTGGCCAAGTGGAAAAGGATGGCTCTGGGAAAATACAACTTCAAGCCGGGGACAGGTCTTTACACTGACATGAACGCAATCAGAAGAGACGAGGAGCTGGACAATCTTCACTCTGTTTATGTTGACCAGTGGGACTGGGAAAAGGTAATCACAAAAGAGGAAAGAAACAGTGAATATCTCCACGAGGTTGTGACCGTGCTTTATAATGCGCTGAAGAACCTGAACGATTTTGTAAACAGACACTACAACGAACTCAGGACAGATCTTCCGAACGAGATATTCTTCATAACGGCACAGGAACTGGAAGACCTGTATCCGGAACTTGACAGCAAGGAAAGAGAGAACGCCATATGCAAAGACAAGCGTGCAGTTTTCATTGAAAAAATCGGAGGGAAGCTGAAATCGGGAAAGCCTCATGACGGAAGAGCGCCGGACTATGATGACTGGGAACTGAATGGAGACATTCTCCTGTGGAATGATATTCTTGACAGCGCATTTGAAATATCATCGATGGGGATAAGAGTTGATGAGGAAGCGATGGACAGACAGCTTAAGCTTGCTGGAGCAGAAGACAGAAGAGAAATGGACTACCATCAGATGATTCTTAACAGGGAACTGCCATATACAATTGGCGGAGGCATAGGCCAGTCAAGACTCTGCATGTATTTCCTGAGAAAAGCTCACATTGGAGAAGTACAGTCTTCAATCTGGCCGAAGGAAATGATTGAGGAGTGTACGGCAAACGATATTTTCCTGCTGTAGGATCAATGAGGATTTGAGCGTGAAATACGTAAACGTCGTAATAGACAACAAGAGCAACAGTACTGACAGCATGTTCACCTATGCGTGCAGTGACGATTCAGTTACTGCGGGAAGCAAGGTGCTGGTTCCCTTCGCCAGATCAAAGAATCCGAGAGAGGGATATGTAGTATCGCTTATAGACGATGAAACACAGATCGGTGAGGAACTCAGAAAAAAGCTGAAAGAGGTTGCAGTCATAGACGAAGAGATCTCTCTTACGGAGGAGATGGTTCGTACAGCCGTCTGGATGAAGGGAAGATATCTTTGCAGATACATTGATGCAATCAGGTGCTTCACTCCGGCGGGAACGGCTGCGAAAAGGAGACAGGAACAGAATTCTCTGGAAGGAAATGAGGGAGAGGCTGAAGCTGTTGAGAAACTGACCGACGAGCAGGAAAGGGCAGTAGATGAAATAAGAACCGCTCTCAGAAAAGGGGAACATGACAGATTCCTGATTCACGGGGTAACCGGCAGCGGCAAGACCGAGGTGTACATCAGGGCGGCAAAGGAAGCTCTGGCTGAGGGAAGAGGAGTGATTGTTCTCGTCCCGGAAATATCCCTGACAGGCCAGATCATTGAGAGATTCCTGGCAAACTTCGGAGAGAATTCCGTTGCTGTTCTTCATTCAAGACTGTCGGCAAGTGAAAGATATGATCAGTGGAAGCGAATCAGAGAAGGCAGGGTGCGAATAGTGATAGGCGCCAGATCGGCTGCTTTTGCACCTGTGGAGAAGCTTGGCCTTGTGGTAATCGACGAGGAGCATGAGTCCACATACAAGTCTGACTTTACGCCCAAGTACGATACTACGGAGGTTGCACTGAAGAGACTTCAGGATCAGGACAACAGGGGCGTGCTCGTTCTGGGAAGCGCAACGCCTTCGGTGGTAACCTACAACAGGGCAATGGAAGGCATATACAGGCTGATCAGGCTGACTAAGAGATATAACGAAAGACCCCTGCCAAGGACGGAAGTTGTCGACATGAGGCAGGAACTGAAAGAAGGCAACAGATCCGTAATCAGCAGAAGGCTTGCAGAGGAAATGCGAAGGCAGCTCGATGCGGGGCAGCAGGTAATGCTCTTCCTCAACAGGAGAGGCTATTCCACCTTCGTATCATGCAGAGAATGCGGAAACGTCATCAAGTGTCCGACCTGCGGTCTTTCTCTCGTATATCACAAGGGAAAGGGAGGCGGACGAATGGTCTGCCACTACTGCGGACATGAGGAGAAGGCACCGACAGCCTGTCCGGAATGCGGAAGCACCTTTGTCAGGTATTTCGGAAGCGGGACCGAAAAAATAGAGGAGACGGTCAGAAAGCTTTTCCCTGACAGAAGCATAGAAAGAGTTGACCTGGATTCCGTAAAGAAAAAGGGCGAGCTGACGAGAAAGCTTAAGGCTTTTGAAAAGGGCAGGATTGACATCCTCATCGGAACCCAGCTCATTGCCAAGGGACTGGATTTCAAGAACGTGGGACTGGTCGGAATCGTTTCGGCGGATGTAAGTCTGAACATTCCGGATTTCAGATCTCCCGAGAGAGCTTTCCAGCTGATAACACAGGCGGCAGGCAGAGCGGGAAGAGGAGACCGGGAGGGTCACGTGATAATTCAGACCTACAGCCCGGAACATTACGCGGTTGTCATGGCGGCAAGCCAGAACTACGAGCAGTTCTACATGGCAGAGGATAAATTCAGAAGCTACATGACATATCCACCTTACAGCGACATATTCCAGATAGTGTTCACTTCCGGCAGGGCGGCCTCCGCCGCAGCGGGTGCGGAAAAGTGGTACAGAAGACTTCTGGAGATAATGCCGGCAGAGGAAAGAAAAAATGTTTTCGAACCGCAGCAGGCTTACATGAGCAGAATTCGCGATGTGTACAGGTACTCGATGATAATCAAGTGCCCGAAGGGAAACAGGCAGAAGTATGCTGCCCTGGTTCAGAAAATCCGCGACGAGGAGACTGCAGAAGCAAGAAAGAAAAAACAGGATTACATAGCTGTTGTTGATATTAACCCGTACAGCTTTACATAGGAGGAGATATGGCATTAAGAAACATAGTAACAGAAGGAGATCCAGTACTGAGAAAACAGTGCAGACCTGTCGGAGAGGTTACTCCGAGAATTCAGATGATTCTTGACGATATGGTTGAAACGATGAGAGAGGCCAACGGAGTGGGTCTTGCTGCACCTCAGGTGGGAATCATGAGAAGAATGTTCGTTGCGGAACCGTCACCTGAAAGGGTATTCTGCTTCGTGGATCCTGAAATAGTCACAATGGAAGGCGAGCAGGAAAGCGAGGAAGGATGTCTGTCGGTACCGGGAATGGCAGGGACTGTAACGAGACCTGAAAAGATCAGAATAAAAGGTCTGGACAGATACGGAAAGATGCAGGACTACAAGTTCGACGGATTTGACGCAATTGTAATGTGTCACGAATTCGATCACCTCGAGGGAGTGCTCTACATTGACAAGGCCGAGGACATCCACGAGCTTGGCGACGAATTAGAGGATGAAGAATGAGACTGATATACATGGGCACGCCCGACTTCGCGGTACCTGCACTGCAGGCGCTTCATGAAGCGGGGCATGAAATTGAATATGTGGTTACTCAGCCCGATACGGTAAGAGACAGAGGAAAGAAGGTCAAGTTTCCACCGGTAAAGGAAAAAGCGGTTGAACTTGGAATTTCGGTTCTTCAGCCTGAAAAACTCAGGTACAACGAGGAGTTTCTGGAAACCGTCAGACAGGCTGAGCCCGATGCGATAATCGTTGCGGCATACGGAAAGATTATCACAAAGAGAATTCTCGACACACCGAAATACGGATGTCTGAACATTCACGGATCGCTTCTGCCGAGATTCAGAGGAGCAGCACCCATTCAGGCGGCGATTATTGAGGGAGATGAGGAAACGGGCATTACCATCATGCAGATGGAGAAGGGCCTTGATACAGGCGACATGCTTGCAAAGGCAGCCACGAGGATCGATTCCAAAACGGGAGAACAGCTCCACGATGAGCTGGCGGTAATGGGAGCGGAACTCATAGTGAAGACTCTTGAAGACCTTCAGGCCGGAAAGATAGTACCTGAAAAACAGGATGACAGCCTGTCGACATATGCACCGATGATAGCAAAGGAAGACGGCCATGTGGATTTCTCACTTGAGCCCGCTGCCATCGAGAGAAGAATCAGGGCATTTGACCCCTGGCCGGGCAGCTTCGCCGACCTGGGAGAACGCAGATTCAAGTTCTGGAAGGCACAGGTCATCGGCGATGAACCGAAGGCCGCTCCGGGCACTGTTCTGGCAGCCGGTGAAGCCGGCCTGGATATAGCCGCAAACGGCGGCATACTAAGGGTTACAGAGCTTCAGGCACCGGGCAAGAAGAGGATGTCCACAGGCGACTATTTAAGGGGCAATTCCATTGAAATCGGGGCTGTTTTAAGATAAAATATAGGGTGAGGTGATTTTATGTATTACGGTTTTGATCCCACGATAATAATTCTCATTCCCGCAATCATTTTCACCGTTTATGCACAGGGAAAAGTCAAGAGCGCATATAACACCTATGCGCGCATTCCCGTTAAAAGCGGCATAACCGGAGAGCAGACTGCGAGAATGATTCTCAACAATAACGGAATGGGCCATGTACCTATCGCAGATGTTGCCGGACAGCTTACTGATTACTATGATCCGCAGAAGGATCTGATGAGGCTGTCAAATGGAATACGGAACAGCAATTCCATAGCGGCTGTTGCGGTGGCTGCCCACGAATCCGGCCATGCAATTCAGGACGGAACAAACTACGGCTTTCTTAAATTCAGAATAGCCATGGTTCCGGCTGTCAATCTTGTTTCCGGAGCATCCTGGCCGCTCATCATAATCGGAATTCTGATGATAGCCGCAGGTCAGGCGATGGGAAAATTCGTTTTCGACATAGGTGTAATCATGTTCCTTGTGGTTGTGCTGTTCCACACCGTTACGCTGCCCGTTGAATTCAATGCAAGCAAGCGTGCGCTGGCACAGCTTACGGAACTTGGCATAGTAGATGAAACTGAAGTTAGAGGGGCTAAGAAAGTTCTGTCTGCAGCTGCAATGACATATGTTGCAGCTCTGGCAGTATCGATTCTCAACCTTGTAAGAATACTCGCTATAAGGGGGAGCAATAACTGATGGACAAGAACAGGAAAACAGCATATCTGGCACTGCTGGACGTACACGCCAGAAAAGCGTATTCAAACTTTGCGCTTAATCACAAAATCACAATGAACAAACCGAATTCTCCTGCTTTTGTAAGAGAACTGGTTTACGGAGTACTTGAGAACAAGCTGACTCTGGATTACTATATCGACCAGCTCGTAGATGACGGCATTGACAGCCTGAAGCCTGCAGAACTGACAATTCTCAGAATGGGAATACAGCAGCTTACGGGCATGGATTCAGTACCTGAATATGCGGCAGTTAACGAAAGCGTAGACCTTGCCAAGAAATACTGCAAAGGCAGGGCAGGGCTCGTGAACGGAGTTCTCAGGGAATTTCAGAAGAGAAAGGACAGCCTGGAACTGCCGTCAAAGGAAGAGAATCTTATCAGACATCTTTCGGTAAAGTATTCCTATGCACCTTGGATTATCGAACTGTGGCTCAAGTACTATGATGAGCCGTTCGTGGAGGAACTTCTGGCAGCGGGAAATGCCAAGCCTCCGCTCACAATAAGAATGAACTGGCTGAAGGTCCGCAAGGAGGATCTCAAAAAGGCCCTGGAGGACAGAGGCTATGAGGTTGAAGACGGAAAGATGTGTCAGAACGCCCTCAACGTTAAGGGCAGCGGTCTTCTGGAATCTGAACTGTACAGACACGGACTGTTCACTCCTCAGGATGAAAGCTCAATGCTGGTATCGGAAAAACTGGGAGTAAAGCAGGGAGATACGGTAATGGATGTCTGCGCTGCTCCGGGAGGAAAGACTACAGCCATCGCAGAGAGAATGAACAATACAGGCAGAATTCTGGCATCCGACATATATCGCAGAAAGCTGGATCAGGTTGACCAGGAAGCAAAGAGGCTTGGAATTACGATTATTGAAAGCAGATCATGGGATGCAACAAGAGTTGATTCAACCATGGTCAGGAAGGCTGATAGCGTACTGGTAGATGCACCGTGTTCCGGTCTGGGAGTTGTAAGAAGAAAGCCTGAAATAAAATACAAGGAAAAGAATGATGAGCAGGTTCTGCTGCCTAACAAGCAGTATGCAATTCTGTCCGCATCATCCGCATACGTTAAACCGGGCGGAACACTTCTGTACAGCACATGTACAATCAACCCGGAAGAGAACGAACAGGTTGTTGAAAGATTCCTCAAGGCTCATGGGGACTTTGAAAAGGTGGAGGCAACACAGCTCCTGCCTAACGTTAATGGAACAGATGGATTCTTCATCTGTGTAATGAAGAGAGAAAAACCGGAGGGCTAATGCTGCAAATAGGATTTAAATGCAACAGAGGTGTTGTCAGGAAAAACAATGAAGATGCATGTTTCATAATACCGAACCAGGATGTATATATCGTGGCGGACGGCGTTGGAGGAAACAATTCAGGAGAGATTGCCTCAAGGTCGGCAGTTGAATGTCTGGCCGCATTTGTAAAGGCTAACGATCTGGACCTCTGCAAAAGCCCGGAAGATATTTTCGGTTTTATTTCCGAAGCCATCGACATTGCAAACAAAGCTGTTTACGAGAAGGGGACTACAGATCCGTCCTGCAGAGGCATGGCTACTACAGTGGTCATGACATACATCAAGGATGGCTCCGCATATCTCGCCAATATTGGCGACAGCAGAGCATATCTGTTCCGCGAAGGAAGACTCAAGCGCATTACCAAGGATCACACCTATGTTAATGAACTCATCGACAAGGGACTGATTACTGAGAAGGATGCGGAAAGTCACAGTCAGAAAAACGTTATCACCAAGGCTCTCGGCGCAGAGCAGAGCGTTGAACCCGATTTCTACAAGGTCAGCCTGGCAGACAGGGATATCATGATGCTCTGTTCAGACGGACTGTACGGAGAGGTCGGAGAAGACAAGATCACTGAGATGCTCACCAGAGCAGACAGTGAAAAAATGCTGATGAATGACCTTTGCGCCGATTTTGTCGACGAAGCCATACTGGCCGGCGGCAGAGATAACATTACAGTGATTTGTATCAGAATTTAATTTCTTAGGAGGAAGTTATGAGCAAAGTACTCGCAAACAGATATGAACTGTTCGAGAGAGTTGGTGAAGGCGGCATGTCCGTAGTATACAAGGCTAAGGACAAGCTTCTCAACAGATTTGTGGCAATAAAAATTCTCAAGCCGGAATTCATAAACGATCAGAAATTCATTGAGAGTTTCAGAAGAGAATCACAGAATGCAGCGAGCATGACTCACGCCAATATAGTAAACATTTACGATGTAGGGAGAGAAGGAAACATTCACTATATCGTCATGGAACTGATTGAGGGACGTGCACTGAGCGAGCTGATCAGAGAACAGGGACCGATGGCTTATCCTAAGGTAATCGCCCTTTCGAAGCAGATTGCTGCAGCTCTTGCCTTTGCGCACAAGAACCACATTATCCATAGAGACGTGAAGCCGCACAATGTAATGATTACACCAAACGGTACTGCCAAGATTACTGACTTCGGTATTGCTAAGGCAGTCAATGCGGCAACAATTGTTGACAACACAGACGGCATTGTCGGCTCAGTGCATTACTTCTCGCCTGAGCAGGCAAGGGGCGGATACGTTGATGAGAAGTCAGACATATATTCACTGGGTATCGTAATGTATGAGATGCTAACAGGACAGGTTCCTTTTGACGGAGATAATCCTGTAAACATTGCGCTTCAGCATATTAACAGTGAAATGACACCGCCTTCTCAGCTGGTATCAGGTGTGCCGCCTGCACTTGAGCACATCATCATGAAGTGCTGCGACAAGTATCCGATTAACAGATACGCATCTGCAGATGAACTGATACAGGCTCTTAATAATCTTGAATTTGTAGGAAGTGTAGTCGGCGATTCCGTTCTCATGGGCGGAACGGCAGCTAAGGACCACACAAGAGTAAGAATGGAAAAACCGTCAGGTCCGATTGCGGAAACAGACTATGATGATGGTGAAGCACGCAGGGATTATGACGACTACAATGAAGACAACAGAAAGGGCAAGGCCAGAAACAAGAAGAAAAAGAAACTGATAATTATTATTGCAGCTGTAGCAGCGGCAGTAATTCTGGGGCTGGCATGTGCTCTCATCTTCGGCGGAGGAGAAGAAATTGAAACGCCTGATTTCACCGGAATGACTCTTCAGGAAGCGGAAACAGCCGCAGCGGAATTTGACCTTAAGGTCAAGATGGGAGATGAGGTCATCAACGAGGAAGTCGACAAGGGACTTATCGTTTCACAGGATCCTGAACCGGGACAGACAATTAAGACCGGAAGCACAGTTACGGTTAATGTCAGCAAGGGTCTTGGTGACGGCTCTGTTCCCGACCTGACAGGAAAAATGAAGGACGATCTTTCCGCTTATCTTGAAGCCGCAGGCTTCAAGCTGGGTGCTGTAACAACCCAGGAAAGTGACAAGCCGGAGGGAATGGTCATCAGTCAGAATCCTAAGGCGGGAACCGAAGTAGAAAAGGGAACGGCAATAGATGTAGTTGTCAGCGATGGTTCAAAGGGAAAATCAGTAATGCCGTACGTAATCGGACTGACATTGTCCGAGGCGAAGGATTCTCTGGCTGAATGCGGACTGACTCTGGGAGGAGTGAGCGAGGATTACAGCAGCACCTATGCCAGCGGCGAAGTAATGTGGCAGCAGTATGATTCGGGGGCATCCCTTGCCAAGGGAACAAGCATTAAACTGAGAATCAGCAAGGGACCGAAACCGACTACGACGCAGCCTGCAACGACAGACCCTGAGACACCTGATGATGAAGATGTAGAAGATGATTAAAGGGTCCGGATAATTGAGAGGAACAATAGTAAAAGGAATCGCCGGGTTTTATTACGTGAAATCCGGCGAAACGGTATACAGATGCAAGGCCCGCGGCATATTTAAGGAGCGGGGAGAAAAGCCTGCTGTTGGCGACAGTGTTGAGATGGAAGTAATTGAGGGCAATGATGACAGCCTGATTACGGAAATTCTTCCAAGGAGGAACAGTTTCGTTCGTCCCTTTGTCGCTAACGTGGACTGTTTTGCTGTTGTAACAGCAGTAGCCAGGCCGGCTCCGATATTGCAGACAATAGACAGATTTCTGGTCATGGCAGAGAAGGCGGATACGGATATAATCCTATGCATCAATAAATGCGACCTTGCCGATGAACAGGGCAAGAGTTCTGCCAGGAAAGCGGCTGATACACTGAGGCTGATAAAGGAAATATACAGCCCGATTTATCCGGTAGTCTGTCTTGATTCTGACGACGAGGCGGGCATGGAACAGTTAAGGGAGCTTATAAAAGGCAGGAAGGTTGCCTTTGCAGGAGCTTCCGGCGTAGGAAAGTCAACAATAATCAACAGGCTGCTTCCTCAGGCTGAAATGGAAACAGGAGAAATCAGCAGCAAATCCCAAAGGGGAAAACATACGACCAGACACAGCCAGCTGTTTACAATCAATGGGGATGAGGGCACCATGGTTTTTGATACGCCGGGTTTCACCTCGTTTGATATTCTTCAGGCAGACGAAGAGGAACTGCAGTTCCTGTATCCGGAGATTGGAAAGTATGCCGGTAAATGCAGATATGATAACTGCAGGCACCTGGCTGAACCGGAGTGCGCTGTCAAGGCGGCTCTGGAAAAGGGAGAGATTAACAGAAGCAGATACGAGTCCTACAAAACACAGATGGAGGAACTGAGAAAATGAAAAAACTGGCACCTTCAATATTATCGGCTGACTTCGCTGCTCTGGCAGAAGATGTGGCAGCTATTGAAAAAGGCGGAGCAGACCTCATTCATGTTGACGTCATGGACGGTCATTTCGTACCGAACATTTCATTCGGTGCGGATGTGATGAAAAGTCTTGAGGGCAGGACAAAGCTGCCGTTTGATGTGCATCTCATGATAGAGAATCCTGACGATTATCTTGAGGATTTCGTTACACCGCAGACAGAATACATCACCGTTCACGCAGAGGCATGCACTCACCTGAACAGGACGATACAGCATATCAAATCACTGGGTGTGAAGGCCGGGGTATCACTGAATCCGGCAACTTCACTGTCAGTGCTGGATTACATTGTGGAAGACGTAGACATGGTTCTTCTCATGTCTGTCAATCCGGGCTTCGGAGGACAGAAGTTCATTCCGTCGGTTCTGGAGAAGACCAGGGAACTGGCCGAGGTAAGAAGAGCTGAAGGGCTGGATTTTGAAATAGAAATTGATGGTGGGGCAACACTGGACAATGTTCAGGAAATCGTAAGCGCCGGAGTGGACATAGTGGTTGCAGGTTCTGCGGTTTTCAAGGCACCGGACATTGAAGAGAGAACGAAGGAATTTGTAAGTAAAATAGTTAACGTATAATCAGGAGATAGATAGATGAAGATTATTCTGGATGGAATGGGTGGCGACCACGCGCCACAGGAAATAGTTAAGGGTGCCGTTGAGGCGGCGGCAGAAATCAGCGATGAAATAATTATCGTTGGTGAACCTGAGGCTATTAAACACGAACTGAAAAAGAACAAATATAAGGGACAGCAGATAAGCGTTGTTCCGGCTCATGATGTCATTACCATGCATGACAGTCCTGTTAGGGCCATCAGGAGGAAGACGGATTCTTCAATGGTTGTCGGCCTCAACATGCTTAAGGATGGAGAGGGAGACATGTTTGTTTCTGCAGGAAATACCGGAGCTCTCGTTGTTGGAGCACGCCTTATTCTCGGAAGAATCAGAGGTATCGACAGACCGGCTCTGGCAAGCATTTATCCTGACATGACAGGAGGAGAACCGGGAATGCTGGTTGATGCCGGAGCAAGCTCTGAATCGAAGGCAAGAAATCTTCTGGAGTACGCTCTCATGGGAAGCACCTATGTTGAAAAGGTATGGGGAAGAGAAAATCCGAGGGTCGGACTTGTTAACCTGGGTGCGGAAGAAAGCAAGGGAACAAGCGTAACAAAGGATGCCTATCAGATGCTTGCAAATTCACACATGAACTTTGTCGGAAACATTGAGGGAAGAGATGTTCCGAAGGGAGCGTGCGACGTTATCGTCTGCGACGGTTTCACGGGGAACGTAATTCTCAAGCTGACCGAGGGAGTTTCCCTTTCAATATTCAAGCTGGTTAAGAACTCACTGATGGAGAGTCTGAAGAGCAAGATTGGAGGACTTCTGGTCAAGTCAAATCTTACCGCGCTCAAGGAGGAATTTGACTACGAAGAGTACGGCGGAGCACCGGTTCTGGGAGTAAACCGGCCTGTAATCAAGATGCACGGCTCATCAAATTCAAAGGCGGTAAAGAGCGCAATACTCAGAGGTCTGCCTTATGCCAGAGAGAACGTTGTTGAAATCATCAAGCAGGAAATGCTGGATGTTGAAGAATACATTGAAGAAGAGGAAGAGTAGTCTGCATGACAGGTATTCAGGAAAGAATCGAATACAGCTTCAGGGATGAAACTCTTCTGGAAACAGCTCTCACACACAGCTCGTTTTCAAGAGATCAGGGAAATACAATTGCCCACAATGAAAGGCTGGAATATCTGGGGGACGCATTTCTGGATGCGATAATAGGTGAGGAATTATACCGCATTTTCCCGGATAAAGAGGAAGGCTTTCTTACAAGAATCAGGGCATCCCTTGTCTGTGAAAAATCGCTTGTGGAAAGAGCCCGTGAGATAGGTCTGGGAGAATACCTCAGGCTGGGGCACGGAGAGGAAAAGACCGGCGGCAGAAACAGGGATTCAATACTTGCAGACGCCGTTGAAGCGGTAATAGGAGCCGTTTTTCTTGATGGCGGATACGATGCTGTAAAGAAAATGGTTCTTATGCTTTTTGATAAGGCCATAAGAGATGCGGAAGCGGGAAGGCTTGTTGTTACGGATTACAAGACAAGGCTTCAGGAACTCCTGCAGGCGGAAGGAATACTGACCGACATGGTAAAGTATGTTGACGCCGGGCAGACAGGGCCGGATCACGACAAGGTCTTTACCGTGAGACTTGAAATCAACGGGGTGGCGGAAGCCGAAGGAACAGGCAAAAGCAAGAAACAGGCTCAGCAGAATGCTGCAGAGGCAGCCCTGAAGAGGAGACAAAATGTTATTTAAGAAAATTGAAATGCACGGGTTCAAGTCATTTGCTGAACCTATCACAATTGAATTCAACGAGGGCCTTACAGGCATAGTCGGGCCGAACGGAAGCGGAAAGAGCAACATATCTGACGCAATCAGATGGGTTCTGGGCGAACAGAGTCCGAAGATGCTTCGTGGCGGCAAGATGGAGGAGGTCATCTTCAACGGAACTGACAGCAGAAAGTCCCGTGGAATGGCTGAGGTTACTCTTACCATAGATAACAGCGATGGAAGCCTTCCTATCGATTACAGGGAAGTTGCCATTACCAGAAAGATGTTCAGGTCCGGTGAAAGTGAATATCACATTAACGGAAATCAGTGCAGACTCAAGGATATCCGTCAGCTTATCATGGATACAGGTATCGGCGTTGACGGTTATTCGATTATCGGACAGGGCAAGATCGCCGACATTATAAGCAACAAGACCGAGTCCAGACGAGAGATATTTGAAGAGGCTGCCGGCATAGTTGCCTACAGAGTGAAGAAGGCGGAGGCTGAAAGAAAGCTGTCGTCCACTACGGCAAACATGAACAGAGTGCAGGACATCATAGGTGAAATCGAGAGCAGAATCGACGACCTGAGAGAAGACAGCATCAAGGCGAAGGAATATCTGGAGCTGAGAGAAAAGCACAAGGAACTCGAAATAAACATCATTCTCAAGAACGTTGAGAGTCTTGAACTGAAGAATCAGTATGCCGAGGAAGACCTGAATAACATCGTCTACAACCTGGACAGTCTGAAGACACAGCGCGATGAACTCGAGAAGGAAATAAGCGAAGGAAACAGCCAGAATGAAACTCTGGAATCCATTTCCGTCGAAGCCAGGGAAAAGCTTATCAGTGCAATTGATGAACTTAACGCGGTAGTCAACAAGGGTGAAGTTGACAGAGAAAGACTGTCCGCAATTGAGGCCAATACGGAGAGACTGACCGGCGAAATTGAACAGCTGAAGGAAAAGAAGGAAAGAGAACTGGCAAACGCCGAAGAGCTCATGGCCCGCAAAAGGGAAGTGGATGCAGAGGCGGAAGAAGCATCGGCAGAACTGCAGGAAAAGGTTGAGGCATTCAACGCGCTGACAGGCGAGATGACAGCTCTGGCAGAAGAGGCCGACTTGTACAGAAGCAGAATCTTCCAGCTGACCACGGAAATTACTGCAGGCAAGTCAGAAATCAGCAGCATGGAAATGCTCCAGGATACTCTGAAAAAGAGACAGGAAAGTCTCATCAGCGAAAAGGACGCAGGCGAGGACAACGGCAGGCAGACTCTTGACAGCCTGAACGCAGCTAAAGCCGATAAAATCATAATAGCCGAGGAAATAGAAACAAAGAGAGCAGAAGCCGCAAAGGCAAGAGAAGCTTTTGATACAAATCAGAAAGAAGAGAGAACACTGGCAAAATCCACAGAGGAACTCAGAATCGCACTGGGAAGAATGACCGCCAGAAAGAAAACCATCGAGGAGATGGAGAGCAATTACGAGGGCTATAACAATGCTGTAAAGCATGTAATGAAATCCGGAATGTCCGGAATTCACGGAGTTGTAGCCGAGCTGATTCAGGTTCCGGAAGGATATGAAACAGCCATAGAGACAGCTCTCGGACAGACGCTGCAGAACATTGTCTGCGACGATGACGACAGCGCCAAGAAGGCAATCAGATCTCTGAAGGAAAACAGGGCCGGAAGAATGACATTCCTTCCGCTGGCATCAATCAGAGGACGTGAAATGCCTGAACGTTCACTTGAGGGCGAGCAGGGCTTTGTTGGTTTTGCACCTGAATGCATAGAATATGACAGCAGATATTCCGACATAATCAGCTATCTGATGGGAAGAGTTGTCATTGTGGACAACATGGACAACGCCGTCAGGATTTCAAAGAAGGGGAAAGACCTTCTGGTTGTAACCCTTGAAGGCGAAATAATCAATGCACGCGGAGCAATAACAGGCGGAAAATTCAAAAACAAGAGCGCCAACATTCTGGACAGAAAGGCCGAGCTTGCACAGCTTGGAAGAGATATTGACGCCCAGCAGGCCCAGCAGACAAGAGACAGCCAGAGACTGGAGCAGCTGAGAGACGAGATAAGAGGATTCTCCGAAAAAATCGGAACAATTGACGGGGAAATCCGTGCGGCCGAACATGCTGCAATCATCAAGGACAATGAAATCAGCATTGCCGAAAACGCACTTCAGGATCTCAAGAGCAGCGCAGGCAAGGTTGACAGAGAACTTGAAAGCATCAGAGCCGAGCAGGAAAATTCTGTCGGCATGATAGAAAAAATACGCGCCGGCATTGAAGAAAAGCAGAAGGCAATCACCGAAGCGGAAAGCCTTTGCGAAGAGAAGATGTCACAGCATGACAGCAGAAAAACCGAGTTTGACAGAATCAACGAGGAAATCACTTCTGCAAGAGTTACCATGACGGCAGCCGACGAGAGAAAGTCACACGCCGACGAGATGGTTAACAGGATTAATGAAAGCATTGCGGAAATCGACAGGGATGTTGAACTTCGTCATGTTCAGCTGGAACAGCTGGGCGAAGAGAAGAGCGCACTCACTTCGGGTCACACCGACGTTGACGGAATGATTCATGAGCAGGAGGAAATCAAGAAGAATGCTCAGGAACATCTGGATGCGGTTACCGAAGAAAAGTCGGCACTTACTACAAAGCTGGCGGGACTGAACAAGGAGCGCGACGAGCTCACCCAGAAGATACAGGGCTTCCAGGATCAGAAGTACGATCTGGACATGCGCAAAGCCAAGAACGAGGCTCATCTGGAGACGTACAAGGAAAAACTCTGGGAAGACTTCGAGGTTTCATATGTTCAGGCAATGGAATTCAAGGCGGAGGATTTCGTTCTCTCCAGAGCGGTCAAGGAAAACAGGCAGATCAAGAACCGCATAAAGGAACTGGGAGAAGTAAACGTCGGTGCCATTGAGGAATACAGTACGGTCAGCGAACGTTACGAGTTCCTGACAGGGGAAAGAGCCGATGTTCAGAAGGCAATGGATGACCTGAATGCAATCATTGCCGAAACGGACAAGACCATAAGAATCAGATTCAAGGAAAGCTTCGATCAGATTGTTGTCAACTTCGAGAAGCAGTTCAAGGATCTGTTCGGAGGTGGACATGCTGAGCTGAGACTTTCAGATGAGCATAATCCGCTTGAATCCAACATAGACATAGTGGCACAGCCACCGGGCAAGAAGCTGCAGAACATAGACCTGCTTTCGGGCGGTGAGAAGACACTTACGGCAATCGCTCTCATGTTCGCGGTACTTGAGGCCAAGCCTACACCGTTCTGCATTCTGGACGAGGTTGAGGCAGCGCTTGACGATGCAAACATTGACAAGTTCATCGAATGTCTCAGACAGTTTGAGGACATTCAGTTCACGCTTGTTACTCACCAGAAGGCGACCATGGAACACACTGACGTACTCTACGGTGTAACCATGCCGGAGAAGGGCGTATCCAAGGTTCTGTCGCTGTCGCTGGAGGATGATCTGAGCGCATACAACGGATAAGGACCGCAAGCGAACAGGCTCGCAGGGCAGGCACACTGAAGTGTATCTGTCCTCGTCGCAGGCAATTGCCTGCAATACGCTCACTGTTCGCCTGCGAGCATTATATGCGATTATATTTAATGGCTGCGGAAAGTGCGCAGCCGACCTCCGCAACGTCGGTTCTTAGTGAAACCGAGCTTGCGAAGGTTGAACTTAGAACCGTTACGTGAGGACAGAGCGAAAGCGTTCGGCGGAGTACTTTCCGCAGCTATTAACCAATATAAAAGGAGAATTATGTTAGAAGAGAAAAAAGGCTTTTTCGGGAGAATGTCCCAGCGCATAACTGACGCGCTGATGATGAACCCGACAATAGATGAAGACTTCTTTGACGAGCTGGAGGAGATTCTTATCACTTCAGACATCGGAATGGAAACGACAATGAAGATCGTTGACACACTCAGAACCGAAGTAAAGTCCAACAATCTGACAAAGCCTGAAGTTATTAAAATCAGGCTGGGAAAGATCATAGCCGATACCATCAACAAGGGTGAGGCACAGAAGCTGAGCAGCGATTACCCGCTGGTAATTCTGATGATAGGAATCAACGGCGGCGGCAAGACGACTTCAATCGGAAAGATCGCCTACAAGCTGAAGCAGGAAGGCCACACGGTCATGATGGCAGCGGCGGACACCTTCAGAGCGGCAGCAAGCGAGCAGCTTCAGATCTGGGGTGAAAGAGTCGGAGTAAATGTAATCAGACATGCGGAGGGAGCTGATCCTTCGGCAGTAATATACGACGCGATTCAGTCCGCAAAGGCAAAGGGCATGGATGTGCTCATATGCGATACGGCGGGAAGACTTCAGAATAAGAAGAATCTCATGGACGAGCTCAACAAGATGAACAAGGTCATTTCAAGAGAGTGGCCTGAAGCGGCAAGAGAAAACCTGCTGGTTCTTGATGCAACCACGGGCAAGAATGCCGTATCACAGGTTGAAGAGTTCGGAGACGTGGCAGACATTACGGGCATTGTTCTGACCAAGCTTGACGGAACCGCCAAGGGAGGAATCGTTATCACCATTGCTGATGAATATGACAAGCCGGTCAAGTTTGTCGGCCTGGGTGAAGGAATAGAGGATCTTAAGGAATTCGATCCTGTTGATTTTGCGAAAGGAATATTCGCTGAGTAAGGGAGAAATAAATGAGCTTACCACTTGTGGCCGTAGTAGGCCGTCCTAATGTGGGCAAATCGACATTTTTCAATAAGGTTGTGGGACGCAGAGTGGCGATCGTTGAGGATACGCCGGGCGTTACACGTGACAGAATATACGCCGAAGCCGAATGGTGCGGCGTACATTTTGCGTTAATAGATACGGGCGGAATCGAGCCTGACAGCAAGGATATCATCCTGTCACAGATGCGTGAGCAGGCAGAGATGGCAATGGATACTTCAGATGTCATCCTCTTCATGGTTGACGGCAAGGAAGGTCTTACGGCAGCAGACAGGGAAGTAGGCGAAATGCTCATGAAGACGGGCAAGAAGGTTGTGCTGGCGGTAAACAAGATTGACAAGCCGGTTCTGCCGGATGACTTCTATGATTTCTATGAGCTGGGTCTAGGTGAACCCATCGCGATTTCTTCGGCAAACATGCTGAACTTCGGAGATCTTCTCGATGAGATCGTGGCAAGCTTTCCTGAGGGAGCGGGAACCGATGAGGACGACTCCATCAAGATTGCAATGATCGGCAAGCCTAACGTCGGCAAGTCTTCACTCGTAAACAAGATTCTGGGAGAGAACAGGGTAATCGTGTCACCGATTGCGGGAACAACCCGCGACTCAATTGACACGCCTTTCGTTCACGACGGCGAAGAATATACCCTCATAGATACAGCGGGAATCAGACGCAAAAGCAAGGTGAACGAGGACATAGAAAAGTTCAGCGTTCTCCGTGCCGTCGCTGCAGTGGAACGCTGTGACGTCTGCATGCTCATGATAGATGCCGAAGAAGGCGTTACAGAGCAGGATAAGAAGATTGCGGGCATTGCCCATGAAGCGGGCAAGGGCATTGTTGTCGTTGTCAACAAATGGGACCTTGTCGAGAAAGAAACAAATACCATGAAGAACTTCAAGGCGGATATCGCCAAGGAGCTGGGCTTCATGTCATATGCACCGAGCATATTCATTTCAGCACTGACAGGACAGCGCGTGGGACAGGTAATAGAAATGGCAAAGTACGTTTCAGAAAACCGTGCAATGCGTGTACCTACAGGCAAGCTGAACACCATAATAACCGACGCTACAATGATGAAGCAGCCACCTGCAGACAAGGGCAAGAGACTGAAGATTTATTACGTTACACAGGTTGGAGTTAAGCCGCCGCTTTTCTCATTCAAAATCAATTCAAGACCGCTTATGCATTTCTCATACTCCAGATATCTGGAGAATCAGATCAGAGAAGCTTTTGGTTTTGAAGGAACACCGCTAAAGTTTGTGTTCAGGGAAAAAGGCGAGAAGGAAGAGGAGTTTTAGGCATGGTAATAATAGGAGGGGCTGATGGCCCTACAGCCGTATATCTTGGTGGTGGCGGCATGCTGTTAAGTGACGGCACGACATTCGGCATGATAGCTCTCGTGCTTGGACTGCTTGGCGCGGCCGCATATTTCCTGGGAAATATTTCGCCTTCGACTATCATAGCCCAAAAGCAGGGGATAGATATCAAGAAGGAAGGAAGCGGCAATGCGGGAACCACCAATGCCCTCAGAATCATGGGCAAGAAGGCAGGTGCAATAACCTGTGCTGTTGATATTCTGAAGGGTTTCGTTGCGGTGTTAATAGGACTGCTGCTTGCAGGAGCACCCGGAGCTGCAGTGTGCGGACTCTGTGTATTGCTGGGACACATCTGGCCGATACTGTATAAACTCAAGGGAGGCAAGGGAGTAGCGACAGCCTTTGGGGGAGCGCTTGCGGTAAACCCTCTGGTTGCAGTGATAGCTCTTGCCATCGTAGTAATTTTTGTGTTTACCACAAAGAGAATGTCCGTTGGATCAATTTTCGGGGCAGCATGCTTCCCGATTATCTGTGCATTTCTGGAACCCGATTATTTCATTACGGCACTCGTAATAGCAATTATCATAATAATAAAACACAGGGCAAACATTGTCAGACTCATCCACGGTGAAGAGCCGATAATGAGCATCTTCGAGAAGAAGACGGAGGAAGATAAATGAAGACAATAGGCGTAATCGGTGCAGGCAGCTGGGGAACCGCGCTGGCAACAGTTGTTGCAGGCAAAGGCAATAAAGTCAGGATTTATGATGTTGATGAGAAACATCTGAGGTCAATGGAAGAGCACAGAGAAAATGTTGATTATCTTCCGGGTGTTCCTCTTGATGAAAATATTGAAATAGCATATTCAAATGAAGCGGCACTGGAAGGGGCTGACGTGGTTCTCTTCTCGGCACCGGCTCAGCATTTCAGAAGTGCGCTTAAGGCTGCACTTCCATACATACCTGTGGGCACATACATAATCAACGTGGCTAAGGGAATAGAAAAGGGAACTCATCTGAGAATGTCCCAGATTGCCGAGGAAATCTTCAGAGAAGACGGAACTCGGGAAAGAATGGAGAGATACGTTGCTCTCTCGGGACCGTCCCATGCAGAGGAAGTGGGCCGTAAGCTGCCTACTACTGTTGCAACGGCATCTGGAAACGTTTACGCTGCACAGGCAATGCAGGACCTGTTCATAACAGACAGATTCAGAGTATATACGACAGAGGATCTGGTGGGCGTTGAGCTTGGCGGTGCGCTGAAAAACATAATCGCTCTTGGAGCCGGAATATCCGACGGCATGGGCTTCGGAGACAATGCCAAGGCTGCACTCATGACGAGAGGACTGACAGAGATTACAAGACTGGGCCTTAAGCTGGGTGCCAAGCAGGAGACCTTCGCAGGACTCACGGGAACTGGAGACCTGATTGTAACATGCACAAGCATGCACTCACGAAACAGACGCTGCGGCATCATGATCGGTGAAGGAATGGCCCCTGAAGAGGCAGTTGCTAAAGTAGGCATGGTTGTTGAGGGCATGTTTACCGCAGAAGCCGCATATGAACTTGCAAAGATTGAAGGCGTTGAAATGCCTATTACCGATGTAATATACAATGTTACAAAGGGTACAGTAAAGGCTTCGGATGCCGTTGAGGCACTGATGAACCGTGAAAGGAAACACGAACAGGAATAGATGAAATCTTATCAGATAATCACATTCGGCTGCCAGATGAATGAGCATGATTCGGAGGTCATTTCCGGCATGCTCACTCAGAGAGGCTACACCGAAACAGAACAGAATCCGGATATAGTAATCATAAACACTTGCAGCATTCGAGAGAATGCTGACAAGCGTTTTTTTGGTACTCTCGGACAGCTGAAAAAGGTTAAAATAGCCAATCCTGATTTTGCAGTATGCGTCTGCGGATGCATGATGCAGCAGGAGCACATTACGAAGAAACTCAGGCAGAGCTACCCGTGGGTAGACGTTGTTTTCGGCACACATAACATTCACGAATTTCCTGACATGCTGGAGGAGATGTTCGAGAGAAGAGCGGCAGAGGGAGAATGGACTGTAAAGCAGGTTCGCTCCTCGAAGGAATTCAGAGTTGACCGCATCTACGAGGACAGAGATGAGATTGTTGAGGGCCTGCCTGCAAAGAGACTTTTCGGGCACAAGAGCTTTGTGAACATCATGTACGGCTGCAACAACTTCTGTACATACTGCATTGTGCCTTACACGAGAGGTCGTGAAAAGAGCAGACATCCCGAGGACATTCTTGATGAAGTCAGAGGGCTTGCTGCCGATGGAGTAAAGGAAGTTACACTCCTGGGACAGAACGTAAACTCATACAGGGGAAAGTCAAAAGCAGACGGAAAAACATGGGATTTTACAGACCTGATTTACGCCCTCAATGAGCTTGAGGGGCTTGAACGAATCAGGTTCATGACGTCTCATCCCAAGGACCTTTCGGACAGACTCATTGAGGCCTTCGGCAAATGCGAAAAGCTCTGCAATTACATACATCGGCCCGTTCAGTCGGGAAGCAGCAGTGTGCTGAAAAGGATGAACAGAAAGTACACCCGCGAGCAGTATCTGGAGCTGGTTAGAAAGCTCAGGGAAACCGTTCCGGGCATTGCGATAAGCACCGATATAATCGTCGGTTTTCCGGGCGAAACGGAAGAGGAATTCGAGGAGACACTCAGCCTGGCAAAAGAGGTGTGCTATGACTCCGCATTCACATTTCTCTACTCACCGCGACAGGGAACGCCGGCTGCGGAATATGAAGACCAGATTCCAGAGGAAGTAAAGCATGAGCGTTTCAACCGCCTTGTCGACATCATGAATGAGGGAAGCAAAAGCAGGAATGCGGCTTACGTGGGAAGAGTGTGCAGAGTTCTCGTTGACGGACCTGACAAGAAGGAAAGTGGAATTCTGAACGGCAGAACAGAGGAATTCAAGCTGGTGGATTTCGAGGGGCCCGAAGAACTTGTCGGACAGATTATTAATGTAAAAATCACATCATCGAATACATTCAGCCTGAGAGGCGAAATAGTTAATGACTGAAGAAATCAGAAGTGAAAACGAAATAAAGAAATTCAGAAGGGCGGCACTGATTGTTGTCCTTCTGACTTCATTTACAATGTCTCTGATCGGAAGTGCACTGAACCTTTCCATTCCGGCAATAGGCGCTGAATTTGAGGTTACGGCGGACACTGTCGGCTGGATGGTGACAGGCTTTCTGCTCTGCATAGCAGCATTCAGTGTGCCATTTGGGCGTCTTTCGGACATTACATGCAGGAAGACGGTTCTTGTTGCGGGAATGATTGTCTTCATCTGCACATGCGCAGGAGCCGTTCTTTCGGTGAACTTTACCATGCTGCTTGTATTCAGAATACTGCAGGCGATCGGAGCGGCCATGGTGCTTTCCAGCAACACTCCAATCCTGATTAGCGCATATCCTCCGGAGAAGAAGGGCAAAGCTCTGGGCCTGGCAATAGGGTCTGTTTACGTTGGACTTTCAGTTGGGCCTGTTCTGGGCGGCGTACTTAACCACCAGTTCGGATGGCGTTCCATATTCATTTCCGCCGGCGGCCTGATGATAATAACACTCATTGAGGCCATCGCAAGGCTTCCGCATGAGGACTCGGAGGGCAAGGGCAAAATCAAAATGGATTTCTGCGGAAGTGCACTGTTTATTCTTTTCATTATCACGTTCATGCTGGGTCTGTCCAAGATTGAAATGGGAGCAGTTCCTGTCGTCATGGCGGTTATCGGACTCGGAATCGGATTTCTGTTCGTCTACTATGAGGTTCACAAGAAGGACCCTGTTCTGGACGTCCGCCTTTTCAGGAGCAACATAGGATATGCACTTTCAAACATTGCGGCTCTTCTGAACTATGCGGCAACCTTTGCCATCGGATATCTCACATCGATTTATCTGCAGGTCGCTCTGGGATACGATTCCCAGACAGCAGGAATTATCATGATTGCACAGCCACTGGTAATGGCAGTCCTTACACCGAAAATAGGGAAAATGTCAGACAGATATTCACCGTTTAAACTGTCTTCTCTGGGCATGGGATTCTGCGCTCTCGGAACACTGTTTTTCGTTTTTGTCAGGACGGATACAAGCCTTGTCTACATCATTGCTGCACTGGTAATAACGGGTGTTGGTTTTGCATTCTTCTCATCGCCTAACACCAATGCGATACTGTCATGTGTTGACAGGAAGGATTACGGCGTGGCAAATTCCGTGGTGAGCACGATGAGGTCGGTCGGCCAGACTCTGAGCATGGTAATCGTTACGATAATCGTTACATTCATGCTGCCGGGTGTGCAGCTTAACCAGGCCGATCCGGAGTCACTGGTAAGGGTTATAAACACCGCATTCATTGTCTTTGCGGTAATGTGTGTGATAGGTATTTTCATATCATTAAGGAGAAAAAAGGAATAGCGGCACATGTCGCTATTTTTTTATTGCTTGCACAACGGGACAAAAAGTGACATAATTTGTCATACTAAAGTGATAGTGCAACCCGAAAGGATCTGTCATGAACATTAAGCAGATAGCAGAGAAGGCGGGGGTATCCGTTGCAACCGTTTCCAGAGTGCTGAATCACCCTGAAAGTGTTGCGGTAAAAACCCGTGAAAAAATCCAGAAAATAATAGACGAGGAAGAGTACACGCCAAACTGGTTTGCCCAGGGCCTCAACTTCAACAAGACCAAAACCATCGGCCTTGTAATTCCTCATACTCTGAACTCCACATACATGGAAATTGCCAACGGCGTCGAGGAGGTGGCCAGACAGAAGGGCTACATCACATTCATGTGCAACATGGAGGGGAATCCCGAACTCGAGAAGGAATACATCGATCAGCTGGTAAACAGAAAGGTGGATGGAATAATACTGCTCTATTCTCTCGGGCTTGATGACGAGTATACCGAGTGGATCGATGAACTGGACATGCCGGTCGTTACAATCGGTGAAAGCAAAATCAAGGCGGACTGGGATTCCGTAAAGGTGGATAACAGAGCTGCCATGGCAGAAATTACATCCTATATGCTGGAATGCGGGCACAGGCGAATAGGCGTGCTCAGGGGGACAGATCCAGAGGCAGAGACGATGTACATGCTGCAGGGATTCAGGAATGTTATGAAAGCAAGCGGAATCCGCGTCGAAGAAAAAATGATATTCGATGTGGGCGACAACATTGAAGGCGGCTACATCGGCATGAAGAAGATGATAGGCGTGCTTCCGAAGCTTCCTGATGCGGTGATTACTACCGGAGATGAAATAGCATATGGCGCCATGGATGCGATCAAGGAGATGGGCTACAGAATTCCTGAAGACATCGCAATTACAGGCTTCGGAAATGACAGGATGTCAACACTTGTTGAGCCGAAACTGACAACCGTTGAACTGCCTTACAGAAAGATGGGCATATACGGAGCTAGAGTCCTCTTCGACCACATAGAGGAAAAGGAACAGAAGAAAAAACACGTTACCAGAAGTATAAAACTGCAGGCCAAAAGCCGAATCCGCAAATCCTGCGGACATGAAGGCAGAATAGGAGAGATGTTCTGATGCTTAAAACAGATTTTCTTGGAATGAAACTGGACAATCCTGTAATGATTGCCGCAGGACCATGGAACAGAGACGGTAAGGGAATAAAAGAATCAATAGAAGCAGGTGCCGGAGCTGTAGTTACGGAGAGCATTGTCAGCGATACCCTGCTTGACGTGCGCCCGCGCATTTCATGTGACGACAAGGGTGCGCAGAACATAAGGCTTTACAGCGACATTCAGATTGAAGGCTGGGAGAGGGAGATGGACATTGCCAAGTCCGCCGGAGGCGTTGTCATAGCCAGCGTTTCGGGGCATACGGCATCAGAAGTTGCATATCTTGCCAGCAAGCTGGAAAAGTTCGGTGCGGATGCCATAGAGCTCAGCGTATCAAATCCGGCCGTGGAATCTCTGGAAGTAGTTGCATCCCACGCCGATGTGGTGTACGAAATGACCAAAGAGATCGTTACTGCGGTTAAAATACCGGTTATCGCCAAGCTATCACAGAATACAACCAACATTTCCAAGGTCGCAAAGGCAGTCAAAGACGCCGGAGGCTCCGGTGTAACGGCCATCAATACGGTCAGAGGCATTCTGGGCGTAGACATTGAAAATGCAGCACCTATGCTTTCCACATACGGAGGAATTTCGGGAGAATACATAAGACCGCTGGGTCTTGCTTCTGTTGCAACCATAGCCCAGACGGTAGACATTCCT
Organism: Clostridia bacterium; assembly: GCA_024403185.1. Classification (GTDB taxonomy): domain Bacteria; phylum Bacillota; class Clostridia; order Peptostreptococcales; family Anaerovoracaceae; genus Lentihominibacter. The sequence goes on from JAKSSG010000018.1 coordinate 26,842, forward strand.
ATCTGCGGAGTTGGAGGCATTAGTGAATATAAACATGCTCTGGAGTATATTATGCTTGGAGCGTCCGCTGTACAGGTGGGCACCGCTGTCATGCTTGAAGGACGCGAGGTTATCCGCAAGATAGTACAGGATTTAGAAATATGGGCACAAAATCATCACATTAGCACTTTATCCGAGCTAAGAGGCAAAGCTCTGGAAAATCTGAAATCATTTGAAGAAATGAAGTTTGAACCGGCTGTCAGTCACTCCAGTGGCGTTCCCTGCGGGGAAAACTGCAGCAAATGCATATCGGCATGCATGTACCAGGCAATATCAAGAAAGGGTGGACAGATCAGTGTCGACCGCACAAGATGTACTGGATGTGGGCTGTGTACATTCATTTGCCCCGCAAATATGTTAAAATTAGACCTGTAAAGGTCTTTTTTTTATGCAAAAGCCCTTGTAATTTTCAGAATATACCGTATAATTATATATACAAGCGTATGTAACTGGTTTCACTAATTTCGGGAAAACCCAGTAACGTATAAATTTCATCAAGAAAAGGAGGATGAATTATGTATAAGTGTAGTTTAGAGAGAATGTCCGACAAGATTAAGACTTTCTCAAAGTTTGGTGATGCAGGTCACGGCGGAATCACAAGATACTCACTGTCACCTGAAGATCACATGGCTAGAGAAGAGTTCGTAAGAAGAATGGAAGCAATCGGCGCTAAGATCGAATGCGACGACGTAGCTTGCATATATGCAACTCTTGAAGGATCAGATCCAAATGCCAAGAGAATCGTAATGGGATCACATTGCGACTCAGTTAAGAACGGTGGTAACTACGATGGTATCGAGGGCGTTATGACAGCTATGGAAGTACTGGAAACAGTAGCAGCTGAAAACATTCCTCATAAGCATCCGCTTACTGCTATGATCTGGACAAACGAAGAAGGTTCACTGTATCCACCAGCAATGATGGTATCAGGAATTATCTGCTATGACTATCTGCCAGATTATCTGAAGCCAAACTTCGTGTATGAAAACATGATGGCTTCAAAGCCAATGGACAAGTCAGAATTTGCTAACTTCGGTGAAGCACTTGCTGCTACTAAGTTCAAGGGACCTAAGGAAAACAGACTGTCACCTGACAAGTACTGTGCAATGTTCGAAACACATCTGGAACAGGGACCTATCCTTGAAGACAATGGAAACGAAGTAGGTGCTGTACAGCTGGTAATGGGTATGTTCAACTACAGAGTTAGATTCCACGGATTCACAGCTCACGCAGGTACATTCCCAATGGCCAAGAGACATGACGCTCTGCACGCTGCTGCAGACTTCCTGTGCGAACTGCACAAGAGATATGATGCTTACAATGCTGAACTGGTTGCTAAGGGAGAATACGAATTCGTATTCACTACCGGTGAAATCTATGTTCACCCATGCATCCACACCTGCATTCCTGACGAAGCAGAATTCTCACTGGACGTAAGACATCCTAACCAGAATGAAGATGTTCTTGCAAAGTGCATGGATATCCTGAAGGAACTGGCTGCAGAAACATGGCAGCAGTGCACATGCGATGTTGAAGAACAGTGGAAGAGAGACCCTGTTCCATTCGATTCAAGACTTATCGGATTCGTTGAAGAATCAATGGATGAAATGGGTTGCAAATGGCAGAAGATTCTGTCAGGTGCCGGCCACGATGCACAGTTCTGCGCATATGTAATTCCAACAACAATGATATTCTCAAGAACTAAGGATGGTCTGTCACACTGCGAACCTGAACACGTATCAGATGAAGACTGCACAACTGCTGCAACTGCAACTCTGAACGCTGTTCTGAAGTGCGATGCTTCACCTGAATTCTAATAGAGACTTAATAGTCAGAAGCCATAATCAAACTGACGGGTGGTTATTACTCCCGCCAGTTTGTTATCTCAAAAGGAGGAAAGAACATTGAGTAAAATTTTGAAAGGTAAATACACTACAGAAGCTGTAGCAGGATTTACTCACAGAACTGCACTTGAAGAAGCAGCTAGATGCCTTCTTTGCCATGATGCACCATGCAGCAAGGGTTGCCCTGCAGGAACAGATCCTGCCAAGTTTA
>JAKSSG010000019.1 GCA_024403185.1 Clostridia bacterium
AGGATGGCTGCTGATACCATATGCAGGCTGGTGTATATACGCTCTATATCTTAATGTAGGAGTAATGGCGCTGAATTAATTAATGCAAAAGCAGAGTACAACGTGAATAAAAGGTAATAAAAAATCACTGTGGTGACTGAAAAACAAGTCAGTCGTCACAGTGCTTTGAATTTGATACGATGCGCGCATTGGGTAATCAGATTGAACTGTTTTTGCCGTATGGGCATATTCGGTAATCTAAAATGTCGACCTTAAAAATAGTCTAAAATAAAGTTGAATTGCACTACGTAATGAGTATTCCTCATTCCCGGGGTTTTGTGTTTTGGAGAAGCATAAGTATAAATTATAGCTTTTGCCACAACTATGCTGATATCAGATTTGTTCTGATTAAAAAAGTGCATTATGCATTTACTGTTTATGCAGAAGTGTTATACAATGCTAACGTATGGGCAAGAAAGAAAGAATACAATTGTTGTCTTCGTTATTAAACTGCGAAAAAGATACGGTTACACATGATATAATGTAGAGGCGGAAAAGATTATGACAACGGCGCTTCAGTAAATTAAGAAAACAGGGAGAACGAAGAAATGAAGAAACCTGGAGAAATAGAAGGACTATACAAAATAAAACCTGAGGACTACAGCAGACTTTACAGCCTGCTTAAAAGAGCATTTGAAGGCTATCCGGAATATGAGGATGTGTACGATCACGACCCAATAAAAAGCACGGCAGGCTTTCACATGGTTCTGACTTACTATGGCGCATATAATCTGCATTTCGGAGGCGCATACAGTCTGGACGAAAACATGAATGAAGCAATTGTGATCCTTCACTCGGATTTCACGGATTATTCCGACGAGAGATGCGAGGAGGCAAACTGTAACAACGAAGCCTTCAGAAAGGCGGCATCAGTTCTGACGGAAGAGGAGGTTCAGAAGTGGTTTGATTTCAATGTTGTTCTCGATTCTGAAGAGAAGCAGCTTGATCTTCCGAATCCACATTTCTACGTTGATTTCGTAGCTGTAAGTCCTGACCATCAGGGAGAAGGCCGCGGAGGAAAACTGCTCAGAAAAATCTGTGAGTATGGCAAGAGTATTAATACTCCAATAATGCTTTTCACAAACCGCGATGACGAAGTGGCATTCTACAAGCACATGGGATTCAGAGTTGCAGCGCAGATTGACGTGCCCGAGGCGGGGCTGCACAGCACTTACTTCGTATATGATGTTCAAGAGGATAGATAATTATAGTAATGAAACAACTAACTGATCCTAACATAATAAAAAAACTGTTTTATGCATATCTGAGGACTTCGATCGTCACATCCATTGCTTTTGCAGCAAACAGCATAGTGTGCGGCATGCTTTCGAGCCGTTTTATGGGTTCGACTGCTATAGCTGCAATAGGCGTTGGATCGCCTATTTTCACCATAATAGCCTTCGCTGCCGGAATGATTGGAATGGGATGTCAGACCGAGTGTGCGAAGCATGTCGGAAGAGGCGAGAAGGAAGAAGCCAATATCATCTACTCTACGTCTGTAATGGCAGTCATTGCTGCAGGTGCCTTCGTTAGCCTGGTCTGTCTGTTGTTTTCAAAGCAGATAGTAATAGGTCTTGGGGCTGATGCTTCAGACGCAGCCCTTGTTAAAAGCGCCGAACAGTATCTGACTGCTGTTGCCATGGCGGCGGCACCAATCATGCTCGCCGACATATTTACACCTGCACTTCTTCTTGAAGGAAGGGGCAGGGCGGTCAGGATATTGACGCTGTTTCTGGTGGCAGTAAACATAGCAGGAGTAATCCTAAATGTTTTCGTACTTCACGGAGGCGTTCTGGGAATGGGAATTGCCAGTGCGGCGGCAAATTACATAACCATTGCATTGACGGCAATTGTAAGAGCAAAGACGGGAGATTACTTCAGATTTTCGATAAGATACTGTCACCCGTCCAGAGTGGCGGCTCTGCTCTACCATGGAGCTGCAAAGGCAGTAAGAAGGATATGCAATATCATTAGACCGATTATTCTTAACAGATTGGTGGTTTCCCTTGCAGGTGTTTCAGGCCTGGCAGCTCTGTCGGTTCAGAACAATTTCGGCTCTCTGGTCCAGGCGATTCCTGTGGGGATATCCATGACGGTTTTCGCACTGAGCGGAGTGTTATACGCGGAGAAAAGCCGCACTGAGATCGCTGAGGTGTTCAAGACATCACTAAGGAGCATTCTTCTTATAGCGGTTCCTACAGCAATTATTCTGGTGATAATCGCACCGGTAATTGCCAATGTCTACATTGATGATTCAGAGGAAGTGGAAGCCATGGCATGTTCCGCTCTAAGGTGGTACTGCGCTGCAATTCCTTTCATGACCGTTAACGAAATATATACAAGCTACTATCAGTCCATCGACAAGATTAAAATTGCCAGCATTCTTTCTGTGTTCGGAAGAATTGGATTCATCGCGCTGTTTGCTTTTGCATTATCCAGGATAATGGGAATTCAGGGTGTCTGGGTTGCGGCTTTTGTTGCTGAAGTTGTAATGACAGCAGTAACACTTGCTTACGTTTTAGTAAGGAACCGCAAAGGCAGACTGATTGAAAGAGCAATGGATCTGCCTGAGGGCTTCGGATCTGATCCGGAAGATGTTTTCGAGGCTTACGTTACGGACAGAAGTGAGACTCTGGCGGTGGCTGAAGGAGTAAAGAAGTTCCTGAGAGACAGGGGTTCGCTTATAATCAGATCCGACGCGTTCAGCCTCTTTGTCCTGGCACTTCTGGACAGTCTGGTGAGCAGGGGCTTTGATGATGGCAGGAAACACATGATATATGTCAAGGTTGTCCGTCTTGAGGAAGGCGGTGCAACTCTGAGACTTCGGGACAACTGCAGGAAGTTCGACGCCGTCGAGTGGTACAGGCTCAACAGACTGGAGGGGCTGCGTGATGATGCGGTCAAGGTGACCATGCGCATGGCAAGCGAAGTGAAGTACTCAAGCGCATTTGGGTCAAATGATACTTTTGTTAAGTTTGAGAGAAGTAAGGCTCTGGCGGATTATATGAAAAAAGCTGACAAATAGATCAACAAGAAAAAGAAACCTCTGCATGTGCAGAGGTTTCTTTTTTACTGTTATATTTCCTGTGCAGCGCAGGCAGAGGAATATGCGAACTGGAGATTGTAGCCTCCCGTGTCGCCGTTAATGTCCAATGCTTCGCCTACTACTCTGATATTCGGATAGTCCTTAAGACTCATGTCCTTCAGATTCATTTCATTTAAGGCTACCCCGCCTGCAGTAACCATTGCTTCATTCCAGCCGCCGGTTCCGCTGACAGAGAACTGCCTGTCCATCATGAGATGGGCAACAGTTTCCAGTTCCTTGTGACCGATGCTCGAAGACTTCCTTGTCGGGTCGGCAAACATTTTTTCGGTAAGGGCCTTGGGAAGGCCGAAGCTCTGTGACAGATAATTTGCAATGCCTTTGCTGTTGCTGGGCTGTTCGTCCTTAAGCTGCCTGAATACATCGGGGATGTTTCGGTCAGGCAGGAAGTTCAGATGAAGTATTGCGCCGGGCTTCACATGCTGTGACAGGTGCAGAGCGGCCGGACCGCTGAAGCCCCTATGAGTAAATAACAGAGGCCCTCTTACTGAGTGCCCGCCTGCAGAAATCTCAACATCCGCAAGGCTTACCCCTGAAATGTCTGAGAAGGGGTAGTTCTGCACATAAACCGGTGCCAGTGCCGGCTTCAGTTCTGTCACCTGCAGGCCAAGGTCACGCTTAAGCACTTCTGTGAAGCTTCCGTCAGAACCTGTTGCAGGGTATGATGCACCGCCTGTTGCGATGATGAGTTTTTCTGCAGTCAGTTCCTCTCCATCAGAAAGTCTGACGAAAATCAGGTCATCGGTGTTTATTCCGACAACTTCCGACTTCAGACGGATTTCATAGTTATTTTCCTTAGCCTTATGGAGAAGCAGCTTCAGTATGTCTGAGGCCTTCATTGAAGCGGGAAAGATTTTGCCGTCCTCACGTTCAGTAAGGCTGACACCACCTTTTTCAAGGAAGTGCATAAGCTCCAGATTGTTATGCCTATAGAGGCAGCTTCTGATTCTGCTTCCCGCATCCCCGTATTTGTTTATGAATTCTTTAATCGATCCGCCATGAGTAATATTGCAGGCACCGTTTCCACTCACGAGAAGCTTCTGGCCTGCGCGTCCTGTCTTTTCGAGAATGATACCGCGTCTGCCTTTGCATGAGGAGTCGGCAGCAGCATAAAAGAGACCGGAAGCGCCTGCTCCGATGATTATGACATCGTATGCCTGCTGATTGTTTGTATGAGTCATTTCACGATTCTGTACCTTTCTACGAAATAATTATCGCATAAGTTAACAGGGAATTATTCCCAGATGTTGTAGATGTAGAGGTGATCGTATGAAGGCGGAAGCTCTTCGTTTGCATAGATTGTAGTCATCAGCTCACGAGCCCTCTGTACCGGATCGGATTCCATCTTCCATCCGTCTTTTTTGATTACCATGGTGTCTCTTGAATCTGTATTGTACTTGGTCCATTCGGCGTCCTCAATTGAAGGGTCACCTGTCTTGGCGAAGTTTGTCCAGGCTTCCTGAGCACGTTCGGCTGACGGAATGTCAATGGTACCTGCATAAGCGGCATCTTCAATGGTATTGAATACATATGAAAGCTCAACTGCATGAACAGCACTCTTGTACATTACGTCCTCTTCCGAAGGAACGCACCAGATGTATGCATAAACATCTCCGCCTGCATCAGCATACCTGTTTGCGAAATCCATCATTTGGTATCTCCAGGTCTCGGTCTTGAATGCCGACTTTACAAGAGCATCCTTTGTGTCCTTGTCCTTGGCGTATTCTTCGGGAACCAGAGGCTCTTCGTAAGCATAGAATTCATCCATGGCAGCCTTGACGCTGTCATCGCCGTCTTTGTATGTGCCTTCCCAGTAAGGGGTGAGATCATTGTTATACCAGGTATCAAAATCCTCTTCCGGAGTATCACATCCCTGGTCGCTGCGGAAGTAGTTCCATTCATCATGGTTTGAACCGATCAGAAGCTCAATGCCATTATCTACGGCTGTCTTCATGGCACTGTCAATGTCCTTGTATTCAGGAAGAACTTCTCCGTCTGCAACTGCACCACAGCATTCGTCTGACATCCAGTTTTCCTCATCAAGAGCTATCCATTCGTCGCCGGAGATAGCCAGCAGGTCATCCATGTTCTTTGCACCGGCAGTATCAACTATTACATCTGCAAAATCAACGGCAGCCTGCCTGTCCTTAAGGTCAACAACTCCACTTTCGGAGATTGCTCTTTTGAAGAGTCCCTGAGCCATTGGTGAAATGCAGAGGGCTGTTGTAGTAAATCCTCCTGCAGATTCTCCGAATATTGTAACGTTATCCTTGTCTCCTCCAAAGCTTCCAATGTTCTTCTGTACCCATTCAAGAGCGCAGATGTTGTCTCTGAGACCCAGGTTGACATCAGTGTATTCTTCACCGCCGGGAACCTGAGAGAAATCTGCCCAGGACATTATGCCGAGACGATAGTTGCATGTAACAAGAATTACATCCGGATGAGCCTTTACGAATTCCTGTCCATCGTATGTAGGGTCACCTGTTCCGCCCCATGAGTATGCTCCACCGTGGAAGAATACCATTACAGGCTTTGGTTCATCGCTGTCATTTGCATCTTCCGATGCCCATATGTTCAGAGTCAGGCAGTCCTCGCCTTTCGGGAGAGATGATGCCGGTTCTGATGCCCATTCATATTGAATTGCGGACAAGCCGAATTTATAGCACTCTATTTCCTCGTCGCCCGGGTCCGGTGCTTCAGGGGCCTTCCATCTCAGGTCGTCAACCGGAGGCTTGGCGAAAGGTACGCCCTTCCAGGAGTTTACGCCGTCAATTGTCTGACCAAGCATCACACCGTTTTCACAGGTAACCTTTACCGGGTTGGTTACCTCAGGTTCAGCTGCGGCATCCTCATCACTGCTTCCACAGCCTGTGAAAAGTGTGAAGCTGCACATTAGCATTACACATAGTACAGACATCAATATTCTCTTAGTTCTCATTACTTATGCTCCTTTCATTTGATGGAAAAAGTATAGCATACAGTGATTTGCAACTCAATGATTTAGAAGGCTAAAGTAAAGACTAAGGCAAAAACAAGACCAGCATTTGCTGATCCTGTTTAACATTTGATTAATAATAAATGAACAGAGGACTGTTTTTTGGTATAATAAAAGTTAATCGGTTATACATTAGAAGACATTAAGTGAGTGAAAACATGAGACAGCAGAAATCAGATGTATTCAAGAAAGCAATAGCCTGGTTTATCGCACTGGTCATGGCGCTGACCTGTGGGGCCATGAATTTCACGGTGGTAAAGGCCGTTGAGGCACAGGACCAGCAGGAGAAAGGTGAAGCGGTTTCCGAACCGGAGCCGGGAGAGTACAAGGATGGAGAAGTCCTTGTAATGTTCACGGAGCAGGACGAGATGGACAAACAGGATGTCAGTAATGAACTGAGCCTGCAGTCAGAATCCGAAGATGCGTTTAAGGGCTTTCAGGTAAAAGAAGTATGGTCATTTGAAACGGCAGATGAGGAAGCAGACGAAGATTCGGCCCAGCTGAACGGATCGGAAGCTCAAACCGGCAGCGAAGAAGATTATGCCAATGTGGCTCTGCTTGACACAGGCGGAATATCTGTTGACAAGGCTATTGAAATGCTTGAAGAAGACGACAGCATCAAATATGCCGAGCCGAATTTCAAGCTCCATGCTACTGCAGTTTCAGGCGCTGACGACCCTTACATTGACAGGCAGTGGGGGCTGGGTGATGTAAATGTGGATCAGATCTGGGGCAAAGCCAAGAATACGGACTACGGCGTTGTTGCAGTAGTTGACACTGGTGTTGACTTTACCCATGAAGATCTTAAGGACAATATCTGGTCAAATCCTTATATCAGCAAGGGACTGAAGGGTGAACACGGATTCAACTTCATTAACGGCTCAAAGGAACCGATGGATGACAACGGTCACGGAAGCCACTGCGCAGGCATAATAAATGCGGCAGGAAACAACGGCAAGGGCATATGCGGAATTGCCGGTGCTGATGGCAATGGAGGTACGAGAAGTAATCTTGACATAATGGCCCTGAAGATTCTGGATGATGAGGGAAGCGGTTACGGAGCCGAAGAAGTTGCTGCATACAATTACATAAACAGAGCTCAGAAGATGGGCGTTAATATCGTTGCCATCAATAATTCCTATGGCGGTGGCGAATACAGCAACATCATGGAAGAACTCATAACCATAGTCGGTGAGCGGGGAGCGATTTCTGTAATGGCTGCAGGCAATGACGGAATGGATATTGGCAGGTATTATGAAGAAATGGAAGAAAAACTCTATCCTGTCGAGTATGAATCCAATTACAAAATAGTAGTTGCCGCCTCGAAGTATAATCCTTCAGGCAGTGATGATCTGGCATCATTCTCAAACTACAACAGGGATATGGTTGACCTGGCGGCGCCGGGGACGGATATCCTTTCTACTGTAAGCTATGACTGCTACAATCCGGAACTCTACGAATCCGGCAGCGGAATAAACAATGAGGCTTTCACAGATGCAGTGGAGCCGGAAGATTTTACAGAAGTGAGTGAAGGACTTGAGCTTTCGGAATGCAGCGGAATCAACGGTTCCGATACAGGAATCAGATTTACGGTAAGCAAGGCTGACAAAGACATATACGCGGCCTGCATTCCTTATTCACTGGACAAGACCGATTTCGAGGAACCTCCGTACGCCAGCATGCTGGTTCGCGCAGAAAAGACACCGGACGGGGGACTCTTTGGTGCGGCCTACTTTGAAATTTTTGATACATCTGCAGATGTCACTCTGGAGGAACTGACTGTCAAAAGAGCAAATGAACAGGAAATGGTCTATTCCGCAATAGGCGGAAGTGCAGATTACTGGGTACACTTAAACACCAGATGCTGTACCACCGCGGACGGTGATCTTGAGACTGACATGGCCGGTGCTGACAGGAAACTCTGGATTGTAATGGAGGATCCTGTGGAAGGAAGCTATGACGTATGTGTGGACAGCATTGGTGCAAGCAATGCTGACATGAAAACCAGCTTCGGGAAATATGACTACTACAGCGGAACCTCAATGGCCTGCCCTATGGTTACAGGAGCAACTGCACTGGTAAACCAGATTCACAAAAAGGAAAAGGACTATGATCCTATGGACGTTGTTGGAGAGATTACATCCTCAGCAAGGACATCTTCAATACTGGAAAAAAAGACTGTTTCAGGAGGAACGCTGGATTTCACCAGGAGCAGCAGCAACAAGGCGCTGAGAATATCTGATGTGCTTGCAGGCAAAGGTTTAATAACCATCAAGGGAACAGGATTTACCAACTTTGACAATCTGACAGTTAAGTTCGGCAGTCAGAAACTGGATCCGGAAACATACACGATTGACAAGAACAGCATTGTCATAACAGATAAAAAATGCAAGTGGATAAACGACGTTGTTAATATTAAGGTAACCGGTAAAACGGGCGATTATAGCAAGACTGCAGAAAAGAAGAATGTTTATCTTGCCAATGACAAGAACAGCTTCAGCAAACCGAAGAGCATGGATAGCGGAACGACGTCCGTGGCCACAAACGGAAAGCTCATGTATACGACAAGCTCTTCCGAGGACAGCATTTTCAAAATGTACCCGAAGTCGGGAACAGATCAGGAGGAAATAGTACAGGTTACGAAGGGCAATCTTAAATCCTGGTTCGAGTCTTATCCAAACAGCAAGGAGAAACTGGGAGATTACGACTTTAACTTCAGCGATGACCTGGTCTATGTTAACAACAGACTCTATACAATCGGTAATTACGTTGAAATAGGAGATAACTTCAGCGGCTCAGACGATGCATGGATGCATGCGGTTTCGGATGAGGATGACGATGAAGATGAGGACATGAGCAGAGAAAAAGACCGGTTTGAATATTTCAAGGAGTCCGTTCTGCTCAGGGCAAACCTCAGAACCGGTGGCATATCAAAGATAAAACTCCATAAGGATCTCAAGGATATCGAGGACTACACACTGGCAGCCTATAACGGAAATCTGTATGTCATGGGCGGCTTCAGATACAAGGTGAAAGAAGACAAGAACGGCAAGCCTAAGCTTACAGGTTCATTTAACAGAAACGTTTATGTCTTCTCGCCGACAGAGAATAAATGGACAAAGAAGAAGGGCGTATTCCCGGCAGACAGAGCTGGAGGAAGGGCCATTCAGACCGGGAACAGGCTGGTTTACACTCTTGGATACGGAGATGACAGCGCTCTTAAGAACATAGTATTCAACGGCAGCAAATGGACTGTAAAGTCGGCAGAACTCAAACCATACGTTGAGCCTACAGTTGTAACCCGAGCCGGAAAGACATACGACAGTTACAGCTGCGGCATAGGAATCTGCAAGGGAGGAATCGTATATTCGGGACTCAATGTAAAGAACTACGGAGATACATTCACCTATAATGTTTCGGGTGACAAGTTCAGGGATACCGGATTCAGCCTCAGACCATTCGTTCCGGAAACGACAGATGCCAGAGCTACAGCAATCGGAAGCAGAGTATACAGTTTTACAGACGAGGATGGAGAAGACAGCCTTTCATATGCAAAGGCAATCAGCCATGGCCTGATGAAGGTAACGACAAAAAAGAAGGGCAAGGGCAGCATCACAAAGACGAAGTACTATATTCCTGGATCAAAGGCCAGAGTAAAAATAAAGGCAAAGAAGGGATACTATATCAGCAGCGTTTCAGTTGCCGGCAAAAACAAGAAGTATTCAAAGAAAAAGAGTACCAGAACATTAATGGTAAGCAAAGCTCTGGTGAAGAACGTAACAGTTAAAGCATATTTCAAAAAACGCTAAAGGGGGAAAATGAAATGGCAGAGATTAAAATTACAGCAGCAAACTTCGAGGAAGAGGTGTTAAAGTCAGATATTCCGGTAGTGCTGGATTTCTGGGCAACGTGGTGCGGACCATGCAGCATGATGAATCCGATCATCGAGGAGCTGGCGGCCGAGTACGATGGTAAGTTCAAGGTCGGCAAGGTAAACGTTGACGAAGAGGGAATGCTGGCCGTACAGTACGGCGTTTCGGCAATCCCGTATTTTGCCCTGATAAAAAACGGAAAACTGGTAGACGCATGTGCCGGGTTCAGATCAAAGGCAGATATGGAAAAGCTCTTCAGATAATGAAGAGGGAGAAGTACAATGGTTAATTTCAGATTGCTGTGGTCAATCGTAAAACGATGCCATGTTGAAAAAATCCTGCTATTGTTTATCGCGTGCTTTTTCTTTGGTGCGCTGATTATCATGGGCTCGGAACCTAAAATTCATAACTACGGCGATGCGCTCTGGTACACGTTCGCAGCCTGCACATCCATAGGTTTCGGTGATTTCGCAGCCATAACCGCTACGGGCAGAATAGTAACAGTATTTCTGACATTGTATGAGATCTTCCTGGTTGCAATGCTGTCCGCTGTTGTTGTCAGCCATTACATGGAAGTAATCCACAGACGGGAGAAACATACAGCAACGGTATTCATGGACAAGCTTGAGCATCTGACAGAACTGGACAAGGAAGAACTCTATGAAATCCAGGAGAGAGCAAAACAGATTAAGATATAAATGTTGAACAGTAACAGGAAGAAGATAGATATTGAAGAATAAACCTGATTTGAGAGGACATAAAGCGTTTGTTGCGCTTCTCATAGCGTGCCTTGCGGCCTTCACGGTTCTGGCATTCGTCGAGGGACCTGAAATCATTACCAAGCAGGTTACGGGTCTCAGCCTTTCCCAGGATGGATTTACCATTAACGCGAGCTGGGACGAAATGAACTGCAGAGGCTATTCGGTAACAGTCACTTGCGAGGGGAAGAAGTACAACGTTCCGGAAGTGAAGGAGAATCACATTGAACTGAAAAATGTGGCTCTTGAGAAGAACTACAATGTCAGGGTTACAGCAATCCTGAATTCAGGAAAGGACTCGAGACCCGCAGACGCTGACATAAGAGCAGAAAAGCTGCCGAACAAATTAAAGCTAAGCATTAAGAAGTACGATGGCTTTAAGGACGACAGTTTCGCCATAGAAGCGAAGGGAATAGGTGATATTGCTTTTGCATCGGAAGATGAAGGTGTTGCTGAGGTTGACTCAGAGGGAAATGTGAAGCTTCTGAAAAAGGGACATGCGAATATCGTTGTCAGCGTCAGTGGCGACGGAACTCACATGCCGGCATCGAAAAACGTCAGGATTACTGTTTACCCGAAGGAACTGAAGCAGGTAAAAGGGCTGAAGGTTGAAAACACATCAGATTCCATGGCTAAGCTCAGCTGGGAGCCTGTTGATTTCGCGACTGAGTACTGCGTAATGAAGAAGAGCCTAGCGACCGGCAAGCCGGAAACTGTAAAGAAAGTTGAAGGGAACACATCTGTTGAGATTGTCAGGAACAGCGGCGAATATACGGTGATGGCACGGGCGGTAATAGGAGACAGGTCTGCCGTCGGGAAGGCGTCTGAGACTGCAAAGGTCAGGGGAGTAACGGAGGACATGAAGAGCTATTCTTCATGGAGAAATCTGAAGAGCCTTAACAGGACTTCGCTGGACAAATTCAGAGCTGTACGTGGAGATGGAGGCTGCAGGGTTCCGCAATCCATCAGTGTCACAAGAGACAGCTATGTAATTTCATATGTAAACTCGAGTGGTACTGCGGGAAAACTTATTTCCTACAGAAAAAACGATGGGGAATGCGTGGATATTTCAGACTGCAGTTCGATGGGCCATGCCAACGGAACAACATTTAATCCTTACACAAATAAATTCTATGTTGTCAAAACCCACAAGGGAATCAGGACAAGGTCCTGCAGCACCTATGATGGGACAAGCAAGGAGCTGGCGGGCATATTTGATCTGCCGAGACAGACATCCGGAATTGCCTACGATGAAAGCAATAATAAATTCTACCTGTCAAAGGGCAATGAAATATATGTGTGCGATACGGACTTCAATGTTGAGAAGTTCATTCACAAGAGGATCAGATACAACCATGCTCAGGACATCGGCGGATATAACGGCATAGTATTCGTGTGCACCTGGGTGAGCGGCAACAACAGCTACATTGACATGTACAGGGCCTCTGACGGTGCATATCTGGGAGGATACGACGTGTCCTTCGGGGAAATTGAAAGCTGCGCTGTTGATGATGGCTACCTGATCATACTGATGAACAATGCTTCCGGAGACGGAGACTGCATTTACAAGACAAAGGAAAGACTTCCGTTATACTAAACGGTAAGATGCTAAAGGAGGATAATTAGATTTATGGGAAGACGTGATGCCAGACTGGTCGGAAAGCTTGACCCGATGCACGTAATCGTGCCGCTTCTTTATCCGAACAGATGCGATAACGAAGCGTACATATCGGAGAGAATTGATCTGACAAAAATTAATGAGTATCTTGAGAAAAAGAACGAAGGCCTTGTAGCAGAAGAGGACGGTAAGGTATTCAAATATACCCTGTTTCATGTAATAGTAGCAGCAATTCTCAAGACAGTAACTTTAAGACCGAAGATGAACTACTTCATCGCCAACAAGAGGATATATGAGAGAAACAAGGTGACAGCATCCTTTGTTGTGAAGAAGGCCTTTTCGGATCGCGGCGCCGAGGCATTGGCATTTCTTGAAGGTGAAGCCGGTGATAACATTGATGATATCCATGAGAAAATCAGAAAGCAGGTTTACAGCTGCAGAAGTGACGTTCTGGACGGATCAACGGCAAGCATGGATATTGTAAGCAGGCTGCCGTTCTTCCTGATAAGATTTGTTGTGTGGGCATGCAGAAGACTTGACGTTCACGGCAAGGTGCCTGCATCCATGATTGAAAGCGACCCTTATTACACCACGGTTGTCCTTTCCAATCTGGGTTCAATAAAGCTCAGAAGCGGATATCACCATCTGACGAACTGGGGAAGCAATTCACTTTTCTGCGTCGTAGGCGAAAAAAAGTGGAGACCTTTCTTCGAGAAGGACGGAAGCTATGAAATGAAAGATTCCGTGGAACTGGGAATTACTATAGACGAACGACTTGCAGACGGGTACTATTATGCAAAATCAATAAGGCTTCTGAAGAAACTGCTGGACAATCCGGAACTGCTTGAGAAACCGCTCGGCGAGGAAATTGACTATTAGCACTGGAAGTTAAGATAATGATTTTGACAGAAGGAGATATCAATGATTTACAAAGGCGAAAAGACAAGACAATTTGACATTCCGGAAGGAGTGCAAACGCCATGGTTTGGTTTCGCTGGGGATCTTCCGCAGACACTGACCTACAGCAACGGAACCATGTATGAAAAGCTTGCGACAGTAGCGAAAAAATACCCGAATAATATTGCGTTTGATTTCATGGGAAAACACACGACCTACAGACAGATGAAGGCCAAGATTGACGAATGTGCCAGATCTCTTCGCACCATAGGTGTAAGACCCGGGGACAGGGTGACGATCGCAATGCCTAACTGTCCGCAGGCAATCTTCATGCTCTATGCGGTTAACAGAGTGGGCGCGGTTGCAAACATGATACATCCTCTTTCCGCAGAGAAGGAGATTGAAGAATATCTGAATGTTTCACACAGCAACACCATTGTTACACTGGATCAGTTCTACAATAAGATTGAAGCAATCAGAGGGAATACTGATGTCCATAACGTAATCATCGCCCGCATTCGCGATGAACTTTCACGCCCGATCAAAACGGGATATATGCTTACGGAAGGCAGAAAGATTGCGCCTATTCCAAAGGATGCGCCTGTCATCACCTGGGACAAGTTCATGAAGCTCGGCAGGGAGTCATTCAGGAATTACGAGGTTGAACGCGACGCCGATGACCCGGCAGTTATTCTCTATTCCGGAGGAACTACAGGAAAAACAAAAGGCATAGTTCTCACGAACATGAACTTCAATGCGCTGAGCGAGCAGGTGATTGCGGCAAACCCGATGTTCAGACCCGGAGATAAAATGCTGGCCGCAATGCCTCTGTTTCACGGCTTCGGGCTGGGTGTCTGCATTCATACAATGCTTACGCAGGGCGGGAGATGCGTTCTGGTTCCGCGATTTACAGCCAAGAGCTATGCGAAGCTGATAAAAAAATACAAATGCAATTTCATAGCCGGCGTTCCTACGCTCTACGAAGCACTTCTGAGGCTGTCTTCAATGGAGAAGGCGGATCTGTCATGCCTTAAGGGAGTCTTCTCGGGCGGCGATTCACTTTCAATTGAACTGAAGAAAAAGTTTGATAAGTTTCTTTATGCTCACAATGCCACGATTCAGGTTCGGGAAGGATACGGAACAACTGAATGCGTAACAGCATCCTGCCTTACCCCTCCTTCAGTTCACAAGGAGGGAAGCATAGGAGTACCGTTCCCTGATACATATTACAAGGTAGTTAAACCGGGGACTGATGAGGAGCTGCCTTACGGCGAAGAAGGTGAGATTCTTATTGCGGGACCTTCCGTAATGAAGGAATACATGGACATGCCTGAGGAAACTGCAGAAACTCTCAGAACTCATGCGGACGGACTGACATGGGTATACACGGGTGATCTGGGCATGATGGATGAACAGGGCTTCATCTACTTCAGGGGAAGAATCAAGAGAATGATAATTACATCAGGATACAATGTTTATCCTGCACAGCTGGAGAATATCTTCGATGCTCACGATAAGGTTCACATGAGCTGTGTAATCGGAGTGCCTGATGACTACAAAATGCAGAAGGTAAAAGCCTTCATAATGCTTAAGGAGGGCGTTCCTGCGACGGCAGAAACACGCGAAGAACTCATGGCTTATGCGAGAAAGAACATTGCCAGATATGCAATGCCGTACGACATCGAGTTCAGACCGGAGCTGCCTACGACCCTGGTGGGCAAGGTTGCCTACAGACAGCTGGAGGAAGAAGAGCTAAATAAAGGCGAAGCATAAAGCTTCGCCTTTTTGATTACAGTATGTAGTCGATCCCGTGATCCATGTTCATGTAGACGATGCGGTCACCCAGCAGGTGGGCCAGTTCGTCATCGTGAGTGGATATTACCAGCGTCTTGCCGGCTTCCTGCAGCTGCTGGAGGAAGCCGGTCAGCCAGTCTTGAGTAGGACGGTCAAGGCCCGCCAGAGGTTCGTCGAGAACCAGCACTTCAGGATTCATTGACAGAACACAGGCCAGAGAAACCTTTTTCTTCTCCCCGCCTGAAAGGTGGTATGGCGCACGATCCGACAGGTAATCTATTCCGAGAAGACCGATGACATCATCGGTTCTTTTTTTGATTTCCTCTTCAGAGAGGCCCATTTGCCTCGGACCGAATTCAATTTCTTCTCTTACACTTCCGCAGAAAAGCTGAACGTCTGGATTTTGAAAGACAAAGCCAATCTTCTGGTGGAATGCCTTGGATGTTACCGTATCCTTAAGGGCGGCGGCGCTTATCTCCCTACCCTGAAAAGTATAACTGCCTTCTTCAGGAAAGATTAGTCCGTTTATCAGCTTCAGCAATGTGGACTTGCCGCAGCCGTTGGCGCCCTGAAGTACGACGGTTTCCCCTCGTTCGATTTCCAGGTCTATGTATCTGAGGGCTACATGACCCTCATATGCGAAGCATACATTTTCAAGTCTGATTAAATCTGTCATTATTTATTCCTCGCTTAAAGATATATGAACAGGCCAGCTACAAGTGCCATGAATACCAGTGCCAGCCCATCGGCAGGGCCAAGCAGTTTCAGATTTCCGCGGCGGTACTCTCCCTCGAACCCCCTGCATGCCATGGCGCCGCTCATCTCATCGGCCATGTGTCTGGATTTGAGAAATGCAAAACCAAGAATGCCCGAGATGGAATTTCCCTTTTCACGATTCTTCCCAACGGATCTGAGTTTAAGTGCATTTAGCATGTCGACACATATGTCACCTAGAATAACAATATATTTCAAAGTAATATCAAATGTGAAAATCATTATATCCGGAACAAAAAAGAATCTGAAACCCTCAGTAACTTTGTTCCAAGGTGTTGTGGCGGCCAGAAATCCCAGAAGTCCCACTGACAGGAAGACCTTAATGGACACGGTCAGCATTGTGTGAGGGGAGCCCAGGAATACTGCCGGCAGAAGAAGCAGAGCTGAAAAGCCTGCAGCTGTCAGTGCAGCCGTAAACACTCTTGTGAGTTTGCCACTGCCGAGAAAACACATGTGTACCAGTAATATAGCTATAAGGCAGTAGGTGAACATCATGTTCCTCGAGCAGGATGCCAGCACAATCATAAGCAGGGCCATGAACAGCTTTGTCGGTGCAGCCAGGCTGAAAAATGTGCATTGACTTCCGATTCCATTGCTCATTCTGAATCTGCTCATTACTGACATAACAGAAAGAAGGCTTCGGTTAATGAAGCCATCTTTATCCTTTTCCGGTATGTAGTTTTCCTGTCTGGTCATCCAGCTGGGTATAGTATTCATTAGAATTCCGTTTTTGTTTTCATTAGTGAACTTATTACACGGAATATTATAACAGATAATGCTACGCCTATGATAGCCGAAAGTATATATGCGGTGATTTCGGGTACGCCCGACATTGTATAGTCCGGGAAGAGGGATGAGTAGCTGAAGCCCTCTTTGATGCCGACTTCGGACAGTTCCCATTCACCCCAGGCTGTTCCCGTTGCAAGGAGGCCGGCAGGGACTGCAACGATAAGTGCGCCAAGAAGAGCGTATACAGGCCAGCTGCGTCCTGTCTTTGCATTTTCAGCGGACTTGTCTGCAGGTGAAGGAAGGGTCGCCAGAGATGGAGAGGTTTTCCTGATGAATGCGTAGATTGCTGTGGTGAAGATTACCTCCGCTGCACCGAAGATTGTCAGGTGGCCGACCATCATTGCCGGAATTGATACTGCCAGTCCGTATGGGCAGTAGAGCGCCTGACCGGAAGCGTCGGTAAACAGGTAAGGCTGAATGCCGAACTCAATGGCGGCCATCAGGGCTGCGGCGTTTATTCCTGCATAAGAGCCGACGGCTATTGCCACGTAATCATTTGCCTTCAGCTTAAGCATGAGTCTGTATATTGCATAACCTACGAAAGGAAGGACAAATGCCATGTTGAAGCAGTTGGCCCCGAAGGCCAGAATTCCCCCATCGCCAAATAGCAAGGCCTGCAAAAGCAGGGCAATTGTTATGGAAATGCAGGCCGCCTCAGGACCGAGCAGGCCTGACACAAGTGTGCCGCCTACTGCATGACCTGTGGTTCCGCCGGGAAGAGGGACGTTAAACATCATTCCGGTGAAGGAGAATGCGGCCCCTACTCCCAGCATGGGCATCTTTTCCTTTGGTACTTCTCTTTTTACTTTCTTGACTGCGTGAACCCATACAGGAACCATTGCGGCAGTCATGACCGCACAGGTTTCAGGGCTCAGATAATTGTCAGGTATGTGCATAAAATAATAAACCTCCTTTTCATTTGTGTTTTGCTGTGATAAAGTATATGCGAGATATCCCCCGGTTACAAGCCTAGGCGGGGGATGAAATTATAAAAGTTATAAATGGCTTGATTTCAAGCCTTGAAAGGAGTTTTAAAAATGAATAAACCTATATCCCCCCTTATGCACACTGATTCTGAGGGTCACGGACACAGCCACGACCACGAACACGGTGAGCACGGACACACCCATTCACATGAAAACAAGAAGGCGGTATTAAACCGCATGTCCAGAATAATAGGCCACATGCAGTCGGTAAAGACAATGGTGGAAAACGACCGTGACTGCAGCGAGGTTCTCATTCAGCTGTCGGCAATCAGCTCAGCACTTCAGAGTGTCAGCAGAGTTGTTCTCAAGGAGCACATGTCTACCTGCATAGTCGATGCTGTTCGCGAAGGAGACATGCAGCAGATCGAAGAGCTGAATGCGGCAATCGATAAGTTCATGAAGTAGACCGCGGGGTAATGAAGCGGAAGTGAAAGGAGAATGACATGGCAGTATACGTACACCTGGCCACAGGATTTGAAGAAGTAGAAGCACTCAGCTGCGTTGATGTTCTCAGGAGAGCAGGCGTGGATGCTAAGATGGTTTCTGTTACAGGCGACATTATGGTAAGCGGAGCCCATGACATTGATATCAGGGCAGATCTGCTCTTTGAAGAGGCTGACTACGACAGTTGTGAGATGATAGTTCTGCCGGGCGGCATGCCTGGAGCGACGAATCTGCGCGATCACGCAGGACTGACAGAGCAGATAAAGAAGTTCTCAGCCGAAGGAAAGCGGCTGGCTGCAATCTGTGCGGCGCCTCTGGCCCTGGCGGCACACGGAGTTCTTGAAGGCAGGGCGGCGACAATCTATCCGGGAATGGAAGCCCACCTTCTCGGTGCGAAAGCAAGCCACGCCAACGTAACCAGGGACGGCAATGTGATCACCGGCATGGGTCCGGCAATTGCAATGGAATTTGCCCTGGCACTGGCGGAGGAACTGAAGGGAAAAGAAGTTCGTGAGCAGGTTGCTTCGGGACTGCTTTTTGACAGAAGATAAAAAACTGTTGAAATTGCATGTGTGCAGTCGTACAATGGTAAAAATACCTGAGAGAGGGAGACTATAATAAATTGGAAGACAAGCTGATTCTGGTTAACGAACAGGATAGACAGACGGGAAGCTGCGGCAAGCTGGAGGCCCATGAAAGGGGCCTGCTTCACCGCGCTTTTTCCATATTCATTTTCAGGAAGGCACTGGTGGACAATCCCGACGGAACCAGAACCTTTCACAACCAGCTGCTGATTCAGAAGAGAGCTGCGGGCAAGTACCACAGCGCAGGGCTCTGGGCAAACAGCTGCTGCTCTCATCCGAGAGACGGGGAAGAGCTGGAAGAGGCAGCCATGCGCAGGCTTCCGCAGGAGACGGGCATCAGTACAGCGGACCTTATGTGTGGCGAGGCGGCCGGCCCTGAAAATGCCCTTGAGGAAAAGGGCGCCTTCATCTACAGGGCGGATTTCGATAACGGCCTGACCGAGTACGAATTCGATCATGTATTCGTCGGATGGCTTCCGCAGGCGGGACCGGGCAGCAAAGATGAGGCTGCTTTTGCACCTGATCCGGAGGAGGCTGAGGAAATGAAGTTTGTGGATGTTGAATGGGTAATGCACGATGTGCTGCTCAATCCGTCAGCATATGCGGCCTGGTTCATGCCGGCGCTGCTGATTGCAACGGACGGAACGGATTTCGAATCGCTTCACAAAGAAGCGTCAGACAGGATGATTTACTGAGACAGGATGATTTACTGAGAGCATAGGAATATAATAGAAAAACAGGAGGAGCCATGGCAAAGTATTTTGAAGAACCATCGAGAACATTTAATGAATATCTGCTGGTACCGGGATATTCGTCAACAGAATGCAGAGTTGAGAATGTGTCACTGAGAACACCGGTTACAAAATTCCGTAAGGGAGAAGAACCGGCAATCAGCATGAACATTCCGATGACATCTGCAATCATGCAGGCGGTTTCAGGAGATGAGCTGGCGGTTGCCCTTGCCAGAGAAGGCGGCATTTCATTCATTTTCGGATCGCAGCCTATCGAAAGTCAGGCGGCCATGGTCAGAAAGGTCAAGAACCACAAGGCCGGTTTTGTTCAGAGCAATACCAATATCAGACCGGATCAGACCCTTGCGGAGCTTCTGGAGCTGAAGGAAAGAACAGGCCATTCGACGACCGCCGTTACAGAGGATGGAACTGCAGAGGGCAGGATGGTAGGCCTGGTTACAAGCAGGGACTACAGAGTCAGCAGAATGCCTCTGGACACGAAGGTAAGCGAATTCATGACGCCTTTCGAAAAACTGATTCACGCCAAGGAGGGCATTACGCTCAGCGAGGCCAATGACATGCTCTGGGACAACAAGCTTAATGCTCTTCCTGTCGTAGATGATAATCAGAGGCTGATATATTTCGTATTCCGAAAGGACTACATTGCGCATAAGGAATATCCGGATGAGCTGCTGGATGCTGACAAGAGATATGTTGTTGGCGCCGGCGTGAATACGCGTGACTTTGAAGAGAGAATTCCGGCACTGGTTGAAGCGGGAGCCGACGTGCTCTGCATCGACTCAAGTGAAGGCTATTCCCAGTGGCAGGCAGACACGCTGAAGTTCGTTCGTGACAATTACGGCGACAGGGTGAAGATCGGTGCAGGAAATGTTGTTGACGGCGAAGGCTTCAGGTTCCTCGCCGATGCGGGAGCAGACTTCGTGAAAATCGGAATTGGCGGAGGAAGCATCTGCATTACCCGTGAACAGAAGGGTATCGGCAGAGGTCAGGCTTCGGCGGTAATAGAAGTTGCAAAGGCAAGAAACGAGTATTATGAGGAAACAGGCATCTACGTCCCAATCTGCTCAGACGGCGGAATAGTTTATGATTACCACATGACGCTGGCACTGGCAATGGGAGCAGACTTCCTCATGCTGGGAAGATACTTCTCAAGATTTGATGAATCACCTACAAACAAGATTCAGATAAACGGCAATTATTACAAGGAATACTGGGGTGAAGGTTCAGCGCGTGCTCGCAACTGGCAGAGATACGATCTGGGCGGTGATGCAGGCATGAAGTTTGAAGAAGGCGTTGACTCATATGTTCCATATGCAGGTCCGCTTTCGGATAATGTGCGGCAGTCACTGATGAAGGTCAAGTCAACAATGTGCAACTGCGGCACAATGACAATCGCAGATCTTCAGAAGAATTCCAAACTCACTCTGGTTTCAGCAACCAGCATTGTGGAGGGCGGAGCTCACGATGTAATTCTGAAGGATTCAGTAAGCGGAGTTTCAAAGTAAACAACAGACAATAAGGATTAAAGAAATCTGAAGTGATAGAAGAAAGAAAAACAAGTGAATATACCAAGGGACTTCTGACCTGCCTGGGATGCCAGACTCTGTGGGGAGTCCTGGTGCTCTACTGGGATATGCTGAATCCCATCCCGTCATCCACGGTTATCTACTACCGCGTTTTCCTGGTGGGACTTATCAGTACGGTCTGCGCTCTTGCCATGTACGGATGGAAAGAGTACAGAAAGATCTTCAAAGACAGGAAGGCCTTATGGGGACTGACTTTGACAGGAACGATAATAACCTGCAACTGGAGCCTTTATATCTGGGCTGTCAAGGCTGGATTCGTAATTCAGACCTGTGTTGGATATTTCATTGAGCCGCTGGTTGTAGCTGCTTTCGGAATAATATTCTTCAGGGAGAAACTTTCATCTTTCAAGCTGATATCCTTCGCTCTGGCACTGGCGGGACTTATTGTAATCCTCATTCATTTCGGAGAAGTTCCGAGTATCGCTCTGGGACTTGCCATAACATTCGCAACATATGCGGCACTGCAGAAGAAATACGACATGCCGTCCATGCTGATGCTGTCGTATGAAACGGTTCTGCTTGCGATACCGGCACTGGCGATAGTGATTTATCTTGAAGTAACAGGACAGGGGGCCATAGGCATGGACGGAGTCGGCGTCGGCAAGTACCTGCTCATGCTCTGCTGCGGACCGCTGACTGCTCTGCCGCTGTTCCTCTTCGGCGTTGCGGCTACGAGAATTGAACTTATAATGCTTGGCATTCTGGAATACATCAGCCCGTCAATTTCACTGCTTCTGGGGATCTTCGTTCTTCGTGAAGCCTTTGACGGCGTGCAGTTCATTTCATTTGTAATAGTATGGATTGGTCTGGTATTCTTCACAGCGGGAGAAATAAAGAATAAAAAAACAGATACGCAGCTAAAGCCTTAGCGGTATCTGTCGTAGCTCCTGCAAAGGCAGCCGGCTGCCTTTGCGGCTTCAAGAGCGAAGCTTGAGTCGTCGTGAACCATGACTTCTGTCGGCTCAAGTCCAACATAGTCACAGACAACAAGGAAGGATTCTGGAGAACTCTTCCTTATTTTTGTGTCTTCGACTGTATATATCTTTTCAAAATATCTGTCTATGCCGTGGCGTTCAAGCGCCGGAAGGAAGAATTTCAGCGGTGTGTTTGAAAATCCCATGATTCTTGTACCTTCGGCCTGCAGTTCCTCGAGCTCTCTGACAGCATCATCAAAAGGCAGAACAACATTATCGTACTGGCAGTGAAGATATGCCTCGGCAGCCTTCCTGACTGCGGGTTCACCTCCGGGTATGCTGAAGGTTTCGGCAAGATAAGCGTAGACCTCATCAACAGGCATGGGATCAATGATTTCGGAAATGTCGTCCGGCGGATCAATGCCGAGACTTTTCAGATATGACGGAGCAAGGTCATCCCACATTCTCATGGAGTCCAGAACCGTGCCGTCTATGTCGAATAAATGAAGCTTAATCATGTAAGAATTATAGCATATATGGAGAAGAAAATCGGACTATATCATTGACATATTCATGAAATAGTGTAACGTATTTATTGTCACAGGAGGAAAGACAATGAAAAAAGAGTATGTCATGGGGAACGGTGCAATTGCACTTGGTGCACTGACTGCCGGAGTGAATCTGGCAGCGGGTTATCCTGGAACCCCATCATCAGAAATAATAGAAACTCTCTCGAAATATTCAGGGGGAGAAATACATCTCGAGTGGTCTGTAAATGAAAAGGCCGCGATGGAGGTGGCCTGCGCTGCTGCATATACCGGAGCCAGAAGCATGGTTACAATGAAGCAGATGGGACTGAATGTAGCCTCTGACCCATTCATGTCAGTTGCCTATGTGGGAGTCAAGGGAGGAATGGTAGTGGTATCGGCAGACGACCCGGGTCCAATTTCATCTCAGACTGAACAGGATACAAGAAGGTTTGCGGAATTTGCAAGAGTTCCTGTTTTCGATCCTTCGTCAGCCGGCGAAGCATATGAGATGGTGCAGGATGCGTTTGAATATTCCGAGAAGTACAGTACGCCTGTACTCTTCAGGCCTACGACAAGAGTGTGTCATGCATATTCATCGGTGGAGATTGCAGATTCATTCGAGACAAAGGAATACGAGGGATTTGTAAAGGATTCCGGGAAATGGGTAATCTTCCCGAAGCTGGCCAATGCAAATCACGGCATGATTGAAAAGAGAAATATTCAGATCGGTGAGGATTTCTCGTCATACAGATTCAACACATTTACAGGCAGTTCGAAGAAGGCTGTTGTGGCCGGAGGCGTCAGCTGCTCCTATGCCAGAGAGTTCTTGAAGGATTATCCTGATCTGAAGCTTATCAGAGTCGCTACACCGTATCCTTTCCCAGAGGACTTCATGCTGAAGGCTCTTGAAGGAGTTGAGGAAGTGCTCTGTTTTGAAGAGCTGAGTCCGTTTCTTGAAGAGAAGACTCTGCAACTTATAGGGAAGCATCGCCTTGACATTAAGGTGTCAGGCAAGCTGGATGGTGCTGCGCCTTCGAAGGGTGAATACAGTGCGGACATTGCTGCAGACGTTCTGGGCAGATTCTTCGGAATCGATGCAGGCGACGGGAATGATCTGTCGGACATGCCGGATCTGCCGGTAAGGCCGCCTGTACTTTGCGCGGGATGCCCTCACAGAGGCGCGTTCTATGCAGTAAAAAGGGCAATGCAGGGCAGAAAGGCATATTTCTGTGGCGATATAGGATGCTATACATTGGGAAATGCCATGCCGCTTGACATGGTTGACACCTGCCTTTGCATGGGTGCGGGAGTGACCATGGCTCAGGGATTTCACTGGGTGGAGAATGATGCGGTTACATTCGCCTTTATCGGAGACTCAACATTCTTTGCTTCCGGAATTACGGGAGTTGTGAATGCAGTATATAATGAGGCAGACATGATTCTTTGTGTGCTGGACAATTCGACTACTGCAATGACCGGGCATCAGCCTCATCCGGGTACCGGAAGAAACATGATGGGAAATGCTGTAGAAAAGATCAGTATAGAGAAAATTCTTGAGGGAATAGGCCTCAATAAGATAGTCACCGTAGATCCACTTGATTTGGACGCTTCGGTCAATGCGGTTAATGAGTGTGCAGAAGAGAAGGGTGTGAAGGCAATAATCTTCAAATCACCGTGCATTGCGATTTCGAAGCCAAAGGGAAAATGCGTGATTGATGGGAAATGTGTAAACTGCAAGAAATGCATTAAGGAAATCGGATGTCCTGCACTGATCACGGTGGACGGGCAGGTTGCAATAGACAGAAATCTGTGTACCGGATGCGGGTTGTGTGCACAGATATGTCCTGTTTCAGCGATAGGAGGTGCCGACAATGAATAAAGACATTTTACTCTGCGGAGTAGGCGGTCAGGGCACGGTCCTGGCGGCGAAGATTCTGGCTGCTGCAGCCATGAATGCAGGGGAAGAGGCCCATTCGGCTGAAACAATCGGCATGGCTCAGAGGGGAGGACCTGTTACGAGCCACGTGAGAATAGGTGAATCATACTCGCCGCTCATTCCTGAGGGAAAGGCAGATATTCTCATGGCCTTTGAACCGGCGGAAGCGGTGAGAAACCTTCACTATCTCAGCAGGGATGGAATAGTAATAGTGAACAAGGCACCGGTGAAGCCGATAACTGAATCACTTCACGATACGGGATATGACGGAAGTGAAATGATAAGTTACCTGAAAGGAAAATGCCGCTGTGTCGTAATGGATTCAGAGAAACTTGCTTCGGCAAAATTTCTGAACATCGCAATGCTCGGCATCGCGGCCGGTACAGGCAGACTCGGATTCACAAAGGAGCAGCTTATAGTGGAAATAGAAAAGAGAGTCCCGGCAAGGTTTCTTGAGGCTAACATAGAGGCTTTTGAAAAGGGATTCGAAACAGGAGAAGAAAAATGAGGCTCAAGGAGAAACAGTTAGAGCAGGTTGATGCTCAGATAAAAAGACTGATTAAATCAGGCAGCTATTTCGGAAAGATGTATGAGGAGGCCGGAATAACAGGCGTCAGCAGTCAGGAGGATTTTGAAAAGATTCCTTTTGTTGACAAGGGTGCACTTCGTGATGCCTATCCGCTCGGCATACAGGCTGTGCCCGATGAAGAGGTTGTAAGAATTCACTCATCCTCAGGAACAACAGGAAAGCCTGTCATTATTCCTTATACTAAAAAAGACGTTGATGACTGGGCAACAATGTTTGCCAGATGCTATGAGACCGCAGGCATCACTGACAGGGACGTGGTTCAGATTACACCGGCTTACGGTCTGTGGACTGCAGGAATAGGTTTTCAGGCAGGCTGCGAAAAGCTGGGCGCTATGGCTGTTCCAATGGGTCCGGGAAACACGGATAAGCAGCTGCAGATGATGCAGGATCTCAAGTCGACTGTTATCTGTGCAACATCAAGCTATGCTCTGCTTCTGGCAGAAGAGATAAACAGGCGCGGCCTGAAGGATAATATATATCTGAAGAAGGGCGTTATAGGTTCTGAGAGATGGAGCGACAAGAAACGTGAATACATTGCCAGGGAACTTGGGATTGAACTCTATGACATCTACGGACTGACTGAAATCTATGGTCCGGGAATCGGAGTCAACTGTTCAGAAGAAACGGGAATCCATTACTGGGATGACTATATCTACATTGAAATCATCAACCCGGTTACAGGAGAAATTGTTCCTGACGGCGAAGAGGGAGAAATCGTGATCACCACTCTGGTAAAGGAAGGTGCTCCGCTTATCAGATTCAGAACCCATGATATCTCACGCATAATTCCTGAGAAGTGCAGCTGCGGTCGTGACTGGCCGAGACTGGACATCATACAGGGAAGAAGCGATGACATGTTCAAGGTTCACGGTGCAAACATGTTCCCGAGTCAATTTGAGGAAATACTGGGGATGATAGATGGCGTATCAAGTGAGTACAAGATAGACATAGCTCACGATGATGAGAAGAACAGAGATATCATCATGATTACCGTTGAAGCTGAAGGAAGAGTAAACTTTGAAAAGACTGCACAGACTGTCAGGGGACTGGTCAAGTCGCGAATGAGTGTAACTCCGAATGTTGTGGTTGTTTCAATCGGAACACTGCCGAGAAGTGAGAAGAAAACACAGAGAGTATTTGACCACAGAGACTGATTGGAAAAATGGAAGAACGGCATCCTGAAGGATGCCGTTTTATATTGGGTGACACTTATTTTATCTTACAGGTTCAATTCTATTCCTCCAGCACCATTGAGGCCCACAAGAACATCCACAACCTCCTAGTAATATGCAATCAAATGAAGTGTATTATTAAATCAAATAATACATTAATAATTGTAAAATAATCCAAAAAATAATACAATATACATATCCGTGAAAACAAATGTACAAGGATATATTTTGAGCAATTCACAAAGTACTAGAAATATTAATTATTATCTAATTACAGAGAAGCATGTTAATGATTTCGTAAGGTGATGGCTATGAACAATTTTACTTTTATTGCTGATACATTTGTAATAGAAATGCATTTTCTGTGTATCATGGTGATATGCATGCTCTACGTGGCAATGCTGGGAAAACGCAGAAGGCAGAAATCAAATATAAGCTTCAGAATGAAGCAGGTTTATATGTCCTGCGTAATTGTGCTGGTGACAGATGCTCTGTCAGCTCTGCTGGACGGTATAGCAACCACATCGGTGAACATGCTGATAAATGTCATATACTTCATATTCACCACAGTAGGTGTAATCTTCTGGATGCTTTTCTGTCTGGAATCTCTCCAGGTAAAATTCATTAATCCTAAGACCACAAAAGAAAGAGTATATAAAGGATTGCTGATACTTCCTTCAGCAGTCATGTTCCTGCTTGCCATAACGGCACCTGTAAACGGATGGGTGTTTACAGTTGTGGACGGATGCTATGTGAGAGGTCCGCTGTTTCCGCTTAATCCCGTTATAAATCTGTCATATCTGCTGGCGGCCACAGCTGTAGCTCTTGTTTACAGTATCAGAGAGAAAAGACCTCACTACAGAAAGCAGAATTTCCTGCTGCTGGTTTACAGTG
>JAKSSG010000002.1 GCA_024403185.1 Clostridia bacterium
GCTGTGCACTCCGCCATCTGACAGGAGACCCTGCAGGTGAAGTGTCGAATTGTTCTTCTTCACATGATCTATTGCCTTTGCAAAAGCAGGATTCTCAAAGAAATCACCATCCTGGATGGCTTTTGTAATCATTGTCAGGTCCTGATAGACAATTCTGCCGGCGCCGATGTTCAGGTGCCCTACCTCAGAATTACCCATCTGTCCTTCCGGCAGTCCCACATCGAGTCCGCAGGCCCTGATGGTTGTATGCGGGTACTTTTCAAATATTTCATCTATATGAGGCTTTTTTGCCTTTGCAATTGCGTTTCCTTCCGTATCCGGATTCATGCCGTATCCGTCTAGGATCATCAGCATCGTTGGTCTTCTGAAATCTGACATTGTCATTCCTCCTTCCGATAACTGATTATATCATAGAAATTTATCATGTTTGTACAGTTTGTGTACAGAAAGCTGTGTTAATCTTAAAAAGAAAGACCCGGTTAAACCGGGTCTTTTGTTATGCTCTTACAGCAGATCCTTTCTGCTCAGGTTGATTCTTCCCTGTGAGTCGATTTCGATAACCTTAACAGTTACTTCATCGCCAACATTGAGAACGTCTTCTACCTTGTCGATTCTTTCCTTGGCAATCTTGCTGATGTGAACAAGACCTTCCTTGCCAGGGAGAATTTCAACGAATGCGCCGAAGTTCATTATGCGGGTAACCTTGCCTGTGTAGATTTCACCGGGTTCAGGTTCCTTAACCAGCATTTCGATTTCCTTCTTGGCTGCTTCAAGGCTGTCACCGTCAGGTGATGCGATGAATACGAGGCCTTCATCATTGATGTCAATCTTAACGCCTGTTCTGTCGATAATGCCGTTGATGGTTTCTCCACCCTTGCCGATGACAACTCTGATCTGGTCAGGCTGAATCTGCATTGTGATGATTCTCGGAGCGTATGGTGACATTTCCTTGTTAGGTTCAGGAATGTCTTCCAGCATTGCTTCCATGATGTGCATTCTGCCTGCCTTTGCCTGAGCAAGAGCCTGCTCCAGGATTTCTCTTGAAAGGCCGTGAACCTTGATGTCCATCTGGATGGCAGTAACGCCCTTGGCTGTTCCTGTTACCTTGAAGTCCATATCGCCCAGGAAGTCTTCCATGCCCTGGATGTCCGAGAGGATGGCCATCTTTGATGAACCGTCTTCTTCAACTCTTTCGATAAGTCCCATTGCGATACCTGCTACAGGCGCCTTGATAGGAACGCCGGCATCCATGAGTGCCAGACATGAACCGCATGTTGAACCCATTGAAGTTGATCCGTTTGATGAGAGAACTTCTGATACGACTCTGATTGCGTATGGGAATTCCTCTTCGTCAGGAAGTACCGGAATGAGCGCTCTTTCTGCCAGTGCGCCGTGTCCGATCTCTCTTCTGCCCGGGCTCTTCATTCTTCCTGCTTCACCTACTGAGTAAGGCGGGAAGTTGTAGTGGTGCATGTATCTCTTTTCAGTCTGCTCGGTAATTCCGTCGATTGTCTGCTTTTCTGAGAGAAGTCCCAGTGTACAGATTGACAGAACCTGAGTCTGTCCTCTCTTGAAGAGGCCTGATCCGTGAGTTCTAGGAAGAACACCGTGGTCAATCCACAGAGGTCTGATTTCGTCCAGCTTACGGTTGTCAGGTCTTACTCCCTCGTCGAGGATCATTCTTCTAACCTGTTCTTTTGTAATATTGTAAAGAACGCTGTTGATGTCCTTGGCATTGTCAGGATAGATTTCTGCGAAGTGCTCCTTGGCTTCTGCTTCTACAGCATCCATGTTTTCCTGTCTTTCAAGCTTGTCAACAGTCTGGATTGCAGTTCTCATCTTGTCTTCTGCAAATCCGCGAACTGCCTGATCGATATCTTCAGGAACCTTGTACAGTTCGATTTCCATCTTAGGCTTGCCGCATTCTGCAACGATTTCTTCGATGAATGCAACAATCTTCTTGATTTCTTCGTGAGCGAACATGATCGCATCCAGCATTACGTCTTCAGGAACTTCCTGAGCGCCTGCTTCTACCATCATGATTGCATCCTTTGTTCCGGCAACTG
The DNA here is from genome assembly GCA_024403185.1 of Clostridia bacterium. Classification (GTDB taxonomy): domain Bacteria; phylum Bacillota; class Clostridia; order Peptostreptococcales; family Anaerovoracaceae; genus Lentihominibacter. The sequence continues at coordinate 2,067 of JAKSSG010000002.1, forward strand.
TCATGTGCATGCATGACTCGGCTCTCTGAGCTTCTGACGGATTGATGATAAACTTTCCGTCAACCATTCCAACTACTACTGAACCTGTAGGTCCTTCCCATGGAATGTCTGAGATTGACAGAGCGATTGATGAACCTATCATTGCTGCGATTTCGCTTGGTGCATCGTTGTCAACGCACATTACTGTAGCAACAACCTGAACGTCGTTGAAGAATCCCTTCGGGAAGAGAGGTCTTAAAGGTCTGTCCATGAGTCTTGAGCAGAGAATTGCTCTTTCGCTTGGTCTTCCTTCTCTCTTGATGAATCCTCCCGGAATCTTTCCTGCAGCGTACATCTTCTCTTCATAGTCGCATGAAAGCGGGAAGAAATCGATGTCAGGTCTCGGTTCCTTTGATGCGCATGCTGTTACGTTAACTACGGTGTCACCGTACTTGACCCATGCCTGTCCGTTTGCCAGTTCGCAAACCTTGCCGATTTCAACTTCGAGCAGTTTGCCGCCTATGGCCGTCTGAAATGTCTTGTAATCTTCGTACTTCATAATTTACAACTACCTCCTGTAAATTTACTTCCTTGCCGCGAAGACAGCGGCTGAATTGCCGTAAAAAACGGCTGCATATAAACGATAAAAGGCGGGTGCAATATTGCCCCGCCATTAAATCCATTATTTTCTGAGCCCCAGCCTAGCGATGAGTGTTCTGTATCTTTCAAGGTCATTTTCCTTCAGATAGTTGAGCAGGTTTCTTCTCTGTCCTACCATCTTCAGAAGTCCTCTTCTTGAGTGGTGGTCCTTATGGTGTTCCTTAAGGTGTTCGTTCAGATCGTTGATTCTGTAAGTCAGAATAGCTACCTGTACCTCAGGGGAACCTGTGTCGCCTTCCTTTAACTGATACTCTTTGATAATTTCTGCTTTCTTTTCTGTAGTGATCATTCTTGTTTCCTCCTTATTATTTATTCGCCTGACGCTGAGTAGCCGTCGGAGTGTCGGACAACTAAGCTTCAGGTACAATCACACCGTGATATTATAACAGTGAAAACGGGCTTTTGCAAGTCCTATTTTCATGGAGCGGATGAGGGGAATCGAACCCCCGACTGCGGCTTGGGAAGCCGCCGTTTTACCATTAAACTACATCCGCCCGACCGGCACTGTTAAAGCCGCTCATTATTTGTACAGTTCCATCTGGACATGCGGAATTTCATCCTTTGAGAATTCACCGGAAATGGCCTTGAATCCGGCCTTCTCGTAATAGCCGATTACGTCTGATTCGGCTTCAATGAATATTCTCTCGGCACCCATCCTGTCCCAGGCAACCTTTATGCCTTCATCCAGCAGTTTGCCGCCAAGGCCCTCTCCATGCTTTATGGTCAGCACCCTTCCCATCTGCACGGTCGGAACCCTGCAAGGTCCGCCGCATACATATTCAGACTTCTCCAGCTGCTCGGGAGTCAGGTTGTTGCACCATATTTCCCTGCCTTCATATTTAACTACGGCATCCTCTTCCTGAATCTCATATATTCTCATGTAGGCATGTACCTTGCCGTCATCATCGGCATAGTAAACGTGATATCCGTAATCGCAGTCGTCACAGTCCTGATAAATGCAGTTCTGTTCAATTACAAAAATCTCATTTCTCGCTCTCATGATTTCATAGAGTTCGGCAGCCGTCAGTTCTTCAAATTTCCTGCTTACAAGTTTCATTTTTCTTTCCCTTCAATAAATCCGTTCATCAGTTCAGCAGTAACGGATATTCCCTCATCTCCGTAAGGAACATCCTCACGGTTAAACCACTCGGCAACGGCCAGCTCGCCGTCATTAAGAGTAACCTCGTCCGATCCGTCCAGGTCACAGTATACGCCGAGAATCATTGAACCGGACATTGACCATGGCTGGCTCTTGTAGTAACGGATATTCTTGACATGCAATCCGGTTTCTTCGAAGACCTCCCGTTTAACGGCATCCTCCATGCTTTCTCCCGCTTCCATGAAGCCGGCAACCAGACAGTACCTGTGATAGTCACCGCCTGCATACTTGACCAGCAGAATTCTGTCACCGTCCGTCAGGCCCACTATTACCACAGGATTGATTCGCGGATAAACGGGTATCTTGCACTTCTCACAGTATACCATACGTTCCACATCATCGCAGGTCATTGGTCCTCCGCATTTGCCGCAGAATCTGTTTTCCTCATACCATTTAGCAAAGTGACATGCCGTGGTTCCCGCAAAAGCAGCCCAGCGCGGCGGGTGATTCTGCACGTCTCTCTGCGTGATGAGCCGGTACCCGTTGTTGATAAGTATTTCAATTATATCATCGGACATGCCCTTCCAGACGTAGAAAAACCTTCCCGCGCCCTCTATTTCAAACAGATATCTGGCGTCACAGGATTCCAGTTCAGCAGCGAGTATTGCCTTTGCATCTGCCCATCTGGGGTATTCAACCCGGTCTTCATCCATTCTGACCAGAATGGATCCCTCCCGCATGAGGATTATGAAGTCCTCATCCTCCGGCTGGCAGTTCACATATGTCACATTAAATTTGTGCGGTGCTATGTCCTGGATCATCATATCATGCTCAGTCCTATCTTCTGCTTATCGTAATCTATCTTGATAATTCTCACTTTAACTGTGTCGCCGACGGATACAACCTCCATCGGGTGTTTAATGTATTTTCTGCTCATCTGGCTGATGTGAACGAGGCCGTCATTCTTGACGCCGATATCGACGAAGGCACCGAAATCGACCACGTTTCTGACTGTGCCTTCGAGCTCCATGTCAATTTTCAGGTCCTCAAATGACTTGACGTCGTTTCTGAATATTACTTCCGGTGCATCCTCACGCGGGTCTCTTCCCGGTTTCTTCATTTCGGCAATGATATCCGTGAGAGTCGGTGCTCCGATGTCCAGATCTGCGGCCAGCTTCTCAATTGCCTTCTTCATGTTTCGCTTCGGCCTGCTGTCGTCTGCTGCCTTTGCGATTTCGTTCAGAGCCGCAAAGCCCTTAACGCGACCGCCCTGAAGCTTTGGTTTTTCCTCTTCGCCGTACATGTCCCAGATGCGGTCATCAATATCCGCAAAGCCCGCATCTTCACCTGTCAGGGCATTCTTGTCATATCCCAGCTTTGCCAGCATTGTTTCGGCAGCCTTGTAGGATTCCGGATGAACGGCTGTGTTATCCAGAGGATTTTTGCCTTCAGCTATGCGTATGAATCCTGCACACTGACCATAGGCTTTTTCTCCAAGCTTAGGGACCTTTTTAAGCTGTTTTCTGTCGGTGAATATGCCGTTTTCTTCTCTGTATGCAACGATGTTTCTGGCAATTCCCATGTTTATTCCGGCAACGTGGGCCAGGAGCGACGGAGATGCCGTGTTAAGTTCAACGCCTACCCTGTTTACGCAATCCTCAACTACATTATCCAAAGCTCCCTCAAGAAGCTTCTGGTTGATGTCATGCTGATACTGGCCAACGCCAATGCTCTTTGTCGGAATCTTGACCAGTTCGGCAAGTGGATCCTGAAGTCTTCTACCCAGTGACATTGCTCCTCTGACAGTAACATCCAGGTCAGGATATTCTTCTGTCGCAAGCTTTGAGGCTGAGTAAACGGAAGCTCCCGCCTCATTTACTATTGTATATCTTATTTCCTGAGCCTTCGGGTTTGCCTTTGCATATTTTCTTATGAATCCGGCAACGACTTCCTCGGTTTCTCTGGAAGCTGTGCCGTTTCCGATTACTATGGTGTTAATGTTGAATTTATCCGCGATTTTTTTGAGAGTGGCCTCGGTTTTGGCGATTTCCTTCTTCGGTTCAGTCGGGTACACCGTTGTGTAGGCCTTGAGTTTGCCGGTCTCGTCAAGAACCGCAACCTTGCAGCCCGTTCTGTAGCCCGGGTCTATTGCTATAATGCGTGCGCCCTTTACAGGCGGAACCATGAGCAGCTTCTCTGTATTTTTCGCAAAGAGCTTAACGGCTTCCGCTTCTGCTGTTTCCGTAAGCATGTTTCTCATTTCGCGCTCTATTGACGGTGCGATGAGGCGCTTGTAGGAATCGGCGATTGTAGCCTTAAGCGGAGCTTCGAATTCAGTGCCTTCTGCCACTTTCGTGCCGCCCGGAAGAGAATCTGCAATGAGCTTTTCCATTGTTTCTGAGTCAGTGGTCACTTTAACCTTAAGCTTCTTTTCCTTCTCGCCGCGGTTAATGGCCAGTACTCTGTGGTTCGGAATCTTTGAAATCTTCTCACCGAACTCATAGTACATTTCGTATACGGTCTTTTCTTCCGGATCCGCAGCCTCACTTGTGATAAGGCCGGATTCTTCAGTCTTCTTTCTTACGGCGGCATTGACCTCCGGATCATCGGAGATTCTTTCGGCAATAATGTCGCAGGCGCCCTGAATGGCATCTTCTGCAGTCTCAACACCGTTTTCACTTCCTGTGGCCGCATCAGTAAAGGCTCCCGCAATATCTGTCAGGCTGCCTGTTTCGGTCTGTGCCCAGATTATATCCGCCAGCGGCTCCAGACCTTTTTCCTTCGCCTTGGATGCGCGTGTTGCCTTTTTCTTCTTGAATGGCTTGTACAGGTCCTCAACTCTCTGGAGAACTTCCGCCTCCGTTATCTGAGTCTTAAGTTCTTCCGTCAGCTGACCCTGTTCATCTATGAGTCTGATTACCTCTTCCTTTCGTTCCTCCAGACCTCTGAGATAAGTGAGTCTTTCGTCCATGTCTCTGAGCACTTCGTCGCTCAGTCCTCCTGTTACCTCCTTACGGTAACGTGCAATAAAAGGAATTGTATTACCTTCGTCTATCAGGTTGACAGTGCTTTCAACCTGTGTGTTTCTGATTTTGAATTCTTCTGCCAGTTTCTTGATGATATCCAATTGTGTTATTTCTCCTTTACTCTAGCTTCAGCTGTTTCCCATACCCAGTCAATGTTCTGCTTATCTTTTGATATTCCTATTTCATCCATGAACAGCATGGTCAGTTTTTCCCTGCTGATGTTATTTCTGCTCAGTTCCTCAATTGTTTCTGCAAACAGTTCTTCTTTCCTGATATTTGCATCTGCGATTTTAACCAGTTCTTCTCTGTTGCATACACTGTTATGGGAAAGCACAAATACGGGATAATCCAGAGTTTTTATCTTTTCCATGCTTTGCAGTGCCTCTGCCATTTCATAATGATATGGCAGCCTTGTATTTTCAAGAATATCTTCGGACATAATGGCGTCGCCGAGAAAACACACTCCATCAGGAGTAGCAATGCCCTGATGCCCGCGCGAATGACCCGGAAGCCTTATTATTTCAAAAGCAAAGCCTTCTATGGTAAGTCTTCCTTCATCCGGGTTCTCTACAATTTCCTGCCCGTCAATATATCCTTCTTCAATCTCATGCCTGATTTCATCTGCAGAAGCATACACTTCACATTCAAATTCCTCTTTCAGAAGCTCATTGCAGCCAATATGATCTACATGCAGATGAGTATTTATTACGGCAACCGGCCGTATTCCCTCATTATGCAGGAATTTCATAATGATTTCCTGGTCATTCCACCCTGTATCAATCATGACTGCGCTTCGCTTTCCGAAACGATACATGCCAATGCAGGTATCCGCGATAGAAAGAACAAAGGTGTTTCCGGCTATGTGTTTCAATTCGTAACTCATGGATTTCATTATACCACTCCAATATAAAAATGGGGAGGCATCGCCTCCCCATTTCACTGGTCGGAGTATGGGGATTCGAACCCCAGGCCTCTTCGTCCCGAACGAAGCGCGCTACCAAGCTGCGCCATACTCCGAAGGTTTGTATCTGAACAACCTTGACGATTTTAACACATTTCATGCTTTAAAGTAAACTGTCAATAATTGTAAAAGTCTTGGCTTTTTTAGCAAAGCTTAGCGTTTTTTAACGTTATTCACAAACAGCATTATATCATGCATATCTTAATATGTATTTGGCAATCCACCTGGAATAGGATGACCTAACGGCTAATGCCACAACTCAAGCTATAAACCGAGGATTTTCAATGTTATTCGTGGCAAATGCAGACTCCTCTTCTACGATTTGCCACAACCTATGCCAGAAATCAAGTATTTTAAGCGTTACTTGTGGCAAATGCGGACTCCTCTTCTACGATTTGCCACAACCCATACTAGAAATCAAGGTTGTTTAATGTCACTTGTGGCAAATGCAGACTCCTCTTCTACGGTTTGCCACAACCTCTATCCGATACCATTGATAAATGCAAATAATTGTGGCAAAACAGCGAGCCCACCTGGCTCAGGACAGCCAAATTTGATAAAAAAAATCGGATGAAATCAGGCCTCTCTGATCGAATTTGTCATCCATGAACATCTTGGTATAGAGAAAGCCGCCCTGTCCTTGTAATCAGTACCTTCTTGCCCATGATTACAATGCTCCTTTTTCTCTGTGATAAACCTTTGCCTGAATGCAGTCCTGCTGGATCTGCGCCTTCAGAGCATCGATGCCGTCAAATTTCTTTTCTCCACGCGTATGCTTTATGAAATCCACGCGGATTTCCTTACCGTAAACATCTTCATTAAAATTGAAAATGTGGGTTTCTATGTTCTTTTCGTATGTTCCGATTGTCGGCTTGACACCAACATTTGTAACGCTTGGACGACGCACACCATCAATCGTGCACATTGTAATGTAAACGCCGTTCGGCGGTGTAACCATTGTACTGTCAACTACAGTATTGCATGTAGGAAACCCGATTGTTCTTCCCAGCATGTTGCCCTTTACTATTTCTCCGCCTATGGAATACATTCTTCCCATGAATTTAGTGCATTCCTCCATGCGCCCTTCTTCAATGAGCTGACGGATGTAAGTGCTGCTGACAATAATGCCGTCTATTTCGTAAGCTTCCTGAACATGTATTCCGAAACCTCTTGCCAGGCCCTCTCTCATGAGAACCTCGGGATTTCCCTGGGCTTTATATCCGAATCTGTAGTTGAATCCGCAGTAGGCCTCACGAATGTTGAACCTGTCAACGAGAATTCTGTCAATGAATTCAACCGGACTCATGTTCAGTATTTCTTCAGTAAACGGAATATTGAACATGTAATCAACTCCCAGATCTTCCAGAAGCCTTATCTTCTCGTCAGCGTAAAGTATGTTCTTTACCGGCTCGACATTTTTCAGGATGGTACTTGTGTGATTGGAAAATGTGAACACTCCGCTCTTCAGTCCTGCCGCAGCCGCCTCCTTGACACTTCTGTTGATTATCTCCTGATGTCCTCTGTGGATTCCGTCAAAATTCCCCAGTGCGACAACTGTAGGTTCAATGTTATTTATTTCTTCCAGGCTGTTAAATATCTTCATGTCTTTTCTATCTCTGGCTGACAAATACCTTGTCCGCCTTCAGTTTATTCTCCTTCTTATCAAAAAATCCCGTTCCCAGGAATTCTCCCGTATTATCCTGATACACCTTGTATATGCATTCGTAATCGCGTCCACGGGCATTCTTATGCCCTCTGCATGATTCATCAGGCTCTTCCAGCACCTTAATCTGACTCCACCATATGCTGTTGCCTCTGCTGAAATAATCAGCCCGGTCCTCAGGCATTGTCACCCTGCCGAAATGAACAAGGGGATAATCGGAAGGCAAAAGCAGTTTCTCCAGCTGTCCCGCATCCATTTCCTTAACCTGTTCTGCGTCAACCGTCGCCTGTTCAATGGTGATGTTTCCGGTAGCTACACGCTGCAGACCGGTCATGACACATCCGCATCCGAGCTTTTCGCCCAGATCCGCACATATTGTCCTGACATATGTTCCTTTTGAACATTCTACCACAAAGGCAAGCTCGCCTTTTTTCATGTCAACTTCATTGACGGTAATTTGTTTTATGTAGACTTTTCTCGGCTTTATTTCCGCCAGAACATCCTCAGAAATTTCCTGGCCTTTGTAGGCATATTCGTACAGCCTTTTGCCGTTTACGCGTACCGCTGAGTACTTTGGGGGCATCTGCTCAATGTCTCCCTCAAAACCCTTCAGAGCCTCGACTATGGCCTCCTCGGTGATGCCCTGTCTGTCCCTGATATCCTGCCAGTTCTGTTCTTCAAGAACCTGGCCCCAGATATCCAGCGTATCTGTCGTAATACCGAATCTGGCGTTGCAGACATACGTCTTGCTGTCCAGATCCATGTACTCCATAATTCTTGTGGCCTGACCTACAAAGATTGGCAGTACACCGGTTGCCATGGGGTCAAGTGTTCCTCCATGCCCGACCTTTTTGATTCCCTTCACGCCAAGAACTCTTCGACATATTGCGACGCAGTCACTGGAGGTCCAGTTCTGCGGCTTGTCAAGTACTAAAATGCCATCTCTCATACAGCTTCTTCCATTGCATGTTTAATGGCGGTAAAGGTTTCTTCCATTGACATTTTCACTGTGGCTCCTGCCGCCTTAATGTGTCCGCCGCCGCCAAGGCTCCTGCAGATATCCGCCACATTGCTGTATGTCTTGGCTCTCATGCTGATTTTGATGCCCTCTTCACGTTCCTCAAGATATGCAGCCATTTCCACGCCTGCAATATCTCTGAGCTTATCGATGATTTCATCGGTATCCTCGTGTGTCGCATCCATCTCGGCCATCTCTTCGCTTGTCAGGTAGCTGACAATGCATTTTCCGCCGGCGAAGATCATTGCCTTGTCAATGGCTCTGCTTTCGCTGAGCACCTTCTTCATGCTTCTGTTCTGATAGAGGCTTGTCATTATTTCCGTATGATCCACACCCTGTTCCAGAAGCTCGGCTGCGATTCTGTGTGATTCAGGGTCAGTGTTCGAATGCTTAAAGTTACCCGTATCGGTGCTTAATCCTGTATATATTGCATTTGCAGCATCTTTTGAAAGGCTTACTCCTGCCTGCTTCAGCATTTCATAGATAATTGAACAGGTTGCTGCCGCATCGCTGTCAATATAGTATCTTTCTCCAAATCCGTTCTCATTCTCGTGATGGTCAATGCAGTACTTCCTTAAGCCTTTGTGGAAGTAACCGACTCTGCTGTCCATTCTGTGATCCGCGCTGCAGTCAACTGCCATGCAGATATCCGGGTTTCCTGCCTTTGCTTCATCTGTAAAGAATTCCGTGTTGAGAAACCCCAGATAATCGGGAATCTTGCCTGCGCATACGGTGCAGTCAACTCCCTGCTCTCTCAATGCCAGACAAAGTGCGGCACATGAGCCTGTTGCATCCCCATCGGGGTTTACATGGGGAAAAAGCACAACGCTTTTCGCTGTGCTTAATTCCTTCCATAATTCATTTAATTCAATGTTCTTAACCATTTGAGTCTCCAAAAAGACAACCTGCGTATTGTCATCTTTTTATAAAGTTTCCAGTATGGATTCAATATGTCTTGAATGTTCCATTGAGTGATCGATTTTGAATATCAGTTCCGGAGTATGGCGAAGCTTCATCTTCTGACCTATCTCACGTCTGATATAGCCCTTGGCTTTTTCAAAACCTTCAAGCACATCTTCAGCCTGCTTCCTTGCTTCCTCCTCATCGGATGATATTCCAAGAGGCGAGAAGTATACAGTTGCATAGCTGTTGTCGTTAGTCACTTCAACGGCTGTAATGCTTACCATTGAATTCAATCTCGGGTCCTTCAGTCCGTGAAGAAGCATGTCGCTGATAATCCTGCGGATTTCCTCACCTATGCGACCCTGTCTGTATCCTTTTCCCATATGTTACTCCCTGGCGACTTCTTCCATTGTGAAGCACTCGATAACGTCGCCTTCCTTAATGTCATTGTAGTTTTCGATTCCGATACCGCATTCGTAACCCTGTGCCACTTCCTTTGCGTCATCCTTGAATCTCTTCAGTGATGAGATCTTGCCTTCGTGGATTACGATACCGTCACGTACCAGTCTGATGCTTTCGTTTCTGACAACCTTGCCGTCCGTTACATAAGCACCGCCGATGATGCCAACGTTAGGAACCTTGAATGTTTCTCTGATTTCAACTGTGCCCAGTACAACTTCCTTGTACTCAGGATCAAGCATGCCCTTCATGGCGTTTTCAACATCGTCCAGAATATTGTAGATTACATTGTATGTTCTGATCTGTATGCCGTCACGTTCTGCCATTCCTGTAACGGTTACGCTTGGTCTTACATTAAATCCGATAATGATTGAACCGGATGTTCCTGCCAGCATTACGTCTGATTCGTTAATGGCACCAACACCAGTATGTACAATGTTTACCTTTACTTCATCGTTTGACAGCTTCTCAAGTGAAGTTACGATGGCACCTACGGAGCCCTGTACGTCAGCCTTGACGATGAGGTTCAGTTCCTTTACCTCGCCTTCCTGAATCTGGCTGAAGAGTTCTTCCAGAGTCTGGCTGGAGTTACGTGCCAGCACTTCCTGTCTTACCTTCTGCTGTCTGTTATATGCGATTTCCTTGGCCTGGCTTGACTTCTTGACTGCGTTGAATACGTCGCCGGCTACAGGAACGTCTGACAGTCCCAGGATTTCAACTGCTGTTGCAGGACCTGCCTTCTTGAGTTTTTCGCCCTTGCTGTTTGTCATGAGTCTGATCTTGCCCGAGCATGTACCGGCAACAACGCTCATGTCTGACTTGAGTGTTCCGTTGAGAACCAGCAGTGATGCGATAGGTCCCTTCGCCTTGTCAAGTCTTGCTTCTAGAACTGTACCTACTGCCAGTCTGTCAGGGTTGGCCTTCAATTCAAGAACTTCCGCCTGAAGCAGAATCATTTCAAGCAGATTAGTGATGCCTTCTCCTGTCTTTGCAGAAACAGGAACCGCAATGACATCGCCACCCCAGTCTTCCACGAGAATGCCCTGTTCTGCCAGGTCCTTCTTTACGATTTCCGGATTTGCTCCCGGCTTGTCTATCTTATTGATTGCAACGATAATCGGAACGCCTGCAGCCTTGGCATGGCTGATTGATTCGATTGTCTGAGGCTTTACTGAGTCGTCTGCAGCAACTACGAGTACTGCTATGTCTGTTGCATGAGCACCTCTTGCTCTCATTGCCGTAAACGCTTCGTGGCCCGGAGTATCCAGGAATACTATTTTCTGTCCGTTGATTTCAACTTCCGATGCACCGATGTGCTGAGTGATTCCGCCGGATTCTCCTGCAGTTACGTTTGTATTTCTGATGGCATCCAGCAGTGATGTTTTACCGTGGTCAACGTGGCCCATTACAGTAATGATCGGAGGACGAGGCTGGAGGTCTTCTTCCTTGTCTTCAAAGGTTTCAATGCCTTCTTCTTCCAGATATTCTTCCTCTTCATCTATGGCGCCGATTGCAACCTTGATTCCCATTTCGTCTGCCAGCAGCTGAACTGTATCTTCGTCCAGATTCTGGTTCTGGTTTGCCATTACACCCATCTTCATGAGCGTCATTATTGCCTGTGACAGTGTTGTCTTTGTCTGTTCAACAAAGCCGGCCACTGTAATAGGACAGTTGATAAGAACTGTTCCTGCTTCAAGTTCAACTTCAGGTACTTCAGGTTCTTCGATCTTAGGTCTGTTCTGATGTCTCTTCTTTCTTTCCTGCTTTTCAAGTGACTTCGGCTCAGGCTTTCCTGCCTTGCGTCCGCCTCTCTCAAGTCTTGAGTACTTATCTCTTTCCTTGTCTCTGTCTCTTTCCTTGCCCTTCTTGCTGTGAGTGGAGGATTTTCCAGCAGATGGAGCATCGGATCTGTCATTTTCTGCTGCGCCTTTACGGGATGGGCGTGCCGGTTTTTCGGAGGATTTTACCGGTTTTCTTGCAGTTTTTTCTTCCGCTTTCTCTTCTGCCTTCTTTTTGGCAGCAGCCTTTCTCTTTTCGGCAGCTTCCTTTTCTTCACGTCTTACATCTTCGGCCTTCTTTATTACCTTTATTCTGCTCCTTGGCTGCTCTTCCTTCTTCTCCGCCTTTTTCTCTTCAGGCTTTTCTTCTTTCTTTATCTCAGTTTTTTCAGCAGGTTTTGTCTTTGCAACCTCTGCTGCCTTCTTTTCCACTTTTTTAGCTGTTTCAGCAACTTTTTCCGCCGCCTCTGCAACCTTTGAAGCCACTTCGCCCGTAACTTCTGCCGCTTTGGTTCCGATGGCCTCCTTCTTTGCTTCCGCTTCCGCCTTTTCCTTGGCAATTCTTTCTTCCAGCTTTGCCTTTGAAACCTTTGGGGCTCCTGCCGGTGACTTTGGCTTGCCTGCAGCTGTCTTGGCGGCAGCTGCTCTGGCTGCTTCCTGTGCTGCAGTCAGCGGTTTCTTTGCAGCCGGTTTTTTCTTTTCGGGCAGCTTAATATTGGCAGCCTTTACAGTTACCTTTGGCTCCCCTTCCTTTTTCTCTGCCGGTGCCTTCTTCACCGAACTTCTCTTGGCAACGGTCGTTTCTGCCTTTGCGGCAGCTCTTGTAATGGCGTTTCTTACAGCTACCATATCCAGGTCTGACAGCTCATCGCCTACTTTACTGGCTTCAATCCCCATGGATTTGACCTTCTTCAGCACCTCCGTGCCGGTCATGTTCAGTTCTACTGCTAAGTCTTTTATCTTCATACGCACATCCTCCTTTATGCTATGATTCTATTTCCCTCAGAATCGTTTCAGCGAAATTTTCGTCCAGTATTCCGAATGCGCTTCTGCCAGACGTTCCCGTAGCATGTGACAGTTCATCGATTGTACCGTACTTTACGAAATTCACATCCGCTTTTCTGATTTCCTTCATGATTTTCTTTTCGCTTCCCGCCGAAATGTCCTCTGCCAGAATCATGAGTTTCACTCTGCCTTTTACAAGGTTTACCGTGCAGGTATTTACACCTGACACAACATTTCCCGATTTTTTTGCAAAACCCATGTAACTGAGAACCTTATTCTTCATATGCCTTCAGCTCCTCGAAAATTCTCGCTTCTTCTTCAGCGCTCACTTCGATATGCAGGCTGCGCTGAATGGCCTTTTTCTTTCTTGCCATTTCAATGCATTCCCTGTTTTTGCAGAGGTAAACGCCTCTTCCCTTCGCCTTGCCTGTCGGATCGACGGAGAGTCTGCCTTCATACCAGGCTATTCTTATAAGAGAATCCTTTGTTTTTGATTCCATGCACCCAAGACACTTACGCATCGGGTTCTTCTTATTTTTCATCTTCTTCCTCGATTTCTTCGATTAACTCTTCGGCCAGTTCCGCCTCTTCAGTTTCTTCGATTTCCTCGGTTTCTTCTTCGACTATTTCCTCAGCTTCTTCAGCGATTTCATCTTCATAATACTCGTCTTCATCGTAGTATTCGTCTTCATCATAATACTCGTCATCTTCCCCGAAATACTGAGTGTGGCTCTTGATGTCAATCTTCCATCCGCATAAGCGAGCAGCCAGTCTTACGTTCTGACCTTCCTTGCCGATTGCCAGCGACAGCTGATAATCAGGAACAACAACTGTTGCTGCTCTTTCCTCTTCATCAACCATGACCTCTTCAACCTTTGCCGGACTCAGTACATTGCTGATAAGAACTGCAGGATCCTCGTCCCATGTTGTAATGTCGATTTTCTCTCCCCAGAGCTCGTCTACGATGTTCTTTACTCTGCTGCCGTTCTGGCCAACGCATGCTCCTACAGGATCGATATCCTCATCTTCAGTGTAAACAGCGATCTTTGTTCTTGAACCTGCTTCTCTGGCGATGCTCTTGATTACAACATCACCGTCCTCAATTTCCGGAACTTCAAGTTCAAAGAGTCTTTCAACAAATCCCGGATGAGTTCTGCTGAGGAAAATCTGAGGTCCCTTGGCGCTCTTTCTGACATCCATGATATAAGCCTTGATTCTGTCATTAACCCTGTATCTTTCACCTGCAGCTCTTTCGCCGCCAACCAGAATACCCTCAGTATTTCCGATATTAACAAATATGGTTTCATTGCTTATTCTCTGAACGACACCTGTAATCAGATCGCCCTGTCTTGAAATGTAGTTGTCAAATACCATTCCGCGCTCAGCTTCACGCAGTCTCTGTACCACAACCTGCTTGGCAGTCTGTGCGGCAATTCTGCCGAAATCTCTTGGCGTTACTTCGTATTCAACGATGTCATCGATTTCATATCTTGAGTCAATCTCTCTGGCTTCCTCAAGTGAAATTTCGGTAAATTCATCCTCAACCTCTTCAACTACATTCTTCTGCATGAGGACCTCGACTTCACCTGATTCCTCATTCATTTCAACGCGAACGTTGGCTGCAGTTCCGTAGTTCTTCTTGTAGGCTGATATGAGAGCTGATTCAATAGCCTCCATGATTACTTCCTTTGGAATGCCCTTTTCCTTTACCAGATCGTTGATTGCATTCATAAATTCACTCATTTTCTTTTCCTCCATCTAGAAAACAATTTATTCTTAAAAAATCACTGCCAGCTTGGTTCTGGCTATCTGGGACAGCATCAGGTTCCACTCTCTGCCGTCCTCGTCTTTTATTGTTACCGAATAATCTCCTTCACAAGGTGCAAAGGCAGTAAGCTCGCCTTCAATGTTCTTGGTGCCGTCCATGCCTTTGTAAAGCTTGACATCAACGGCACTTCCAACATACTTCTCGTAATGTTCCGGTGTTATAAGCGGTCTGTCCATTCCCGGTGAACTTACCTCCAGAAAGTAGTTCTGTTCAATAGGGTCAGCTTCATCAAGCTTTTCGCTCAGGTATCTGCTTACCTTTTCACAGTCCTCGGTCCCAATGTATACCGGGTTTCCATCTTCGTCCTCGCCCTTTGCCAGGTCAACGTATACCCTCAGAAACCAGTCTCTTCCTTCTTTGACATATTCCGTATTGTAGAGTTCATATCCATTCTCTGCAAGAAAATCGCCAAGAAGTTCGCTCACCAAATCTGTAATTTTCTTCTTTGCCATTTTTTCTCCCTGAGTTAAAAAACTCATAAAAGAAGAGTGGGTTTGGTGCCCACTCGACTGTAACTTATTATTTAACATTGATTATGTTAACACATAAATCAAGCATTTGCAAGGGTTTTCAGCGATTCCATAAGTGCTCTGCAACCCTCGATAATCTTATCATATGTTTCATCAAAATCATCTGTATACCACGGATCGGGAACATCTCCGGCTTCTCCCGCAAAACTGAGGAGCGTATGTATCTTTCCGTCCGTATCAGGTCCGCATATGCTCACGACTCCTGCCACGTTCTTTTTGTCCATGCAGACAATCATGTCAGCAGCATCATACTCTTCCTTCGTAAGCATTCTGGCTGTGCGGTTTTCGTATGGTATTCCGTACATTTCCAGAACTTCTTTCGTCCCCTCGTGAATTTCCATGCCGATGGAATCCTCGAAGACACCCGCTGAACTGATGTCAAACCTGTCTTCCATGCCCTGTCTTCTGACAATGTTCTTGAAAACAAACTCAGCCATGGTTGAACGGCACACATTTGCAAAACATACAAATATAATCTTTATCTTCCTGCTATCTTCTGTCATTCTCAGATAATTCCTATCTCCGCAGCCTGCGCCATGATTCTCTCTGCCGACTTGGAATTTCTAGGCTTCTTCCCGTTAATCAGGTCGTAAAATCTGATAAGTCCCTGAAGCCCTCCGCCGTTTTTCAGTATGCTCACCAGACACAGGTTCTGCAGTCCCAGAGTCTCGCTGATAATGTCAATATCCTTGCCGGACAGCTGATGCACCGCAAGCCTGAAGGCATCATGATAATTCATGTCTATGAATGAACTTATATCTGCCAGCGTCTTCAGCTCCATGTTTTTCAGAACTTCGAGATAACCGAACAGATTGGCTTCCTCTATTTCCGCGGAATTGATCGCCGCAATATTTCTGTTAAGCCTGTCAAAAGGCTTCATTTCCAGATATCCCCTGAATGAATCCCCGTTCAGTTCAATATCATCAAGACGTCCGTCCTTGATGAGCCCCTTGACATGATTTCTGTATTCGTAAATCTCATCTCTTACAGTCCTGAATTCATCATCTGCTATTTCAATTAGCCCGGCCAGTCGGGAAAGCTTTCGCAGATACTCCTTCGGAACCTCAACATCATTCTTGTATCCCGTATCATGATATATCGTAGCCCAGACATGCTGAAGCGCAGTTCTTATCTGAATTTCGAACCGTATGTGGTTTAGTTCAGGTCTTTCCGGGTCATGATAGAGACTTTCTGGAATCCGGCAGATGTAGTGAATTGACATGTAGCCAAACTGGTCCTGCTGCAGCACCTTTCTCTTATCAATTGAATTCTCCCAGTCAATGATAAACATGTTCTCGACGAAGGCGGCAATTCTGTCAGCTTCGTCACTGTAGAAGGTGATTGCTCTGCAGCCGACAACATCGGTAACATCGTCAATGGAAGCGTACTTGCTTCCTTTCAGCCCCAGCTTTCCTTCCAGACTCTTTTCTGTCTTTACACGGCCCTCAATGCCTGTAATGAATATTCCGTTTTTTTCGATGGCGTCCCTGAGCAGCTCGATAACCTTGTCCTTCAGAATGGCATAGTTTTCGACATTTTCAAGGTACTCATCCATTATCATGCGGCAATGAGCATCCATGACCGTTCCTCCAGTTGCCGACTGCTGTTATTCGATAGTAAGAATATCAACAAAACCGGTAATTTCGAATACTTCCATGATTACATCATTTGCATTCCTGACAATCATGGTTCCCTGCTTGTTCATTTTCTTCTGGGCTGCCAGGAGAACTCTCAGTCCTGCAGATGAGATGTACTCAAGATTTGCAAAATCAAATACCAGCTCTTCTGTTCCTTCGATGCAGTTGGCAATTGTCTCTTCCAGTTCAGGAGCTGTAGTAGTATCCAGTCTTCCCTCAATTTCAAGTGCAACCTTTTTTTCGTCCTGGTTTAAGTTAATGTTCATGTTTTCCTCCGTTTTATCTTTATTTATTATTTCTGAAAAGTCCTGTTTATAAGTTCAACAAACTCTTTATATGCATCTGTATCCGCAAGCTCCGACAGGGACTCCGCAAGCCCTCTGTAATGCCATTCGTGGTCCTTCGGATCACTGGAATGAAATCTGTTCCAGAAGGCATCACCTTCGACCTCATAATCCCTGGCAATTGCTCTCATGTTTGAAAGCTTGTCTCCCATTGCAACCACTTTACCGTCGTGGCTTGCAGCAGCCAGTCTTTCTATTGCCGCCTGCTTTCTCTCGTGCCAGCTCTCCTCGTCCGTCTTGCCTTCAACCACCACATCGCTTTCAGTCGCAACAAGACCTGCAACCCTGTCACCGAATCTTTCACGAATGTCTTCCTCGGTGTACTCTGTATCTTCGACCACATCGTGAAGTGCTGCAGCCGCCAGCAGTTCCTGGTCTGATGTTATGGTTGACACTATGGATACGGCTTCCATTGGATGAACAATGTAGGGAAAACCTTTTCCTCTTCGTTCGGTACCCGCATGGGCGTCAACTGCAAACTTTACGGCTTCATCGAGAAGCGATGTATCAATCTTCTTTGCCATAATACCTCCGCAATCATTATAGTTTATCTGTCATTAATGTACAATATGTGACCGTACACATTTTGTATATTAGAAGAAACTTATCTGTGCCGTTTCAGGCAGCCCCTCAAGTACTCCATGAGCCCTCAGTTCTTCAATTACAGTCTTGTTTACCCTGCCTCTGTCCATGATGTCCTCGACAGTTTCATAGGGTCTGTCTTCATATCCTTTTGCAAAGGCAGTCGCAGCTCCTTCGCCCATTCCGTTAATTGCAACAAACGGGAGAAGAACCCTGCCGTCATGTACTCCGAACTTCAGGGCATCACTTATTCCCAGCCTTGCAGGTTCAAA
Organism: Clostridia bacterium; assembly: GCA_024403185.1. Classification (GTDB taxonomy): domain Bacteria; phylum Bacillota; class Clostridia; order Peptostreptococcales; family Anaerovoracaceae; genus Lentihominibacter. The sequence goes on from JAKSSG010000002.1 coordinate 19,811, forward strand.
TTCATAACCTCTGGAGTACATCTCATATGCAACCTCCAGTACAGTCATCTCCGACTCTTCCTTCTTGCTTGCATCCTTGTCTTTGCGTTTGATTTCCTCAATCCGATCATCGACAGCCTTCAGCCCCTTCAGTATCGTTGCGGAATCAAAGTCCGCAACCTTGGTGGTGAAATATGTCGCATAGAACTCTGCCGGATAGTAAACCTTGTAATAAGCCTCACGCAGAGACATCATTACGTAAGCCACAGCATGTGCACGCGGGAACATGTATTTGATTTTCTTGCATGAGTTAATATACCAGTCCGGAACGTCATGCTCTACCATGAGAGCTTCCTGTTCTTCGGTCAGACCCTTACCCTTTCTGACCTTCTCCATTATGGTAAAAGCATCTCCGTTAGGGAGTCCGTGCTTTCTCAGATAGTTCATTATGTCGTCACGTGTTGCAATTGCTTCTCTCATGGTCGTAACGCCGTTTACAACCAGATCCTGCGCATTTCCGAGCCATACATCAGTTCCGTGAGAAAGACCGGATATTCTGACCAGCTCCTCTACGGTTGTCGGATGAATATCGTCCAGCATCTGTCTTACAAAAGCTGTTCCAAACTCATGTATTGCGAAACTTCCGTGCTTGAATTTATAGTCAGGGTTCTTGATGTCAAGTCCCTCTGTGCCTATGAATATGCTCATGACCTTTTCGTCCTTGAGAGGAATGGACAGCGGATCCACTCCCGTCATGTCCTGCAGGTGCCTGATCATTGAAGGAATATCGTGACCCAGTATGTCGAGCTTCAGCAGATTCTCATCGATTGAATGGTAGTCAAAATGAGTCGTGATGATATCTGACTTCATGTCGTTTGCCGGATGCTGAACCGGGCAGAACTCATAAATCTCATGACCTCGCGGTACGATAACGACTCCTCCCGGATGCTGCCCGGAAGTTCTCTTGACGCCTTCGCAGCATGATGTAAGTCTGTCCATCTCAGCCCTAGGCGCCTGAATGCCCTTCTCATCAAAGTACTTTGCAACAAATCCGAAGGCTGTTTTGCCGGCAACCGTTCCGATTGTGCCCGCCTTGAAAACATTTTCTGCCCCGAATATCTCTTCAACGTATTTCTGTGCCTTTCCCTGATATTCTCCTGCAAAGTTAAGATCGATATCAGGTTCCTTTGTTCCGTCAAATCCGAGGAATGTTTCAAAAGGAATGGTGAATCCTTCTTTTCTGTAAGGCGTTCCGCACTTCGGACAAAGCTTGTCCGGCATGTCAACACCGCAGTCATATTCTTTCGTGTCATCCCATTCCACATTCCTGCAGTTTGGACACAGATAATGAGCCGGAAGAGGATTTACCTCCGTAATTCCGGACATGGTTGCCGCAAAGGATGAACCTACGGAACCTCTGGAGCCTACGAGATACCCTTCCTCCAGCGACTTCTGAACAAGCATTTCCGCCGATCTGTACATTACAGCATATCCGTTATCTATTATTGAATTGAGCTCCTTATCCAGTCTTTCCTGAATCTCCTGCGGCAGCGGATCACCGTACATGGCAGTTGATCTTTCCCTGCACACCTCCCTCAGGTAGTCCTCGGCGCCATCAATCTTTGGCGGGAATTTGCCCTTTGGAACCGGCATCATCGGTTCAATCATGTCCGCAATGAGATTTGTATTTTCTATTACAACCTTCCTGGCCGTTTCTTCGCCAAGATAAGCGAATTCCTCCATCATCTCATCGGTGGTTCTGAAATAGAGACCTTCGCCGCTCTCCGCATCCTTGTATCCCTGACCGGCCTGAAGAATCTTTCTGTAAAGTGCGTCCTCTTCATCAAAATAATGAGCGTCGCAGGTTGCACACACCGGCTTGCCCAGCTTATCGCCCAGGGCGACAATCTTTCTGTTGAAATCTCTAAGCTCTTCTTCGTCGGAAACCATACCGTCTCTGAGCATGAACATGTTGTTCACTACAGGCTGTATTTCAAGGTAATCGTAGAAGGATGCAATTTTCTCAAGCTCTTCATCGCCGGCGCCCGCCTTTAATGCACTGTAGACTTCTCCGGCTTCACAGGCTGACCCCAGAATAAGGCCTTCCCTGTTTTCCTCAAGAACAGACTTCGGAATTCTCGGTCTCTTATAGAAATACTTCAGGTGGGAAAGTGAAACGAGCCTGTACAGGTTCATGAGTCCTTCCCTGTTCCTGGCAAAAATTACAATGTGATTGGTTCTTCTTGTCCTGTAGTCTATCGTTCCGTCCGCGGCAATGAGACCTGTATCATCAACCAGATATCCTTCGCACCCATAGAGAATCTTTATTTCTTTCGCAGCATGTGAAGCGTCCGGGAAAGCCTGCACAACTCCGTGGTCGGTTATTGCTACAGCTTTATGGCCCCACTTTTCTGCGGTTTTTACAACAGTTGATGCGTCACACAGGGCGTCCATTGCGCTCATTTTCGTATGACAGTGCAGTTCAACACGCTTCTCCGGATATGTATCCGTTCTTTCCTTTTTCTCTATCTTTTCAATGTCGTCAGCCATTATGGTTACAGTATTGTCATATCTGTCCCACTGTGCCTTGCCGTGAATCCTTACGTATGAGCCGTCCGGCAGGTGCTCCTCTATGTCATCCCATTTCTGGTTGACCACAAATGACTTGACGCATATGCTGGTCTTCTTGTCTGTAATGAAAAGACTTGCCAGCTTACTGTCTTCACTTATTGTCCTGCAGCTCTTCTGGAAAAGCTCGCCCTCTACAACAACCTCTCCGCTTTCGGATTCAACATTACCGATTTCCATGGCTTCGCCGGAAATGGTCCTGCCCATGATCAGGTTGCCTCTGACAGGAACATACTTTCTCCTTCTTCTGCCTCCCTGCCATCCGCCTTTTCCTTTGCCGCCGCCTGCCGGTGCCGGCTCAGCTTCCGCCTTTTTTTCAGGAAGGGGTATTTCTCTTCCCATGACATCCTGATAGTCAATGGTAAGGTCAATGTCCTTTACATCCTTCAGCTGACGGATCAGTTCGCTTTTGAATTTCTCCAGGGATTCTGCGGATACAATAAAATTGAGCACCAGCTCCAGAGTAAGCACATTGGTTTTGCTGTTCAGTGAAGCTTTTTTCGTCTCAACATTAAAATCTTCTTTATTAAAATTTTCTGCTCTCGAAAAGTCTATGGATTCCTCAAGAATCTTTCTCATTTGTCACCAGTTTAATAAGTTCTTCTGCTATATCTTCTTCTTTTACTTTCTTTACTATTTCGCCCTTTGAAAAGAGCAGGCCCTCGCCTTTCCCGCAGGCAACGCCGTAATCAGCTTCTCTCGCCTCTCCCGGACCGTTTACCGCACAGCCCATTACGGCAAGTTTTATGCCTTTTCGTGCAAAACCTGCCTCCATGAGTTTACCGGCTCTGCGTTCAACATCCTCCGCAATCCTTTCCAGGTCAACTTCCGTTCTTCCGCAGGTTGGACATGACACCACCTGTATGCCCTCGTCACGCATTCCCAGAGATGCCAGCAGTGCCTTGGCAAAATGCACTTCTTCTACAGGATCAGCCGTAAGAGAAACCCTCATTGTATCGCCGATGTCTTCCAGAAGCAGTGCCCCGATTCCTGCAGCCGACTTGATTTTTCCCCTTGAAGGCGTACCTGCCTCCGTCACTCCTATGTGGAGCGGATAATCGGATTTGCCATTGACTATTCTGTATGCGTCAAAGTTCATTTTCACATCTGATGATTTCAGTGAAATGACTATGTCTTCAAAATCGTATTTTTCGAGAAGCGCCACATTTCTCAGCGCACTCTCGGCCAGACCTTCGGCAGTAACCTTTCCGTACTTTGCCAGAATGTCCTTTTCAAGTGATCCGCCGTTAACACCTACGCGAATCGGTATGTGACATGCCTTCGCTTTTTCCACTACGGTCTTCACGTTTTCCTCGCCGCCTATGTTACCCGGATTTATTCTGATCTTGTCAGCGCCTGCATCCATGGCAGCCAGGGCCATTCTGTAATCAAAGTGAATGTCCGCAACAACGGGTATGCGGGCAGCCTTCTTTACCTCTGCAAAACCAAGAACCGCATCTTCATCAGGCACTGTAAGACGGATTATTTCGCAGCCCGCCTCCTCCAGCTTTCTGACCTGCTCGATGCTTGCCTTTGCATCTGAAGTTTTAGTGTTGCACATTGACTGAATGCTTACGGGAGCACCTCCGCCAATCTGCACATTTCCTGCTTTTACTGATTTTTTCATGTCTAGAATATAGGTATTATGAACCTGATAACATCGTTAAAAGTAACATATATCATCAGCGCGAAGAGAAGACAGATTCCTATGAAATGGATCTTGCCCTCCGTCTCGTCTGAAACTTTCTTGCCCGTAAAAAGTCTGATGACCAGGAACAGCAGTCTTCCTCCGTCAAGCGCCGGGAACGGCAGCATGTTTATTATTGCCAGGTTCAGAGAAAGAAGCGCCGCCAGATATATGACATACATGAGACCCGACTTTGCCGCCTGGTTTGTGGCGTAGACAATTCCCACAGGTCCGCTCAGTTCCTTGACTGAAACCTCGCCGGTGAATAGCTGCTTGAGAATCGTGTACATCATCACAGTCATGCTTCCCGTATTTTTAATGCCGCCCACGACAGCCTTGCCCGGCCTGTGTTCTGATGTTGGCGTTATGCCTATCATCTTTCTTTCGGTTTCCTTGCTGTATTCAAGCTCGGTGGTCAGTGTGATTTCCTCGCCGTCTCTTTCTACAGTAATATCGGCCTTGTCATTTTCGCTGTATCCTATGGACTGAATCAGGTCGTCCCACTCGTTTATTTTCTTGCCGTCAACCTGAAGAATCGTGTCTCCCGATACTATTCCCGCCTTCTGAGCAGGCGATCCATCCGAAACCTCATTGATCGTTGTGGTTGAAGTTCCAACCCAGAATGCGATAACAATAAGCAGAACGACGCAGGTAAGCAGGTTCATGAAAGAACCGGCTGCAAGAACGCAGGCTCTCTGCCACGCAGGCTGGTTGTTGAAGGCTCTCGGTTCTTCCGAGTCCTCATCCTCGCCCTCCATTGCGCAGTATCCGCCAATCGGAAAGATTCGCAGTGCGTAGAGTGTTTCCCCCTTCTGTTTTTTGAATATTGCAGGGCCCATTCCCAGGGCAAACTCATTTACCTTGACCCCGCAGGCTTTGGCTACTATGAAATGTCCGAGCTCATGTACAAATATGAGCAGACAGAATATTAAAATGGCATAAATGACGGTCATCTGTAATTACCCCTCCACAAGTTTTCTCACGTAATCTCTGATCTTTCTGTCTTCCTCAAGAACCCCTTCAAGAGAAAGATTGAAAACAGGCTTATGCTCGTTCATGATTTTTTCGAGCGTGTCCTGTATATCGATAAACCTGATTTTTTCATGCAAAAACAGGTCAACAAGCATTTCATTGGCCCCGTTGAGCACAACAGGATAGCTGCCTCCCATTTCACTTGCCTGTCTCGCCAGCGCAATGGTCTTAAACACTTTGTCGTCAGCCGGATAGAAGCTGAGTCCTTCCTTCAGTGAAAACAGGTCCAGGCTTTCCACGCCGGTGTCACCCGTCAGTTCCAGTCTTTCCGGATATGAGAATGCATAGCCGATAGGAACTCTCATGTCAGGGTTGCCCATCTGTCCGATTACAGATCCATCCTCATATTCAACAGCCGAGTGAAGAACGCTCTGGGGATGAACCACCACCTGAATCTTTTCCAGCGGAACGTCAAAGAGCCACTTTGCCTCTATGATTTCCAGCCCCTTGTTCATCATGGACGCAGAGTCGATTGTTATCTTGCTTCCCATTGACCAGTTCGGATGCTTCAGGGCCTGAGCCAGTGTAACCTGTTCAAGCTGCTCTCTCGTATATCCTCTAAACGGACCGCCCGATGCAGTCAGAATGATTCTCTTTATCGGATTGCCTTCGTTTCCCTGGAGTGCCTGAAAGATGGCGCTGTGCTCACTGTCCACCGGCAGCAGCTTCACGCCCTTGCGCTTTACTGCCTCCATTACAAGTTCGCCGCCAACAACAAGTGTTTCCTTGTTTGCAAAGGCAATATCCTTGCCGGCTTCGATTGCCGCCAGTGTAGGCTCCAGTCCCCTCATTCCCATGAGAGAATTGAGGACAATGTCAGCCTCGGGCATTGTTGCGATTTCCTTTATCTGCTTCGCGTCTCCGCCAACACAAAAAGCCTGCGGATGAAATTCTTCTATCTGTTTCCTTAGCAGGTCTTCCTGTGTGCCGCAGCTTAATGCCACGACTTCGTATTTATCTCTGTTGTGTCTGATTACATCGAGAGCCTGGGTTCCGATGGAACCGGTGCTCCCGAGTATTGCGATTCTCTTTTTCATATCATGTTAGTTCTTTGATTACAGCCAGAAGCAGAACATCTGAAGTATTATAACAGCATAGAAATATACTACCGGTCCGGTAAACAGCACGCTGTCAAATCTGTCGAGAATGCCGCCGTGCCCCGGAATCAGATTTCCGTAATCCTTTATTCCCATCTTGCGCTTGAATATTGATGCTGTCAGGTCACCGAACATTGAAACGATGCTTGCCAGGAATCCTATTACCAGACAGTGAATCAGGAATTCCTTCGCAAAGAAGAGTCCGAAAAGTCCGCTGAGAATAACGCTTCCCAGGATTCCTCCAATGGCACCCTCCCATGTCTTCTTAGGGCTGATCTTAGGGCAGAGCTTATGTTTACCCATTGTCACGCCGGCGAAATATGCACAGATATCCGTACCGAAAGCCGTGATGATAACAAGCCAGACAAGGATGTTCAGTTCCTGCATCAGGGCCAGTTCTCCTATGGTATAACAGAAGAATCCCACATAGAATATTCCTGTTATTGTAACCATTGCATCTTCAAGCTTTCTCTTCTCAATGCTGAAGAGATACAGAAGGCATGCCAGAACCGTTCCGAAAATCCACAGATATATCCACGTTTCGGAGCTGAATACTCTGACAGGAGAAAAACCGTCTGTGGTTCTTATGGCCAGGTATCTCAGCATTCCCAGAAGATACAGTGCCACTATGGAGCACACGGCTATTGGATAGTTTGGCTTGATATCCAGTTCCCTAAAACCTCTGAAGAACTCGTATGCAGCCATCAGACTGATTACGAGACATCCGGCATATAATACCCATCCGTTCAATATTACAATTACGAGAAGCGGGAGCATTATAAGTCCCGACAGTACTCTTGTTTTCATCTCTATCTTCCTCCGAAACGCCTGTCTCTCGACTGGTATTCAGCAATGCATTTCTCGTATTCCTCCGGAGTGAAGTCCGGCCAGAGCTCGTCGCTGAAAACAAACTCGCTGTATGCTCCCTGCCAGAGCAGGAAGTTGGACAGCCTTTCTTCTCCGCTTGTCCTGATAATCAGTTCAGGATCAGGTGAGTTTGCATGGTCCGCTCCCGTCCAGAGCCCCCGTGCTATGGTTTCCTCATCGATATCCTCTGGATCAAGTTCTCCTGCCTTTGCACGCTGTGCAATGGATTTAACGGAGCGGATTATTTCATCACGGGCGCCGTAGTTCAGCGCGATGTTAAACTGGAGACCCGTGTTGTCCGCCGTGTCGTGAATTGTCTTCTCGAGAGCCTGCTTGGAATCCTCAGGAATCATGCTGTAGTCTCCCAGAATCTTTACGCACACATTGTTGTCAATGAGCTCACGAAGGTCACGGTTAACAAAGGTGACCAGAAGCTTGAATATTCCGGAAACCTCCTCCATTGATCTTTTCCAGTTTTCTGTAGAAAAAGCGTACACTGTCAGGTACTTGATTCCGAGTTTGTCAGAGTGGTCAACGATCTTCTTCATCGCTTCCATTCCCGCTCTGTGACCGGCTACCCTTGGTACGCCCTTCTTCTTGGCCCAGCGGCCGTTGCCATCCATGATGATGGCAACGTGCTGAGGCATTAATTCTTTAATCAGTTCAGTCATAGTGTATTAAACTTCCATGATTTCCTTTTCTTTTGCTGCAACGATTTCGTCAACTTCCTTGATGGACTTGTCTGTCAGCTTCTGAATTTCATCCAGAGTTGATTTAACATCGTCTTCCGTGTAGTCACCGGCTTTTTCCATCTTCTTAACCTTGTCGTTGGCATCTCTTCTGAGATTTCTTACGGCAACCTTGGTGTCTTCGCCCATCTTCTTGATGGTCTTTGTCAGTTCCTTTCTTCTCTCTTCAGTTACCTGAGGAATCTGAAGTCTTACAACCTTGCCGTCATTTACAGGGTTGATTCCAACGTTTGCAATGTTGATTGCCTTCTCGATTTCAGGAATGCTCTTCGGATCAAAAGGTGTAATCAGGAGAGTTCTCGGTTCCGGAACGCTGATGTTTGCCAGTGCCTTCAGCGGCGTCGGAGTTCCGTAATACTCAACCATTACCTTGTCAACCAGAGCTGCATTTGCTCTGCCGGCTCTTACTGTAGCCAGATCTTCCTTCAGAAGAGTTTCGCTCTTCCTTATTTTCTCTTCCAATAATTCCATGCTGAATTCGCTCATTTTATTACCTCCGGTTATTTAACTATTGTCCCTATGGACTCTCCGTATATTGCCTTCATCATACCATTTTCTTCGGCTAGTCCGAATACATGGATTGCTATGTTGTTATCTCTACACAGTGCTGCGGCAGTTGCATCCATTACCTTCAGATCTTTCTCCAGAACCTCTGCGTGAGTCAGTTCTGAATACTTTACCGCATTCGGGTCAAGTTTAGGATCTGCGGAATATACTGCATCTATGTTCTTGGCCATGAGAATTACCTCTGCCTCGATTTCCGCAGCTCTCAGTGCAGCTGTCGTATCCGTTGAGAAGAACGGACTTCCCGTTCCTGCTCCGAAGATTACAACCTTGCCGGCATCAAGGTGTGCCACTGCATTTCTTCTGTTGTAGCCCTCTGCCACCTGTCGCATCTCGATTGCAGTCTGGATAACGCTTGGAACGCCTGCAGCCTCAAGTCCCTCCTGAAGTGCCAGAGCATTCATTACAGTTCCCATCATGCCGATGTAATCAGCTGTTGACCTGTTCATTTCCTCGCTGCTTCTGCCTCTCCAGAAGTTTCCTCCGCCAACAACTACAGCAATCTGCACGCCGGCGTCTGCAACTTCCTTAAGCTGAAGAGCAGTTGTTTTAACCATTTCCCAGTTGATTCCGAAATGCTGGTCTCCGGCCATTGCTTCGCCGCTGACCTTTATCAGAACACGTTTGTATTTAGGTTTCATAGACTACTCCTTCTTCTTTAGTGTCTAAACAACATATTTTCTGAAATATTATACCATATCTCGTTCTATCTGTCTTGAGAATTTCTTCATGCTATGCATGAGAATGTTAAGATCTTCTATTCTTCTGGCTACTGTGTATGCGTTTTCTTCCTTGTACATGAAAATCGCATTAAGCGTTTCCGCCAGTTCCTCATAAGTTTCCGAAAGCTCGGCCGCATACTCATCCTTTGTCAGGAACTCAGCAGCGTCACTTCTGTCAACAAAGTAGAAATACTCTATTCCGAAGAGTTCTCTGACCTTGGCCGTAAGAAGAGCCTTTTCTTCATTAAGTCTGGCTCTGAGATATTTCGTGTCTTCCAGTTTGTCCAGCTTGTCTCTTTCCTCATTCAGGAATTCATTCATTTCACTGAACCTTCTGTTGAACACGTTCGGCGCCATCTTAAGGACTTCCCTGTATGATCTGATCTGCGTTCCTGTATTCTTGAGTATTTCAAGAAGCTTCAGGCTTACTGACTGCTTCATTATGTCTCCGGCCTTGTTGAGCAGGTCATCCCTGACCATGTCTGTCAGAGTGTCTATGCCGATCTGCTTCCTGGCGCTTATCGGGATAAGCTTTATTGCTTTTGCATCCTCGTCATCATATCCCATGATATCGCTGATAAGTGCCGTGCAGTATTCAAGGTATTCGGCCAGATCCTCTTCATCTACGGTGTCAATCTTGTTGACCGTGAAGTAGAACTTGCCGGCAAACTTGCGCACGCTCTTCAGAAAGTCCACTTCAATCTGGTTTATCGGGCTGTCAACGGAAAGCATGAATATTACGCCATCACTTTCCCTGGCAAAATCATAGGCCGACTTTGAGTTGTTTTCATGAACCGAGCCTACACCCGGAGTGTCAACCAGAATCAGGCCGTCCTTCAGAAAACCGGAGTCAGTCAGGAGTTCAACTTCCGCCACGCCCCTTTCATTGTCGTGATTTTCCTGCTCGCTGATGTACTCATGCAAAGACCCGACAGGCACCTCTTCACAGAGGCCGTTGAGGAAATAAACCCTGGCGGTTTCTCCCGATTCCCCGTCGGCATATTCGATTCTGGTAACAGCAGATGTGATCGGTACAATTCCCGTAGGCAGAAGCTTTCTGCCCAGAATGCTGTTAACCATGGTCGTCTTGCCGCGCTTGAACTGGCCGATGACCGCTATTGTAACGTCCTTCTTCTGCAGTTTGTCAGCCAGTAATCTCACCTGGTCCGCCTGCTGCCTGCATAGTTCATATTCTTCAAATGTTTTCTGTATTCTCTGTGTTGTCTGTAATATATCCATTATTTTTCTCTATCTGTAAATGCTTGTTTCACTGACTACATAGTCAGGTTTCTTATCAAATTCTTCTACCGGTATTTCCGGTACTACCTGCAGGTCATAGCAGGCGGCTATGGTTTTTACCTGAGGATGCTCATCGAGGAATTTGTCATAAAATCCTCCGCCGTATCCTATGCGGTCGCGCCATGGTGTAAATACTGCACCCGGCATGATGATTACCGTGCTGTCATTAGGCTCCAGGATTTCTTCCGAGGTTGATTCCGTAATGTCATATGCACCTGTTACAGTGCTGTCCCCGCCTTCAAAACGGTTGAATACCATATCGCCGGCCTTGTCGGCTTCTCCCTTTTTAACTACCTTCGGCACCCATACTCTTTTGCCCTGCTCCTCGGCTATCTCTGCTAGAAGCAGCACATTAACCTCGTTGTTTATTGGCATGTACAGGCATACATCCGTAGCCTCCGCATATGCATCAATATCCATGATCTTCCGGCATATTACCTGTGATGCCAGAGATACTGTCTCCTCGTCGAGGGCCCTGCGCTCTGCCAGTACTGCCTTTCTTATTTCTTTTTTTGTTGCCATCTTATCTCCCTGCTTTTGCTGTTCTTATTTCAGATTCTTTGCCAGATTGCGCACGAAGTCCTGAACGTTGGTTACTATTCCCTTGGCCGCCAGACTTCCTCTGTCTCCCAGCTTGTTTACTGCGAATTCCGATGTGTCAATGTTATAGAAGTAAACCGGTCTAATTGTTCCATCTTCAAGAACTCTGTAGCTCGGTGTCATGTTTCCTGTAGCTATGGTGTGGAGAACAGTTGCCATGCCAATTACCGTTGTGGATTTTCTCACATGGCTCCTGATTGCATCCTGGCCCACATATGTATGCTCGTATACTTCAGGAAGCGGTCCGTCGTCACGTATGGAACCGTTGAGAACAAACGGCACTCTGTTATTGACGCAGCTGTATATTATTCCGTTGTCAATTCCTTCACCTTCGATGAATGCAGGAATTGAACCGTAGGTGTTTATCGCATTGATCGTAACCAGATGATTGTAGTGTCCGTTAAAATACGGCTGCTGTGTTCTGATGTCCACACCCAGCGCGGTTCCCAGATATGCCGCCTCCAGGTCATGAGTTGCCAGAGCGTTTCCTGCCAGCAGAGCACTTACGTAACCCTTGTCTATAAGTGTTGAGAAAGCTTCGCGGGCGCCGGCATCAAATGCACAGGCAGGTCCGAGAACCCATGTTATGTATCCGTGTTCCTTCTCATATTCAAGCAGCTCGTATATGTTTGAATAATCATATGAATATGCTGTTTCCCTGCTTCGTGACTGTCTGAATGCGAAGGAATTCTGGAATCCTTCTTCAACTCCAGGGAAATAGAATCCGTTGTCATGGACGAATATTCCTTCTTCGCAGTTTTCTGTTCTGCCCAGGAATACCATGTCTCCCTCTTTAAGGTTTCTGAATTCCCTCACGATGATTCTGCCGTCCTCAAGAACCGGAACGCAATCCATTCTTGAATCCTCCGGAAGAATCCATTCATCTCCCACCTTGAAATATTCCGGGAATATCGACATGGCATGAAAACCCTCTGGGGCTGCCTTGTCACGAGGTGCAGGTGCAAGCTTTGCCTGCGGTGCCTTGACAAAAATCTCCTGACTGAAATCAGGTGCTGTGTACTGTCCTAATTGAAAAGCCATTTTTCTTTCCTATCTCCTTACGTTTGCTATGTAAACACTGATCAGTATTGCTATGGCCCCGATTATCTGCTGAATCGTAAAGGCCTCATGGAGGAAGATCACTCCCGCCAGAATAGATATTACAGTAGTCAGATTGGCAAACAGAGTTGCCTCTGAAACGCTGACATAATTGTTGCCCCAGTTCTGGAATATGAAGGCCGCCACCGATGAAATCACTGCCAGATAAATGACCGCGATTACAAATGTGCCGCTACCAAGAGGTTCCAGAATAAAGCCCCGGTTGCCTTTGCACTGTACAAGTGCAACAGCAATGAATACTGCGCTTGCGCCGGCAAACATGATGTATGTTCGCTCAATTGCATTGTAGTGTTCCGCCGATTTCTTGCTGAAAACGTAGAACAGAGCTCCGAAGCACACAGCTCCCCCAAGGAACAGCACCCCGATAATCGAGGATTTCATTCCCTGGGCACCGAGAGTCGTAACTATGACTCCCGCAACCGAAACGAAAGCGCACACAATCTGCTTCTTCCTGATTTCCGAATGCATGAGAATCTTGTCGAATACTATTCCCATGATTGGAATGATTGAAATAATCGTGCCCGAAAAAGCCGATGATGTATAAAAGATTCCATAGGTTTCACAGAAAAAATACAGAACAGGCTGGAATAGAGCAAGCAAAAGCACGTTCTTCAGCGGTTTCCCCTTCAGAGAGAACTCAACCAGCGGATTTCCGTCCTTTTTCCTTATGTTCCTGCCGATGAGCACTAGAATGTTCATTACTGCAAAGGCAACCAGGAACCTGTATGCCACCAGCACTGCCGGAATTGTGATGTTAAGGGCCAGGCGTGAAAACAGAAAACTGAATCCGAAGATAACGTTTCCGGCTGCCACCGCAAGGAGCCCTTTACTGTGAATATTCATCTGCTTTCCTTTCAAAATAATCTACCTTGTAATTATCTCATTCATAATTCACCTGGTCAACATATTATGGTCCTTTTTTGTGGTATAATATGTAGCAAGTGAGGTAAAAGAATGAATATCAGAGATTACATTGTACAGAAGAAAAAGGAAATACTTGTTGGCCGACTGACGTCGGATAAATTCCAGGATTTCTTTGAAAAAAACGAAAATCAGCTCCAGACAATGCTCACCTATTACGAGTGTGCAATAATGCAGATTGAAACAAAATTCAATGTGCTGAATCAGGAGTTTTCACTTTCAAGAGAATACAGCCCGATTGAAACAATAAAATCCAGGCTGAAGACCATGGACAGCCTTATCGAAAAGGTTAACCGTTACGAAATTCCCCTTTCCGTTGAGTCCATCGAGAGAAACATTGAGGACATTGCGGGAATACGTGTAATATGCGGATTTCCTGAAGACATTTACACGGTTGCAGACTGCTTCCTTCAGCAGGATGACGTCACTCTGGTCGACTGCAAGGATTACATCAGAAACCCCAAGGAAAACGGATACAGAAGTCTCCATCTCATCGTTACTGTTCCGATCTTCCTGGAGCACGAGAAGCGCGACATGAAGGTTGAAGTCCAGCTCAGGACAATTGCCATGGATTTCTGGGCGAGTCTGGAGCACAAGCTAAAATACAAAAAGGAGCTTCCTCCGGAATTAAACGACCGGCTCGTCGGCGAGCTTACCGAATGTGCCACCATCAGCGCAGATCTGGACATGCGAATGCAGAGCATCAGACGCCAGCTGGCCGGCTCACAGTCGGAAATTGATGAGGCTGTTGATTCACTCGAATGGATGTAAGCTGGAGAAACTGACTTAAATTTTCGCAGACACAGCAACAACTGCAAACGAAACGAATAAGTGAATACAAAAAACTGCCAATGTCTGAGGGAGCAATTCCCGAGTTTTAGCAGTTTTTTAGTATTCACTATGAGTGAGTTTATTCAGTTGTCTGTGTCGAGGACTATTTAAGTCAGTCTCTCCCGCTCACTGCTATTCGGTATCGCCTGTAGCCTTGTCATAGATTGCTGTAACGGCTTCGCCAGGAGCCTTTGTTGCCAGAGTAACGATGATTGCAACGATTCCGCCAACTACGAATCCAGGGAAGAGTTCGTATACGCCTGTTGATGAGAGGCAGAAAAGCCAGATGATATCCATTGCTGCACCTGCGATTACGCCGGCACATGCGCCCGCATAGTTGAACCTTCTCCAGAAGAGTGAAAGTATTACTACCGGTCCGAATGCCGATCCGAAGATGCCCCATGCATTTTCTACCATGTTCATGATTGCCTGTGCTCCGGAACCGCCTGATGATGCGATCATGTATGCTACTATTGCCAGCACAACTACTGCAATTCTTCCAACCCAGAGGGTTTCCTTCTCACTTGCGTTCTTTCTGATAAGCGGCTTGTACATGTCAGCAGTGAATGAGCTTGATGCTACCAGCAGCTGTGAGTCGGCAGTTGATACTGATGCAGCCATGATTGCTGCAAGCAGGAACCCTGCGATTGCCGGCGGGAAGAACCTTCTTGCCATTACGATGAATACAGTTTTCTGTGCTCCTACAGTCAGCAGTTCTTCTGCAACGAACATTCTTGCGTAGTATGCAACCAGACATGCTCCGCCGATTGACAGTACAACCCATATGATGGCAACCCATGCTGATTTCTTAACCATTGACGGTTTCTCAATCGACATGAATCTTACGATAATGTGTGGCATTCCGAAGTATCCGAGACCCCATGCCAGACCTGAAACGATATCCTGCCATGATGCTCCGAAGAGGCTTTCTCCGAATACGCACTGTACGATTGATCCGTCAGCATCGGTGTATTCATATACATTTGAAAGCAGGCTTGTGTCCACATTCTGTGTTGCAACTACGATGATTGGAATTGCCAGAAGTGCAATCAGCATCAGAATTCCCTGGAAGAAGTCTGTCCAGCAAACTGCCTTGAAGCCGCCCAGGAATGTATATCCTACAATGATAAGTGCAAATACAAGCATTGCAGTGCCCGGCTTGATTCCCGGGAAGAGCATTGTGAATACGGATGTTCCTGCTACGAAAGCGGATGCAACGTATACCGTAAATGCAATCAGGAAGATTACAGCGCAGATTACCTGCAGGACTTTGCTTGATGTTGCAAATCTGTTTGTCAGATACTGAGGCAGCGTGATTGAGTCATTTGAAGCCTCACTGAACTTTCTCAGTCTCTTTGCACAGAAGATCCAGTTTGCTGCAGTTCCCAGTGCCAGACCGATTCCGATCCATACCTGTCCGAAACCGAAAGCCAGAATTGATCCCGGCAGTCCCATGAGCAGCCATGCGGACATGTCGGATGCCTGTGCGGACATAGCAGTAACCCAAGGTCCCATCTGTCTGCCGCCAAGGAAGTAGTCCTTCTGGTTTTTATTGCTTCCGTTGAAGTAGAAAACGAGTGCTACTCCAAGGAGAATTACGAAATAACCTATAAATACAATAATTTCAGCGTTCATAATTAATCGCCCTTTCTATAAATTCTGTAACGAGTATAACAGAACGAATAGAAGAATAAAATACCAACCATATTCTATAATTATTATACTATTTTATATAAATAATTAGAAAATATGTTGAAATTTCAACATTTATGAAGTAGACTAAAGCATGAACTGAAATTTATACCAACAAAAAAATGAGGTAATTTTCATGAAAAAAGTAACAAATCAGACAAAAGGCCGTATCGTTTCCGCCGCATGGAAGCTGTTTTACCAGTACGGCTACAGCAATACGACCATTGATGACATTGTGGAACTATCCGGCACATCCAAGGGTTCCTTCTATCACTATTTCGGTTCCAAGGATGACCTTCTGGGTTCCCTTTCCTATCTCTTCGATGAAAAATACGAAGAGCTCATGGAAACAATGGACCCGAAGCTGTCTCCTATCGAAAAGCTCATTAAGATGAATCAGGAGCTCTTCCTCATGATAGAAAATACCGTATCAGTTTCAATGCTTTCACAGCTCTTCGGCTCACAGCTTACAACAAAGGGTGAAAAGCACCTGCTGGATCCTGACAGAACATATTACAAGCTTCTGAGACAGATTGCCGTTGAAGGCCAGCAGCAGAAGCTGTTCAGAGATGATCTGTCAGTCAACGACATTACCAAGGCATATGCCCTCTTCGAGCGCGCCATGATGTATGACTGGTGCATTTCCAGCGGAAATTATTCCCTCTGTCAGTATTCAGAAAAAATGCTGCCTCTGTTTCTTGACGGACTTACAGCCTAGCGATAGGAGGCCGCTTTTCTGAGCGCACCCCTTGTCGTGCTGTAGGAGTACACCGCATTGGAAAGCATGTCGCTCTCTCTTGTAATGTTGGTATTTCCTTCTGCAAGCATCATGATAAGCTGCTCCAGGTTGGCATTCTTCTCCGGTATGGCGAAAAACTGATGAATGGAGCTTGGAAGCACATAGAAATTCTCATCCCCTACAGTTCGTCCCACATCCTTCATGAAATCCTCATAGATCATCGTGGCCGCCCCGAACATGTTTCCTCTGTTTGATACAACGTAAACGTCATCTTCAAGCTGTTCTATGGTAGGCGGAAATATTCTTCTGGAGTTTTCAACAGCCAGGTCGTAAAGTTCCTGTTTCGTAAGGCCCATGTCCTCAAGTATACTGTTGTTCACAATAACTGAATCAAAGCCATCCCCTATCCATCTCATTATCATCCTGAAAATCAGCGACATGTTCAGTATCTCAATGTGAGGAATGTCACTCAGCAGTTCCTCATTTGATTCCGTATTTATCAGACTGACAATAACGCTGTCTTTTTTTGATGCAAAATCAACATTGAGCTCCTCCTGACTGATGCTTCCCGTATAACTTACAAAAATACCTGCAACAAAGGACAGCATTTCATCCATGTCCTCATCAATGCTGAAGATTTCGTACATGTCATCCAGATAAACTATTGGCAGTGCCATTGATGTACCGCTTTCAGCCGGTTTTAGAATGAGTGCATCCTTTTTCACGTTTACCTTCTGAACGCTTTCAACCTCCGGAGAGAAGTTCGAGAATATTGGCGGCATGAAATCCATTATGCGTTCAGTAACAATCTGCTTAAACAATTCATATTTCATCATAAAAACCCCTTTTAGTGATATGGAAATAATTTACATTAGAAACATACCACGCCAAAGGGGCTAATGTCAATATTTTACTGTTATTTTTTGCCAATTATTTCAGATGTACATCGCGGGTGCTGCAGTATAGAGCCACATTGCGCCCCAGTAAAGCACCAGCAGTACTGCGCCTGCCCATGGCACATCCTTTTTCCAGAAGAGCTTCATTGTAAGCACCAGATCCGAAAGAAGGAATACTATTGCGCCCACTCCCAAAAGAACAGCAACCGGGTTATCATTGCATGTAATAATCAACTGCAGTCCCAGACCTGCCGACAGACCTACGAAGAATGCATATATTGAACACGGAACTGCGTTCTTCCCGAAATCATAGTCGTCGCTTTTCGTAAAGAAAATTGTTCCGCCCAGAACCAGCAGGGCCGCGATTGCCGGCCAGCTTACGTGCCAGTCCATCATGGACAGGAACACAATGCACAGTACAACCTGAGCCGCGCAGAATGAAAACACGCCGATTACAAACTGGGGATTCTTAAGCCTGTTGTCAATTTCATGTCCAAGTGCCAGAAACAGATCTCCGAAAAAGCAGAGGATGTATGCCGGAAGAAGCATAAAGAACATCCAGCTTCCCGACAATGCAAAGGCAACGACTGCAATGACCAGAAACAGTATTGAAGTAATGCACTTCATTATCGTGTATTTTACCTGAGGATCGTTTTCAGGACTGTTTCTGTATTCAATTACTATGGTGACTGCTGCGCATATTACATACAGCACCGTTACTAGCCAGATAATCATATTTTTTCTCCATTGAAAAATCCGAGTCCGCGAAATGCAGACCCGGATTCAGTTAATGCTTATTTATTCAGCTGTGCAGCTACTTCTGCAGCAAAGTCTTCTTCCTTCTTTTCGATTCCTTCGCCTACTTCGTATCTTACAACCTTAGCCAGGTTCAGTCCCTTGTCTACTGATTCCAGATACTTTGAAACAGTCTGCTTTCCGTCTTCAGCTCTTACATAAGTCTGATCCAGCAGGCAGATTTCCTTCAGCTGCTTTGAGATACGTCCATCAACCAGACCCTTGAAGATCTTGTTGTCTGAAATCTCAGCCTTTGCAGCAACTGCCAGCTCAGCCAGCTTAGCCTTGCCTTCTTCTGAAATGAAGTTTGGCAGGTAGTTGAAGTTGAAGCTCTTGTCTTCTCTCTTCTCAGTCAGGATAGCTGTATCTTCTTCGCCCCATACGCCTGCTGCAGCCTTGTCGAGCAGTTCGTTCAGGATTGGCTTTGGAAGTGTGAACGGATCGTTCAGTGCGCTTTCCAGAGTAACCTTCTTGATATTAGCCAGTTCGTCTTCTGAGATTTCATCTCTGCTTACGTACTGAGGGTTCATTGCTGCAACCTGCATTGCAATGTTGTTCAGTGCTTCCTTGTTGGCATCGTTAGCGTCTCCGCTTGCTGCCAGGATAACGCCGATCTTTCCACCCATGTGGATGTATGAAGCAAGTGCATCACCTGCAACCTTTTCAATTCTTCTGATTGACATGTTTTCGCCAATCTTTGCGATCAGTGCTGTGAGTGCTTCGCCAACCGTTGAACCTTCGAAAGGCATAGCCTTGAAAGCTTCCATGTCTGTGCTTTCTGCATCCAGAGCCAGCTTTGCAAGTCCTTCTACGAAGTTGATGAATTCTTCATTCTTAGCAACGAAGTCAGTTTCTGAGTTAACTTCTACGATTGCAGCTGTCTTTCCGTCTTCTGAGAAAGCAGTCTTTACAAGACCCATTGCAGCGATTCTTCCGGCCTTCTTAGCAGCCTTTGACAGTCCCTTTTCCTTCAGAACTTCAACAGCAGCATCGATGTCGCCGTCTGTTTCAACCAGAGCCTTCTTGCAGTCCATCATGCCTGCGCCTGTCATTTCACGCAGTTCTTTTACCATCTGAGCAGTTACAGCCATTATTCTTCCTCCTTAACTTCTTCTTCAACAGGAGCTTCTTCTGCAGGTGCTTCTGCAGGTTCGCTTTCGTCAAAGCTTTCGCCCTGCTTTGCTTCGATAACAGCATCTGCCATGCAGCCGGCAATCAGCTTTACGGCTCTGATAGCGTCATCGTTTGCAGGAATAATGTAGTCAACGTCATCAGGATCGCAGTTTGTGTCAACGATTCCGATTACAGGGATTCCCAGTGTCTTTGCTTCAGCAACGGCAATCTTTTCCTTCTTAGGGTCTACTATGAAGATTGCTCCAGGCATGCCCTTCATTTCCTTGATTCCGCCAAGGTTCTTGTCCAGCTTGTCGTGCTCAGCTCTCAGCTTGAGTACTTCCTTCTTTGACAGCTTTTCGAATGTGCCGTCTTCTTCCATTGCTTCGATGTCGTAGATTCTTCTGATTCTCTGTGAGATAGTCTTGTAGTTTGTGAGCATTCCACCCAGCCATCTCTGGTTTACGAAGTACATGTCGCATCTCTTTGCTTCATCTTCGATTGCAGCCTGAGCCTGCTTCTTTGTTCCTACGAACAGTACAGGTCTTCCTGTTGCTGCAACTTCCTTCATGAAGTCGTATGCTTCGTCGATCTTCTTTACTGTCTTCTGCAGGTCGATGATGTAGATTCCGTTTCTTTCAGTGAAGATGTAAGGAGCCATCTTAGGGTTCCATCTTCTTGTCTGGTGTCCGAAATGAACGCCTGCTTCGAGTAACTGTTTCATTGAAATTACTGACATTTTTTTCTTTTCTCCTCTCGGTTTTTCGTCCTTCCACGATGGCCCACGGGAAGCAACCTCGTGCACGCTCTGCAGTACTTGTTTTACCGCCTTCTGCGCGACAGCCAGATCAGTGGCCGTTAAGGCACCGGCCTCCTTTAAAACCGTCGTGTGTAAAATATTATTTTTCAGCGCCGTAAACAAGACGACACCAACTAGCAATATACTACAAATTTCAACGGTTTGCAAGTTTTTTTGCAATATAATTATCATAGCATTTCTTGGTCCGTTCCAGGCATTCCCTGCAGAACCTGACCGAGCATCCCGTATGCATTCTGACGGTGTATTTATCCATCCCGCTGATGTAGTCCATGTTCAGAATGAAGCTCCTGTGAGGATTGATAAAACGCCCGTCAAGAAGAGGCAGAATTTCGTCATATTTTCCGTAGAATGACCTCTCCTCTCCTGTAGTATGAACAATAACTTTTCTCCTGTCCTTCTCCATGTAGACAATTTCGCTGAATGGAATAGCGTATCTGTGGCTACCGGACTTAACATTTAATACCTTTTTCATTGCGAAACCTCCAAATTAAAATCCCGTTATGTGAATATTGTTTCACATAACGGGAAAATAATCTGTATCAGATTCCGCACTTTTTGTGCGGATTTCGCACATTTGCCTATGGATTAGCCTTCTCTGTAGGTAATCAGGTCTTCGGCAATTTCATTTGCGGCGATTGAAACCGGCTTACTTACTTCTTCTTCCGTAAGCTTAGGCATTCCGTCAATGATGTCTCTTGATCTCTTTGCTGCGAGAATAACCAGAGTGTATCTGCTGTCTGCCTTTGTTCTTATTTTGTTGATGGATGGATATAACATTGTTTAAGCCTCCTTGCTTCTTTCTATCTTCATTATCTGCTGCACTTCCTCAACTGCAGCCTCGAGATTTTCGTTTACAACCCTGTAGTCATATTTGTCCGCCTGAGCCAGATCGTTCATCGCTTCATCAAGGCGTTTGTTCATGGTCTCTTCCGTTTCCGAGCCTCTGCCCATTATTCTGGCTCTCAGTTCCTCTACGGACGGCGGCAGGATAAACACGAGGACAGCTTCGGGATAGGCATCTCTGACCTGGAAAGCACCATGGTAGTCAATTTCAAGTATCACATCATGGCCTTCCTCAAGCCACTGGACGACCTGCTTTCTTGGTGTTCCATAGTAATTGTCCACATAGAGATTATGCTCCAGAAGTCCGCCTTCGGCCAGAAGTCTCTCGAATTCCTCCTTCGTCACAAAGAAGTAATCCACAGCATCCTCTTCGCCCTCACGCGGCTCTCTGGTAGTCATGGAAACAGAAAATCTGATATTGTCGTCTTCTTCAAGAACCTTCTTGCATATGGTTCCCTTGCCGGCGCCCGATGGGCCGGATATTACATACAGTTTTCCTTTTGTCATGACTTCTCCCGCTGTTTTCGATTTCAGTTTATCGAGTAGGTATTATAGCATAAAATTCCATTTGCGTATAGCGTTTTACTCAATATTCTGCACCTGTTCCCTGATTTTCTCTATTTCACTCTTGGTTTCCAGCATGAGAGATGTTATTTCCAGATCATTTGCCTTTGAACCTATGGTGTTGGCCTCTCTGTTCATTTCCTGAACCAGGAAATCCAGCTTCTTGCCTACTGTTCCGTCGCTTTCTGTCAGGAAGCTTTTCAGCTGAAGCATGTGGCTGTCAAGTCTCACCAGTTCTTCGGTAATGTTTGCTTTGTCGGCAAAAACTGCCGCCTCAATGAGAATTCTGTCCTCAGGAATGTCAACCTTGTCATCTACCAGTTCCTTGATCCTGGCTTCAAGCTTTTCCCTGTACTCTCTGGCTACCAGCGGAGCACGAACCTCAATCTTCTTCACTATTCCGCGGATAAGTTCCCCGCGCATGAGAAGGTCTTCCGCCAGCTTTCCGCCTTCGACTGTTCTCATTTCATCGAGGTTCTTTGCGGCAATGTCAACTGCTCTGCAGATTACAGTTGTAACCTCTTCCTCATCCTCAACATCAGGAATTACCTTAAGCACGTCCGGCATGGATGATACCAGCTTCAGGTCTATTTCTCCTGCCAGATCATAGCCGCTCTTCAGTTCCTTAAGATTCTCAATGTACTGCTCGGCAACGGGAGTGTTCAGTTTTACCGTAATGTCTCCCTCGGTCAGATTTTCAACTATTATTGAAACATCCGCCTTGCCCCTCTTCATCTGTTCTTTAATCTGTGATTTGATCTTTTCTTCTGCAAAAGAATATCTCTTAGGCATCTTCACGCTTATGTCAGCGTATCTGTGATTTACTGTTTTGATTTCGCAGATGACGTTTCTCTTTCCGTCGGAATACTCGCCTCTGCCAAACCCTGTCATGCTTTTGATCATACAATTTTCTCCTATCTCTTACTAATTTATGATACTATAATCATTGTAAAGCAAAAGCAGAAAGGTGTCAAAATGTCCTACGACGGCGTTGTTACCTGCGCCATGGTGCAGGAACTCAGAGACAATTTAATATCGGGAAAGATAGAAAAAATCTACCAGCCTCAGCCGGACCAGCTGCTCCTGCAGCTTCACACTCTTGCCGGCAAGAGGCGTCTTTTCGTGTCCGCATCAGGCAGTCACTCCGCCGTTTACCTTGTGGACGAGTCACCTGAAAACCCCGTTAACCCACCCCTGTTCTGCATGGTCCTCCGAAAGCATCTGGGCGCCGCCAGAATAACCGACATTCAGCAGCATGAAAGCGACAGAATCATCGAGATTCTGCTTGAGACAGTGGACGAACTGGGCTTCAATGTAAACAGAAAGCTCATCCTTGAAATCATGGGCAAGCACTCGAACGTGCTTCTCATTGACATGCAGACGGGCAAAATAATAGACAGCATAAAGCATGTCGGCATAGATGTGAACAGAGCGCGACAGATTCTTCCGGGCAAGATGTATGAATACCCTCCTGCACAGCCCAAAACACCTTTTTACCGTGTTTCCGAGGAATATGTGGAGTCACTTACAGCCAACCAGCTTCAGCCTGAAAGAAGCCTTCTGGACGGCATCGGCGGCATTTCTCCTGCACTGGCGGAATCCATGGCCGCATCGGACAGACCTTTCGAATGGCTTGAAAACCTGAAAGCTTCAATCGCTGACGGAATCACTGTGCCACGGGTATACGTCAGAGACGGTAAACCTGCGGATTTTCATGTAGTGCCCCTTGCCGCCTACGAAGAGGATGAAAGCTACGAAGCCATTACCTTTGACACTCTCAGTAAGGCTGCGGCCTTCTACTTTGTAAACAGGGAATCTTCAAATACGATAAAACAGAAATCCGGAGACCTTCACAGGGTTGTAAAGGCCCAGATGGACAAGCTCAACCTCAAGGTGCAGAGACTCAATGAAGATCTGCACAAGGCTGAGAATTCGGAAAAATACAGACTGTACGGTGAGCTTCTTACGGCCAACCTCCATCTCGTGAAGGCGGGCATGAAGAGTGTCCATGTCACAAGCTACTATGACGGATCAGATGTGGAAATTCCTCTGGATCCGAGATTTTCGCCTGCAAAAAATGCGCAGAATTACTATAAGAAATACGGCAAGTTCAAGACCGCGGTAAAAGAAAAACAGCTTCAGCTGGAGGAAACCGCCCTTGAGCTGGATTACCTGGAATCGGTATCCTCATTCATTGACCGTGCAAAGACAATAGAAGAGATTGATCTACTCAGAAGCGAACTGACTGATTCCGGCTATCTGAGATTCAGAAAACATCCGAATCGAAATCGCCCGGGAAAGAAGGATAAACCAAAGCCGCACAGCTATACCCTGCCTTCAGGGAAAAACGTTCTGGTGGGCAGAAACAACAAGGAAAACGACTGGCTTACATTTAAGAAGGCCGGTTCTTCTGATATATGGTTCCATACGAAGGACATACCGGGATCACACGTGATTCTTTTTACCGACGGTCAGTCTCCTTCCGAAGAGGAGCTGTTTCAGACTGCCGCCATCGCCGCATATCACAGCAAGGCCTCCACGTCCGAAAATGTTCCGGTGGATTACGTGAAAGTAAAATACGTGAAGAAGCCGTCCGGCTCCAAACCGGGATACGTCATCTTCACGCATAATAAAACTCTGTATGTAAATCCGTCTATTCCAGAATAAACTCAATTATTCTGTCTATGACTTCATCACCGCGACACTCTGCATTTCCGTTGTGTATTTCATGGAAATAACCCGGCCACTGGATGAACTCAACATTTTCACCCTTTGCCTTAAGGTTTTCAAAGGCCTTGCGTGTGCCTTCAATGTCGCAGATTTTGTCATCTGTTCCATGCATTATCATGGTCGGAATCTGTCCGCTTCTGCCGTTGCACTCATGTGTTCCTGCTTCCAGCGCCTTTCCTATATCAATGCCCTCAACCGCACAGAGGAATGAAATTCTGTCATGAACCATCGGATTTGCCCTGTATGGTTTTACCGAATCGGGATGTCCCAGAGTCGCCTCGTCAACAGTGCTGCTGGTTCCCATGGACGGTGCAATTCTGCTCATTATCTTTGCGAGAGCATATGTTGCTCCTTTGACAGGATTTACAAGCCTTACCCATGGAGCCGAAATCAGATACTTGCTCGGAATGTCATTGAAGTCACCTCTGCTTCTGTAATCCAGCGTCAGGTTTCCTCCCATGCTGTGACCGTACAGAATTATATCCTTGCCCGGATATTTTTTCTGTGCATAGAGAATCAGGTCGCTTATGTCTGCCAGCACATCCTTTCTCGGTGCGCAATGGCCCTTCACATTCATGGAATCGCCATGACCTCTCAGGTCCATTGACAGAGTAGCTATTCCTGCCTCTGCAAATTTCGTGGCAACACGGTCGTACCTTCCGCCGTACTCACCGATGCCGTGCACTATGCACACAACTTTTTTCGGGTCTTCCACATGCCATGAATAACCCTGAATCTTACCTTTTTCCGTCTGTTTAAGTTCAAAATTGCTGTACATTTTCTGCTCTCCTTTTCTGGAATTTCCGTTACGTTACAAAAAATGACTGTTGTATTACATGTGAAACGATTTTTCTTGCTTTTGCATTCTCACTGCTTTATTTTATGAATACGAAATGATGAGACTGTAAATTAAGGCAATGATTTCGCTGAATCTTTCATGAAAGGAGGCACTTCCATGGGCAGAAAATGTAGCATATGCGGCTGCACGTATGACACCTTTGCTTTCAAAGGCGGCTACATCTGTGATGCATGCCTTCAATACATAAGGAACAGCCTGGAACCTGATACTCAGGTACAGAGCAGGAAATAAGGCGAATGTTCATGCCTGTCTCATCATTTCCTGAGACTGTTCAATACCTTCTCAAAATCATCCGGCGGAGGACAGCTGAACTCCATGTACTCCCCTGTAACCGGGTGAACGAATCCAAGGAGCCCGGCGTGAAGCATCTGACGCTTTGCGCCGACTTTGTTTTTTGCGGGGCCGTAAAGCTCATCCCCAAGAAGCGGATGCTTGATGTATGACATGTGAACTCTTATCTGATGAGTTCGACCCGTTTCAAGGGCCGCCTCTATTAGCGTGAAGTTTCCGAACCTCTCGAGCACTCTGTAATGGGTTACCGCATTTCTTGCACCGGCGCTTCCCGGTGCACCTTCATGAATTACTGCATTTTTCAGCCTGTTCATCGGATCTCTTCCGATAGGCTCATCTATCGTTCCCTCATCCTCTTTGATGTTGCTGTATACTATTGCTCTGTATTTTCTGGAAATGGAATGCTCGGCCAGCTGCTGCGAAAGACTGCTGTGAGCCCTGTCCGTCTTGGCCACCATGAGGATTCCGCTTGTATCCTTGTCTATTCTGTGAACGATTCCCGGTCTTATTACCCCGTTGATCGACGAAAGATTATCACCGCAGTGGTGCATCAGGGCATTTACCAGCGTGCCCCTGTAGTTTCCCGGTGCAGGATGGACCACCATGCCCGCCGGCTTGTTCACAACAATCAGTTCATCATCCTCATAGATGATGTCCAGAGGAATGTCTTCGGCTTCAACCTTCAGAACTTCCGGCTCCGGAATTGCAATCTCCACCATGTCGCCCAGGTCGCATTTGTGCTTCTTTTCTCTGCAGATTTCACCGTTGACTCTGATGTTGCCCGCCTCAAAAAGCTTCTGGAGAAAACTTCTCGAGTAATTTTCCAGTCCGGCAGAAAGAACCAGGTCTAGCCTGGTTCCCTTCGTTTCTTCTGTAATATTAAACTGTATGTTTTCAAGAATTTTTTCCATGGGCGTTTCCTATTTCAGCCTCTTCGGTTTTCTGCCCTTTGGTGCTTTCTTCTCCGGCTTCTTTTCCGGTTCCTTTTTTGCCTTCTTTTTTTCGGTCTGTTTCACCGGCTCAGCTGCCTGCTTAGCTGCAGGTGCTTTCCCGCCCTTTTCGTTGAAAAGAATCATGTAGAGCAAAAGCAGTCCGCAGCCTACGCATACACAGATGTCTGCCACGTTGAATACCGGGAAGAACCCGAAATCAAACATGTCAACAACATATCCGTAAGCAGCTCTGTCTGTCAGATTGCCAAGTCCTCCTCCGCACATGAGTGCCAGGGAGAACATGAAAACAGGCTTGTATGCCTTGTATCTGGCGCAAATGAAGATTATTGCTATCGCTATTATTATTCCGGGAACCAGAATGAGGAGGAGCGTGTGTCCCTCCAGCAGGCTGAATGCCGCTCCGGTGTTCCGGATATATGTAAGGTGTAGAAAATCTCCTAATACCGGAATCGTGTCACCCACATTCATGCTGACGGTGGTTGCCGTCTTCACGATGCGGTCCAGAACCATGACTCCGAATATTACAAGTAGGTATATCATAATTTAAAGCTCTGAATTGTGTCTTTCTTGTTAACGGGTGCTATCGGCTTATCGTCTTCTCCCATCGGCAGATCGTCAAAATCACTTACTCCCAGCTCAGGCAGAATATCCCCGCTTGATGATTCGAATCTCTGAAGCTCAGCTTCAAGGAGTCTCTTGTAGCGGTTCCTGAATTCAATGTATCTTTTCTTCAGTTCCTGATTCTCTCTTGTGATCGTTTCAACCTCTTCCCTGGCGCTCTTTATCATGAGTTCAGCGTCCAGTTCCGCATTCTTAAGGAGAACCTCCGCGCGCTTCTCGGCGCTCTCGGAAATGTCAGCCATAAGTGACTTTGCAGCCTGAAGGGTTTCAACCAGTGAGCCCTGTGAACTTCTGGTCCTCTCAAGTTCCTCAACAAGTCTGCTGTTTTCTTCACGGGTTTCTCTCAGTTCATTGAGAAGGCGATCCATGTCTATGGTTATCTCGTCGAGAAATTCATTTACTTCCTCTTCCTTGTACCCACGGACAGCCTTTGTGAATTCCTTTTCCTGTATGTCGATAGGTCTTATCATCGGCATTACCTCCAAGAATTATTTCCAGGGATTATCGTCTGTTCCTGCGAAGCTGTAAGGTTTATTGTCTCCGTCGGCAAAAATTGCCACGTTTTCAGGTGCAAATACGAAAATGTTGTTTGCAACCTTCTGTACATTTCCATTCAGCGCATAAGTTGCGCCGCCAAGGAAATCGAAAATCTTTCTGGCCGTATCAGAGTCCAGTTTTTCAAGATTTACTATTACAGGCTTCCTGCTTCTGAGGTTGTCAACCAGCTTGGAGCATTCATCAAAGCTCTGCGGCTCAATTACGACAAGCTTGAAAGCGTTTGTAATTGACTTGACAGTCTTGTTCTGCATGGGAACAATATTAGTTGTATCATATCTGCCCTGTGATCCCATTGGCTTTCTCGGTTCTATTGGCTTTCTTTCAGGAAATGACGGCTGCTTGTATGATTCTTCCTCATAATCTTCCAGTTCGTCTTCGTCATATTCCTCAACGCCAATCAAATCCTTAAACTTATTAAGCATTCCCATTCTTCTTTGCCTCCTGATCCTTTCTGTACTGCACGTAATCTCTCTCTCCGAAAATCGCGCTTCCAACTCTAACTAAATTTGAGCCCGCTTCGATTGCTACAGGAAAATCACCTGACATCCCCATTGACAGGAATTCGAAATCCAATCTCGGATGTTCGATCTTTGACAGTTCATCAAACTGTGCTTTTACTCCGTCAAAATAAGGTTTAACATCTCTCGGATCTTCCTTTATTGGAGCCACGCTCATTAGCCCCTTTATTCTGATGTTCTCGCAGCTGTCGAGAATCTCTTTTACCAGTTCACCTGCTCCTTCAGTTGTTACGCCGAATTTGCTTTCTTCATCCGCCGGATTGATCTGAACCAGAATGTCCATTACTTTGCCATGCTGAGCAGCACGCTTGTCAATTTCTCTGGCGAGCTTCATGGAATCCACTGAATGAATAATGTCTACCTTGTCTATTATGTATTTAACTTTGTTTGTCTGCAGATGCCCTATCATGTGCCATCTTACCGACTTGATTGCATCATACTTGTCCATTATTTCCTGAACCTTGTTTTCACCTATGTCTGTTACGCCTGCATCAATGGCTGTATTTATCTCCTCCGGCGTTCTGGTTTTGCTTACCGCTACCAGCAGTACCTCTGAAGCGTCTCGTCCGCATCCTTCTGCAGCCGCTGCAATTTTACCCTTTACTGTCTCAAGGTTCTTCTTTATGTCCTCCATTTTGCTATTCCTCCTCTGAGTCACCTTTCATATCCTGTTCAAGAGCATCCTGTGGCTTTTTCAGCACCTCCTGGTAAGCCGAAACCGTTTCCACCTGCTCATAATCATCATTTACGAAAACCGATTCATAGAGAACCGACTGTTCTCCGTCTGTAATCTTTACCTTGACCGGTTTGAAATATGTATCACCGTCCTTGGTCTTCACATAAACTCCAAGAACGCCTTCCTTCTTGATGAGACACTGATTATCCACTATCAGACCTGTCGTATTGCTCTGAACAACGGTCATGTCCACAACTCTGGCAGAACAGAAATCCTCATAGTAGACATTAAGGAAAAATGTGACTCTGAAAAAGTCACCCTCCTTTTTTACACTGTATACTCTGGCATCGACCGTGCTCTCCGGCAGTTCAATTCTGACCTTCTGGTCAGGCTCATACTTTCTGGCATCGCTCTTTTCAAGCCAGCATACAATGTACCAGCTGTCATCGCTGGATATTTTGAAAATGGGTTCTCCTCTGACTACATCTGTTCTTTCCAGATCAAGCTGCTTTGAAGAGGCCTCTTCCGCCTTTTCTTTTCTGATCTTTTCCAGATTGTCTATTCTGAAATACTTCTCATTGCCGTCCATTGTATAGCTGACTACACCGCTTATCGGCGAATCACAGCTTTCGACCAGCAGATCGTATTTTTTCAGTCTGTCAAGGTAATCTCCGTATTTCCCGGCAGGTTCTTTCTCTTTTCCCTTTTCTTCTTCAATTGCATCGATATCGGCAATATCGGTTCCCTTTTTTACTACAGTCCCGTCATTAAGCTTATATTCTATTGTCCCGGTTGAACCGGCTGTGCATACAGCCTCATCTTTGACAAGATAGCCTTCCGCTTCACAGGACACCTCAAGCGTGCCGTTTTCCAGCACCTGTGTGGTCTCGAATTTATCCGTGACTTTCGGAATCTGGAAAGCAACAATATATAGTATGACGAGTATTGCAAGGTATATTACCAGTATTCGCTTGGTTTTCTTTGATATTCTAATTTTCATCACTTTATTTTACAACAAATACCCTGCACTTTCAACGCACTATATGTTGCTTTTTCACAGGCTGTCTTTCCCGTTCAGCTCGTCAATTATCTTCTTTTCATCATTTGAAAATCGCTTGGTTCCGTCTTCATTGATGTCATCTCTGTGGGACACAAATTCTTCAAAGAGATCCGGCCTTCTTTCCTTCGTGATTTCCAGCGCCTTTCTCAGCTTCCACAGGCCGATCATTTTGTGATTGCCGCTTGTGAGAACCTCGGGGACATCCATGCCCCTGTATTCTCTTGGCTGTGTATACTGCGGATGCTCAAGAAGCCCGGAATAGACGGACTCGTCCAGAGCCGAGTTTTCGTTTCCGAGAACACCCGGAAGAAGTCTGGCAACGCTGTCGATCAGAACCATCGCAGGCAGTTCTCCGCCTGTAAGCACATAGTCGCCGATTGATATTTCTTCGGCATTCCAGTAATCAAGAACGCGCTGGTCCACTCCCTCGTAGTGACCGCAGAGTATTACAAGGCTGTCCATGTCGGCCAGCTCCCTGATCTTGGCTTCATCAAGGATTTTTCCCTTCGGTGACATGTAGATTACCTTTCTTCCTTCTGCACCAACGTGTTCCATGGCACCGAAAATAGGATCTGCCATCATTACCATTCCGCCTCCGCCGCCAAAGGGGTAGTCATCAGCTTTATTGTGTTTGTCATTGCTGAAATCCCTGATGTCGGTAAGCCTTATGTCTATTATTCCTTTTTCCACTGCCCGTCCTATCATGCTTTCCTGTGTAACAGGTGTAAACATGTCGGGGAACAGTGTAAGAACATCAATTTTCATCCTGTTCTCCTTTATAAATCCAGCATTCCCTCAATGAGTCTTACTGTGATTTTTCCTGCCTTTGCATCTATGTTCAGAACAAAATCAGGCACTCTCGGAATGAGGACCTGCTTTCCTTCGTCTGTTTCAAGTTCAAATATGTCCTGGGCCGAGTTCTGAATCACGTCTGTCATGGTACCCAGGTGGCTGCCGTCTTCAAGCAGCACTTCCATTCCGATCAGGTCGCGTACATAGTACTCGCCTTCAGGAAGTTCCGGCAGATCCGCGTCTGTCACGAAGAGTTCGCTCCCCTTGGCCTTCTCTGCCTCGTTTCTGTCGCTGATTCCATCAAGGCCCAGAACGACCATGTTCTTCTGCGTGCGGACGCTCTTTATTTTCATGAGCGTATCCTCCACATAGATGGATTCAGTGTTTTCGTATATTTCAACGCTGTCGGAGTAATTATATACTCTTACTTCTCCCTTGAGTCCGACCGCATTTACTATTTTACCGATTAATATCTTTTCCATTACACTCCTTAATTTCAAAAATGGGTCAAAAGAACCGTCCCCTTGACCCATTTTAATACTTATTGAACTATTTCAACGACAACTTTAGCGTTAGCCTTTGTTGCTGCCGCTTTTACGACAGTACGGATTGCCTTGGCAATTCTACCCTGTTTGCCAATTACTTTTCCCATGTCATCAGAAGCGACCTTCAACTGGATAACAGTAGTGCCGTTTGACTGTGTTTCGGAAACTTCAACCGCTTCCGGATGTTCAACCAGTGACTTTGCAATTGCACTAACTAATTCTACCATTGAATCACCGCTTTCTTTCTTAGAGGATTCCAGTCTGCTTGAAAAGTTTCTTTACTGTTTCTGAAGGCTGTGCACCTGTCTCTAACCACTTCTTTGCTGCTTCTTCATCGATCTTGATTTCAACAGGGTCCTTAAGCGGATTGTAATAACCCAGTTCTTCGATGAACTTGCCGTCTCTGGCGTTTCTTGAATCTGCAACAACTACTCTGTAGAAAGGCTTCTTGTGTGCGCCCATTCTCTTTAATCTGATTTTTACCATTACTTATCCTCCTATACTGTATTTATATTGTAAATGGTTTAACTTATTTATCTGCAAGGGTCTTTAGAAGCCCTTGAACATTCTGTTCATTTTAGCCATTCCCTTAGGGTTCATCATCTGCTTCATCATTTTTCTTGAGTCCTCATACCTCTTTATGAGCTGATTGATCTTCTGAACCGGCTGTCCGGAACCTGCGGCTATTCTCTTTCTCCTGCTGGCATTGAGAAGTCTAGGATCTTCTCTCTCTGCCTTTGTCATGGACTGCATGATTGCTTCAAATGCAACAAAGTCTTTTTCGGACTGTTCCATGTTCACATTCTTGTTGTTTCCCATTCCCGGCATCATATCCAGCATCTTTGCGATGCCGCCCATGTTCCTGATCTGGCCCATCTGGTCAAGGAAGTCCTCAAGAGTGAATTTGTTCTTCTTGATTCTCTCCTCCAGCTCGGCAGCCTTTTCATCATCATAGTCGACCTGCGCTTTCTCAATCAGCGAAAGCATGTCGCCCATGCCCAGGATTCTGCTTGCCATTCTTTCAGGATGGAATTCATCAAGCTCGTCCATCTTTTCGCCCATGCCGACGAATTTGATCGGTCTGCCCGTAACCTTCTTTGCTGAAAGTGCAGCACCGCCTCTGGAGTCACCATCCATCTTTGTCATGATGATTCCGTCGATTCCAAGCGCCTCGTTGAATCCTTCAGCTGCGTTTACCGCATCCTGTCCGGTAAGTGCATCGACTACCAGAAGTATCTCATGAGGTCTGATTTCCTTCTTGAGAACCTTGAGCTCATCCATAAGCTCTTCGTCAATCTGGAGACGACCTGCCGTATCGACGATAAGTACGTTCAGTCCCTTCTTTTCAGCTTCGGCAATGGCTGCCTTTGCAATCTTTGAAGGATCCTTGCAGTCTCTCATGGTAAATACGGGAACGTCTACGCTCTGTCCTACAACCTCCAGCTGATCGATAGCTGCCGGTCTGTAGATGTCGCATGCGCACAGCATAGGCTTCTTGCCGTTTTTCACGAGCCACTTTGCCAGCTTGCCGCAGGTGGTTGTTTTACCTGTACCCTGAAGACCGACCATGAGATACACGGTGAATCCTTTCGGTGAGTATGTCAGCTTGCTGCTTGTTCCGCCCATGAGCTCAATGAGCTCTTCGTTAACGATCTTTATTACCTGCTGTGCAGGAGTCAGGCTCTTCATGACCTCTTCGCCGAGAGATTTCTCTTTGACATCAGCCACGAATTCCTTGACAACCTTGAAGTTTACGTCAGCTTCAAGGAGTGCCAGCTTGACTTCGCGCATTGCCGCATTTATATCTGCTTCGGTAAGGCTTCCCTTGCCTTTGAGTCCCTTAAAGACTCCCTGCAGTTTGTCAGATAATCCTTCAAATGCCATGGATTATGCCTCCAGTTTATCTATTATCTTCCTGATATTATCAAGATCTGCTGCGAAACCGGTATCGCCTGCCTTCTCGGTCATCTGCTCAATCCTGCTGTCAATCTCACTTATGGCATCACTGGTTCTGTTGAATCTCTCAACCAGCCCCAGTTTCTCCTCATAGTGCTCCAGGGATTTCTCAGCCTTGTGCAGGGCATCATGCACCCCCTGCCTGCTGATTCCGAACTCTTCGGCAATCTCCGCAAGGCTCAGATTTTCCTCGTGATACAACTCCATGACTTCCTTCTGCCGCTCGGTCAGAAGCGCGCCGTAGAAATCATAAAGCAGACTTTGTCTTGTAATATCATCAATCTTCATATCATATTCCTGACAAGTGTCCCTGCTTGACACCTTGAACAGTATAACCTTCCGGCACACGTCTGTCAAGCTTTTATGCTTAACATGTAAATAAATCTTTACTTTTCATTTATTATTGTCTATCATCTACTTACACGGAGGACAGATTATGGATATTATGACTATCGCAATTGCTGCCATCCTGATTATCGGCATGGTTGCAGTGTACATTCACGAAAAGAAGAACAAATAGAAAAACTGACAGATTATCTGTCAGTCTTTTTATTTTTTGAACCTTTTATAGATCACGCATCCTGCAAAGACAAGACCGACGTAGCCGAGTATCGTATAGATGATGCCGACCAGGCCGGAAAACGGCAGCAGACCCAGCAGGAATGCCGCCACACAGACACAGGCTGCGAATATGTAGCTTTTTTTAGTGCCCTGTTTAACAAATCTCTCGCTTACAGTCCACAGCATTGCGCTGCAGGACGAAAAAATTCCCATTATCAGAATGATGCTGAACACAGCTCCCAGCGGATATGCTATCAGTCGCGCCAGATAAAGGGTCGGAACATCAAGGACCCCACACTTCTCTATGTTGGTCAGCATGGCTGTGTTCATCAGAAAAATCGAAGCCATTAAAGCGACTGTGCCGACAATGCCTCCCAGCATTGCCTCCCTGCCGCTGGTTCCCGTCATTCCCAGTGCCGAATAGTATTTTGATCCGCCGTTGAGATTGTACGAAAGATACAGGAGTCCCGAAAGCCACCAGAAAGGCACGGGCTGCTTTGCCTCCATTATTTCCGAATACTGATTGACGGTATTCAGTCCGCCTGAATCCCTGATTATGGTGACAATTCCGACAAGCAGACAGAATGCTATTATTGTCGGTCCAATGAAAGATACAACTCTTACAAATCTCTGAAATCCGACAATGTATGCCGCCAGTGCCAGTGCCGCCATTACAAGCGCACCAACGTAATGATTCAGTCCGTAGTATTCTTCAAGAGTAGCCCCCGAACCGGAAATCAGAATGACCATGCCGGCAAAGAGTGCAAGCGGCAAAAAGTTGGAATAGAACCATCCGAGCTTTTTACCGCAGAAAAAGACAAAGTGATTGTATTCCGGATCATCTCTGTGCTCCTGCCCTGCCTGAAGAATTACAGGCCCAATCAGAAGAAATCCTGCCAGATTGATTACCAGCAGGATGAAGCTATAATACCCGTAGCTGGTGAAGAACTGGAGTATCTCCTGCCCTGTGGCAAATCCCGAGCCCATGACCCAGGCCACATATGCACCGGCTATCTTTATTACGTTTTTTGCGTTAACTCCGTTTTCTGTCATTTACTGCTTTTGCACATCCTCCTTCTCCTTTGCAGGAAGATTTGCAACAACGATTGCAGCAAACATGATTACGCATCCGATGATTTCTCTCAGGCTCATCATTTCTCTGAGGATAATCATTCCCGCAATCAGTGCAAAAACAGACTCCAGACACAGAATCATCGAAGCGATTGTAGGGTCCGTATCCTTCTGCGCAACAATCTGAAGAGTGTATGCCACTCCACATGAGAGCACGCCGGAGTACAGGATCGGCAGCCATGAACCCACCATTGTTGAAACAGTAGGGATGTCAAATCCCAGTGCCGGATCCACAATCGGTGTCAAAATCAGAGAGAGCCCTCCTGCAACGAAAAACTGAATGCAGGACAGCTTGACGCCGTCAACCTTCGGTGAAAAGTAATCTATAATCAGAATATGTATTGCAAAGCAGATTGCACAGAGGAAGATGATCACATCACCGATGTTAATGCTTCCGAATCCTGTGGACGGGATGCAGAGAAGGTACAGGCCTACTGCAGCGGCTGCCACGCAGCACCACATGATCGGCGTTACCTTTTTCCTTACAAACAGTCCGAGAAGCGGAACTATTACAACATAGAGGGCCGTAATGAATCCCGAGTGAGCAACTGATGTGTAGAAAATTCCAACCTGCTGAACATTGCCCGCCATGAACAGTGCAAGCCCGCAGCATATTCCTCCGATAATCAGTGTTTTGTTGCCGGCTTTTTTCTCTTCACCTGTAGGCTCAACATATGTTTCGTTTGCAATGGCTCTGTTCTTTTTCAGCCCGTCAATAATGAGGATTACCGGAATGAGAACCAGCGCTCCTATTACTGTTCTGGTGCCGTTGAATGCCAGAGGGCCAATCAGGTCCATTCCTTCCTTCTGGGCGACAAATGAGGTTCCCCATATTATCGCTGTAAGCATGAGAAGCGCGTCGCCCCTTAACTGTTTTAACATTAATTTTCTCCTTATCTATCTTCTCGTTTCCCTTTAACTACATCATTTTACATTGCCGACGTGAAATAAACAAGAAAAAAGCCCGCCCTGTCAGGTGGGCTTTTCATGTCATGGTGGAGATGATGGGAATTGAACCCATGTCCGAAAGCATTTTCACCGGAATTTCTCCGAGCGCAGCTTATGATTTAGTGTTTCGCGTCACCGACCGCCCATAGGCAGGCTGAAGCTTCGGCTATCCTGTTGTTCCCTTACGCTACCAGGAGCTCACGCAAGGTTTCCTGCATGTTTGACGTTCTGATCCGGGCCTGCAGGTGAACCCGGGAGAACGCGCGGGGCAGAACTATGCTGCCAGTGCGAAATTATTGTTAGTTTTAGCGTTTATCTTTAACGTGCCCTTTTTACGAAGACTGGCAACTTCGGCTCGCTTATCCGGTTTCCACACCCCCGTCGAAACCTGTGCATCCCCATGTATCATAAAATGTGAAATGCTGTCACGCAGTCACAGTTTACAGCCTGTTACTTTCTTCGGCTCTCTTGGCAGCCTTTTCTTCGTAGTCTGCCTTGACCTGCTTTATCTTTTTATCGTATCCGTCAATTTCATCCCTCAGGTCCTGCATCTTCTGGCAGAATTCCTTAAGATTCTCGTCTTCAAGTTCGCCTTCCTGGAATTTCTTGAATACGTAGTCCGCAAGCTTTCTCTTTGTTGAGGTATACTCCGTCTTCTTTTCGCTCTGCTCACCCTTGAGCATGTTGATATCGCGCATTTCCTCGGCTTTGCTCGTTGCGTTTGATGCTACACCTGATGCTGCTTTTCCAAGTCTGTTTAATAAATCCTGCATTATGTCCTCCTGTATTATCTATCGGCGTTTAGCCTGCTGCATTCTTCTGTCGGCATCACGCTTTGCGATGTCATGGCGTTTGTCATAGTTTTTCTTGC
Source organism: Clostridia bacterium (assembly GCA_024403185.1). GTDB lineage: Bacteria > Bacillota > Clostridia > Peptostreptococcales > Anaerovoracaceae > Lentihominibacter. Next base: position 56,438 of record JAKSSG010000002.1, read on the forward strand.
CTCTGGCGACGGCCAGTTCTACCTTGGCTTTCCCCCTGTCATTAATGTACATTTTGAGAGGTACCAGAGTCAAGCCCTCCTGTGTAGTATATCCTGTCAGTTTCCTGATTTCACGCTTATGAAGCAAAAGTTTTCTCGGCCTTACGGGGTCAACATTGAACCGGTTGCCCTGTTCGTAGGAGCTTATGTTCATGCCGTGGAGAATCACTTCCTCCCGTTCCACTTTGGCATAGCTCTCCTTGATGCTGACCTTGCCCATTCGAACGGACTTTATTTCCGTACCAGTAAGTGCAATCCCCGCCTCATATGTTTCCTCTATGAAAAAATCATGTCTGGCTTTTTTGTTGTTTGCTACAAGTTTCATTCTCTATCCTGTCCCTAAAGTAATGTAATCTCGTTAAACGGGAAGAGCCTTACAAAGGCCTTTCCCACCACATCGTCTTCATCTACCATGCCTACATCGGGATCTCTGCTGTCTCTGCTTACTGATCGGTGGTCTCCCATCGCAAAAACTTCGTCCTCTCCAACTGTATAAGACTCGCCGTTCGGGTAGCTTCTGAATTCGGGTTCCTCGTTCATTATATAGCTTTCTTTAAGAAGTTTTCCGTTCCTGTAAACCTTGTCGTCCTCAAAGGATATCACATCGCCTTCAACGCCGATTACCCTTTTTATCAGCAGCATCTTCTTTCCCGTATCAGGGTTGATAAGATTGCTTTTGAAAACAACAATGTCGCCTCTCTGCGGATGATCCTTTGCCATGTAAGCCATCTTGTTGACTATCAGGTAATTGTTTTCGTAGAGCGTATCCTCCATGGATGTCTCCTTGACTATTGTCGGTTTAATGACAAAGCTTATTGCAATCACGATAACCAGCGCAATGATTATATCCTTAATCAGATCTTTCAAAAAGCTGTTTTTCCCGGCTTTATTATCTGTTGTCATTTTTTCAAAGTCATTCAATTATTTCAGTTCCTTCCATACTCTTTCAAACTCACCGGGCATTTCCGCTATGACTTCAAGTCCATCAAGTCCGGCAAGGGCTTCATATTTTTCTTTTATCTCTCCAAATTTTAACCTGTAGGCGTGAAGAATCTGTGTAGTTACTCCAAGCTTTCTGACTCTGTCGTTTGCCCTGCGCCCCTTTGCCGATGTGCCGTACTTGGAATCTCCTGCAAGTGGGTATCCCTTTGCCGCAAGGTGCGCCCTGATCTGGTGTGTTCTTCCCGTTACCAGTTCAACCTCGACAACGGAGAATTTTCCGTCAGCACTTCTTTCAAGAGGTCTGACTATTGATTTTGCATTCTGCCCGTCAGATGAAATTCTAACCGTGTTGGTTTTCTCGTTTTTTTCCAGGGCTTCCTCTATTGTCATCTCTGTGCGGAAGTCTCCGGAAACGATGGTCACGTAATACTTTGAAACGGCTTCCCTGTTTCGTATGAGTGCCGTAAGCTGTCTGAGGCTTTCAGCGGTTTTACCGAAGATTACCAGCCCCGTCGTATTGCGGTCAAGCCTGTTGACCGGTGATGGTGTGAAGGTTTTCTCCGCAGACGGGTCAAATTCGCCTTTGTCCTGAAGATATCCGCAGACCTGATTCATGAGAGTGTTCTTCTTTTCTCTGGAATCTCCATGTGTAAGAAGTCCCCATGGTTTTTCTACGATGAGAACCTGTTCGTCCTCGTAGGCAACCCTGAACTGCTTCTTCGCCCTGTGCGCTTTCACCGGACCGGTCAGCTCCTCAAACCTTTCATCGGACATGAAGAATGACAGCTCGTCTCCCTCCTTAAGGATAGTATCTTCTTTGGCTCTCTTGCCGTTAAGCTTCAGGTCCTTCCGTATGATCTTGTATATGGCGCTGAGCGGAGCCTTTCTCAGATATTTTTTCAGAAATCTGTCCAGCCTCTGACCTGCGTCATTTGCTTTTATCTCAACTTTTTTCATGGGTCTGTTCCATTCACACTAATCAAGACATTATACACTAGAAACACGCTAAAAAACAAGACCATTGAAGAACAATATTTATGGGTGATTTACTCAAAACCATTGAGCAGAACCACAAAATGTGGTATTGTAATGATGTATATGAAGGGAGCATATTGCATGAATCGACTTAAAGACTTTTTTTACAATAAAAATGATATTATTATCGTTCTTATCATACTGGTTGTCGCCGGATTGCTTATCTACAACAGAATAGGCGCCATAATGGGGTACCCTGCTCAGCTTGCCGAGGAAATCGCAAAGACACAGACCACACAGACTGTTGAAACGACCAAGGCTACTACTGAAGCAGCAACCAAGGCTACTACAGACAAACAGAAATCCGAAGAGGAATCAGACGAGGAATAACAAAGGAGGCAGAACATGGCATTGGTAACATCAAAAGAAATGTTTGCAAAGGCACTCAACAGCGACTATGCAGTTGGCGCATTCAACGTAAACAACATGGAAATAATCCAGGGAATTGTTGAAGCTGCCCAGCAGGAAAACGCACCTCTCATTCTGCAGGTTTCAGCTGGAGCAAGAAAATATGCCAAGCCGGCTTATCTTACCAAGCTGGTTGAAGCAGCAATACTCGATACGGGAGTTGACATCTGTCTGCACCTGGATCACGGTGAGGATTTTGACATCTGCAAAAAATGCGTAGATGACGGTTTCACCTCAGTAATGATCGACGGTTCAAAGCATCCTTTCGAAGAAAACATAAAAATCACAAAGGAAGTTGTTGAATATGCTCATGCTCACGGCGTAGTAGTTGAAGCAGAACTGGGAAAACTGGCCGGCATTGAAGATGCCGTTAACGTTTCCGACAGAGATGCAACATTCACGGTTCCTGAAGAAGCTGCGGAATTTGTTCAGAAGACGGGCGTCGATTCACTGGCGGTTGCAATCGGAACCAGCCACGGTGCCTACAAGTTCAAGGGTGAACCTAAGCTCGACTTTGACAGACTGATTGAAATCCGCAAGCTGATTCCTGAAACACCTCTCGTTCTTCACGGTGCATCGACTGTTCTTCCTGAATTCGTCGCTCTCTGCAACCAGTACGGCGGTGACATTCCGGGCGCTCAGGGCGTGCCTGAAGAAATGATCAGAGAAGCAGCAAAGCACGGCGTATGCAAAGTCAATATCGATACCGATCTGAGACTTGCAATGACTGCAGAAGTCAGAAAGTATCTGGTTGAACATCCTGCTGATTTCGACCCGAGAAAGTATCTTGGACCTGCACGCGATGCGATCCGTGACATGGTTGCTCACAAGATGAGAGACGTGCTCGGCTCTTCCAACAAGAGATAAATGTTAAAACAGAACGGACAGAAGATTTCTCTTCTGTCCGTTTTTTATTGTTTACGGTTTTTCATCAGCGAAGAATCAGGAATGCTCTTTCTTCTTCTTTTTCTCCGCTTCCTCAGCGTCATAGATTACCAGTTCAGCCTCCAGTTCTTCATTGAACTTCTCACTTATATAATCACATGACATTCTGAATGCAACCCTGCATTCTTCCACTGAAGGTTCAAGCTTCTTTGACAGTGCGTAGAACACAATGCTTCCCAGTGAAGTAACAACCGTCAGTATCCAGAGCACAACTCTGATGGTGCCGACGATTGCAGCATATCTCGCTTCTTCACCGGCCTCATCTGCCGCCTCAAGAATTCCGTCGAAATAATCTCCTGAACCCCAGCACTCAGCTCCGAACCAGTCTTCATACCACGGTTCAAATACGAGAGCAATTATGCACATGATACCGCATATCATGAGAAGGAATGCAATCCTTCTTGTATCGCCCACAGCGAGGCCTGTCTTCTCATTCTTAAGGAAAACATCCGGATTTGTCTTTGTAAGACCGCCGTACTTTCTTCTCCAAAGGAAGTACAGGAACGGTCCGGACAGAATGCCTATCATGCCGAATGTGAAATAGTCGGATCCGTTAATGAAGTATGCGAATACCGCTATGCACATTGGAACAATGGTCAGCACTTTGAGGAATCCGCTTCCGCCCGGAATTCTCCATCTGTAGTCTTCCTTAGGTATTCTCTTTCTGAGTATGTTGCATGAGATGTAAACCATTATGTAGGATGCCAGCAGCAGTGACATATCCAGTACGATAATGAATCCAAACGGTAACATGCAGCAGATCAGATTGAAAATGCCAACTGACAAAACAGAAATGTACGGTACTCCTCGCTTTGACAGCTTGACCATTACCTTAGGTGTAAGGTTGTCACCGGCCAGAGTAAAGAATCCTCTGGAACCCGAAGCAATATAGGTGTTGTATATTGAGCACTGACACATGATTGCAATGACAATGAATACTACACCCCAGCCTGTTCCCCAGAAGTGAGATGTAACAGTTGCATATCCTACACAGTCTGCTCCTGTTCCCCAGTCTTCCCACTGTCCTATTGAGCCGAGACCTGCCGTTGTTGGCAGAATGTATGTTGCCATGATGATAGGAATGGTGATAAGTGTTCCTTTAGGAATTACCTGAGGGTTTGCAACCTCGCCCGCTATGGTGGACATGGATTCATATCCCGAATAAATCCACATTCCGATTGAGATTCCTCCTGCTATGTAGAAGAACCAGTCTGTTACGCCAAGTCCCTCTGTTGGTTCAGGCAGCATCTGGAATGAGATTGTCTTTGCGGTTTCCGCGTCTCCGCCCCAGTTGACAAATCCGCAGATGATAACCAGTGCCATCGATATCATTACCAGGATTGACATTATGGTTGATGCCGTACCAACTTCTTCAACGCCTCTGATATTGATAATTATAAATATGGAAATCATGATGAATTTAAGCAGGAATTCACCTGCAAATCCCATGTCCCACTGCATTGCGGCATATCCGCCTGCCAGAATTACATAAGATGTATTATCGATGTAAATTGAAATGGTTCTCCACCATCCGGCCTGGAAGCTCCAGAACTCACCAAGTGCTTCCTGTACCCATTTGTAATATCCCCCTTCCTGAGGTCTTACCGACCCCAGTTCGGAAGCTACCATTCCAAAGGGCAAGCCCCACAGAAACGGAAGAACAAACAGCATTATCAGGCACAGCCCCGGTCCGCATGAAGGAATCATCTCTTCAATTCCATAACATCCTGCTGAAACCAGACAGAATATCATGAATACTACTGTCGATACCTTAATGTTAGCCTTCGCCAGTTTTGGCTCCTCTGCAACAGCAGCGCCGCCGGCAATATTCTGCTCCATGTCTCACTCTCCTCTCTTCAAAAAATAAAAAAATGAAAAATGATAATTACACTAATTTATAGACAAACAAGGACGAACTCAAATGAGCCCGTCCTTGCTGAGTTGCCTTTTATTTATTTGCTTCAAGTGAAGCGAGTGCTGCCTGCTCATTGAGCATGTCGCAGTATTCTGAATCCATTTCCTTGATTGCTGCAGGGAATTCGTATCTTGCCATTACTTCTACGAATGGGTCTGGATCGAAGTGTTCAGGGCCCCATGCACCAGGTTCATTCCAGATGCCCTTTGCAATCAGTTCCATCATGATAACAGGACCAACTGCTGTCTGAGCTACGATGATGTTAGTCTTGAACTTTTCTTCGCATTCCTGAGCATCTGCCTTTGAGTACATGTACAGTGATCTGTACTTGTCATCCTTCCAGCCTGTTACCCATACACCTGCAGTACATGTGCCCTGCAGACCGTACATTCCTTCAGTAGGGTTGCCTACAACCTTGCATACGAAGTCTCTAGGAGTAATTTCAGTATCGCCAACCTTAATCTTTCTGTTCTTGTCATCAAGACCGAAGTTGTGCAGTACGAAGAGGCTGTTTCTGAAGTCAGGGTCAAGACCATACTTGAATGTAACCTTGTTACAGTCAATTTCTCTAGGCATGAGCAATACTTCTTCGTGCTCAACGTTTACTACTTCTACAGCGCCGATTCCGCATGGGAAGTTGAAGATTTCAGGTTCTGACATTGGAGGTGTGCAGTACCACCATCCATCAGGATGTTCTTCGTCCTTAGCCCAGATGAATGCCGGGTTCAGGCATTCTTCCATGCAGGTCCATGGTGAGAAAGCAAATGCACTGTCGCCGCCTGTGATGTTGTCACCGTCACGAACGTTCAGTTCATCGATCTTGTCGAACAGGTGCTTGGCAGCATACTTTGCAAATACGTCGATTGTTCCAGGTTCAACACCGGATCCGCAAACTGCGATTTTTCCGGATGCTTCCCATTCCTTCTGCTTAGCAAACTGATAGTCACCGAGCTTAACGTTTGTAAGTTCATAAGGCTTTTCAGGATGCGGTTCTGATACTGTGCATGCACAGTCAAGATATCCAACCTTCAGATCCAGACAAGTATCGAAAATGCAGAAGTCCATTCTTGGGTCGCATGCATTCATTACGAAGTCAATGTTATATTCATCAACAACTGCCTTGATGCTTTCAGGGCTGAATGCATCACACTGTGCAGCCTTGAAGATTCCATCGCCACAAAGTGCAGCTGATTTCTTAGCTGCTTCCAGGTCATAGTCAGCAAATACTACGATTTCTGCCCAGTCCTGATTAGCGATATCCATCTGTCTTTTAATAATTGTACCAGCTGATGTACCTACACCACCGGCTCCTAAAATCATAAGTCTCATTGTTTTCCTCCTTTATGTAAAATCATTTGAAACTTTTCTCTGATAAAATTATCCCTCATAGCTAATATCAATACCATTGTTGTTTTTTATCATAATTCAAAAAAAATAATAAAATTTAACTACACTTTCTGATTCTCTGATATAATGTATTCAGCAAAAGATAAACACACGCATTAAAGAAAATCAGAGGTACACCATGTTTGTTCAGAACGAAATACCGGAATATAAAAACAGTTTTCCCTTCGACGCTCAGCTTCTTCATATACGAAAGCTTCAGCCCCACTATCATGACAACGCTCTTGAATTCGTATACTGCCTTAAGGGCTCCCTGCACTTCGTTGCAGCCGAGCAGGACGATTTCATTTCGGCAGGCCATCTCAGATCAATCGACCGCCGTGACATTCATTACCTGGCCTCTGACGAGGATGATAATATGACTCTTATTGTTCATATTGATCTGGAGAAAACGACAAACTGGGAATATCTCAAATACGTTTTCTTTACCTGCGAAAGCGATCTGTGCCGTCCGTACCAGCAGGATGCCATCAACAGAATCAAGGGCTACATTCTGGCAATGGCACTTGTTCATTTCACAAACGGCGATTTCAGTTCCGTTGGCTGGAACAGCCTGCCTGCTTTTGCAGATGCTTCGGAAAGATACACGGAGGAGCTCCTCAGCGAAAAGGTCGAAGAGGTAATCGCCATAATGCTGCAGTACTTCAACTGGTTTAACTACGAGAACACCGACGACTATATGAATGTAAATCTCTATGAGAGATTTCACCGCGTTGTAGCCTACTGCATGGAAAACTACAACAAGAAGATTTCCGTATCTGAACTTGCGGAGGTTGAGCACATAAACAGGAACTACTTTTCACAGTTCATCGGCAAAACCGTATTTTCAAGCTTCAGCAACATGATTAACTACATAAGATGCTATGAAGCCGACCAGATCCTACTTCGCACGAACATGCCCAATTACGAGGTATCGTTTACCTGCGGTTTTTCCGACCCTCAGTATTTCTATACGGCATTCAAAAAACATTTTCACTGCACACCTAAGGAACACCGGCTTAAATTCAGATACTACATGGACGAGTGTCAGCGTGACAGCAAGAGCATTTCCATCGTTGATGAGAAAGAAGCGGCAGCCTTCCTGAAGGATTATCTCACCAGGTGGCATATTGCCGGCGCCCTTGGCGGTAAGGACTTTCCTGTTCTGTAGCAGTCACATATCAGTTGTTGAATTTTAGTTTTTTGAGATGATATTCATATAATTCGCCTATGTTATTATCCGTTTCATGGAATGATAATATCATTAGACAGATGAAACAGGAGGCGGCTGGACATGGATACATTCAAAAATACCAGGCTGAAGCCGAGGAAAAAGGCAAAAGCATGTACAGGGTTGTTTACATGAAACAGTTCCTTATGAAAAAACGGCAGTGGCGATTATCGCCTCTGCCGTTTTTAATATTCACTGTTTTCTCATTTACATGTTCAGCATCTTCTCGAATACCGAGTTGTATCTTTCCTGTGGCGGAATTGCATTTCTCTTCTTTCGGTTTCCAAGGAAGAATGCCAGACCCAGGAGTCCCCAGCCTATTATTACGCATATTCCAATATTGCCGACATATGCCGGTGAAATAGGCAGGATGCACATTACGAACAGTACTACGCATACGCACATGCCTATTGCGGCGATGAGTTTGCCGCCTGCAAGCTTGTAAGGTCTGTTCAGTGTCGGTTCCTTTTTCCTCATGACGATAAGAGCTCTTGTATCATTAAACCAGCAAACCATGAGTGCTACTGATGTAATGCTTGTCAGTATTCCGATAATGCTCGGTCCAAGGAAAGGTCCCACTGCCGAAATGATTCCGCAGCAGATGAGCGCAAACCATGGAGTTCCCTTCGTCTTGTGGATGTCCGAGAACTTTGAAGGAAGCAGGCTTGCACGGCCAAGACCCAGCATGAGTCTTGATGTTGCTATGAAGAATGCATTCCATGTGGTCATCAGTCCGCAGAGAACACCCAGCAGAATGAATACGTACAGCCCGTTTCCGAATGCTCCCGGGTACAGAATCTTAAGAAGATTACCTGCAGCCGGTGTCTGCAGAACAGCTGATTCCTGCCAAGGATATGCTCCGCCTACTACGATGAGGATTGCGGCATATGTAACTCCCGCAGCTATGAGCGAGAGGAATATTACCTTACCTACGCTCTTTACTGATCCGGATGCGTCTTCGATTCCCTGAGGAATTGTCTCAAATCCGAAGATGAAGAACGGTGCTATTGCGAACATTGCGATTGCTCCGCCGATGAACGAAGTGTGATTACCTACTCCAACATTTTCATAAACCGGAGTCAGATTCTCAAAGTTGAACTTGAAAATGCAGCAGATCAGCGTCAGGCCGATTGATGCCAGCAGAACAATGCAGAGTGTCTTCTGGAACTTTGCGGATGTTCTGGCACCGAACCAGTTCATGAGGAATATGAGAACTGTGCACGCCTCACCTATGAGCATTGATCTGAGATATACAGGGGTTCCAAGTACATAGTAGAGAATCGGTCCGCCCTGAACTCCCGGAATAATCATTGCCAGAATATCATTGATGTATATTGCCTCCCATGGAAGTACTGCCGCAAAAGCCATGATTGCCGCCCATCCCGATACGAAGGCCATCTTTTCTCCAAACGCCCTGTATGAGAATGCCACGCTGGCACCTGCAACAGGAATCATCGGACACAGCTCCGCGTAACACATTGCAACAGGAAGAATTACCACAAGTGTAATCAGAAATCCCAGTGCTGCAGGAAGCGGTCCGCCCGCTGATGACATCCAACTGTTAACGATTACAGCCCAGCCAACTCCTACGATTGCACCAAAGCCAATCGTAAAAAAGTCAAATGCACTTATTCCCTTTTTCTTCTGTTGTTCCATTATTCCACCTTCTGTTATGTCAATTTCTTTATTACAGATAAATGGGACAGCGGGAATCCGCTGCCCATATTCATTTTCCTGTTTTATTATCCTATATTAGTAATTCAAATACGATTGTTGTTTTTTATCTAAACAAGGACTTCATTGCTAAAATACAACAACTGTTATACTACAAAAGCAGACTATTTGTTTCCCTCGATCATCTCGTACTTCAGATTCCAGAGCTTTTCGGAAAGGTCAACGTAGTATGTCTGAGGATTTTCAAAACGCTTCATTTCATCCCACATCAGGTCAAGCTGTTCCCTGCAGTACTGCTTGATTTCATCGATTGACGGGCTGTCATAGCATTTTACTCCGCCCTTGAATACCTGCTCGCGCAGATTCTTTGCATAGAAGTTGGTAATCGTCTTGCGCTTCCATACCGCATTAGGATCGAAGATTTCAAATTCTTCTCCTGATGGTGCAGGCTCGTCGTCCAGTGCGATGATATCACAGAGAGCTCTGTCTGTTTCCTTATCGAAGAGTCTCCAGATGGTCTTGAATCCCGGGTTGGTAATCTTCTCAACATTTTCGCTGATCTTGATCTTCGGAATCATTTCTCCGTCCTTTTCCAGAGCGGACAGCTTATAGACTCCGCCGAATACAGGCTCTGACTTGGCTGTAATAAGTCTCTCGCCTACGCCGAATGAGTCGATGCATGCTCCTTCGAGGAGAACGTCTCTGATAATGTATTCATCAAGTGAGTTTGAAATTACAATCTTACAGTCCTCAAGGCCGGCATCGTCAAGCATCTTTCTTGCCTTCTTGGTAAGATATGCGATGTCGCCGCTGTCAATTCTGATTCCCTTGTTTGGAGGATCCAGTTCCTTGAATACCTTGATGGCAGCAGGAACTCCTGACTTGAGTACGTTATATGTATCTACCAGCAGAGTTGCATTGGTAGGATAAATCTTTGTGTATGCCTTGAATGCCTCATATTCGTTATCGAACATCTGAACCCAGCTGTGAGCCATTGTTCCCAGTGCCGGTGTTCCGAATTCCTCGTCGGCGATGGTACATGCTGTTCCTGCGCATCCACCGATATATGATGCTCGTGCACCGTAGATTGCTGCTGTTGTACTGTGGGATCTTCTCGTACCGAATTCCATGATCGGTCTTCCCTGCGCAGCTCTTACAATTCTGCTTGCCTTGGTTGCAATCAGACTCTGGTGGTTAACCAGCAGCAGAATCATGGTTTCAACAAACTGTGCCTGCATTACCGGTCCACGTACTGTAATAATAGGTTCATATGGGAAAATAGGTGTTCCTTCAGGTACAGCCCATACGTCACATGTAAACTTGAAATTCTTCAGATATTCAAGGAATTTCTCGTCAAAGAATTTCTTTCCTCTCAGGTATTCGATATCCTCGTCTGTGAATTCAAGCTTATCCAGATACTGAAGTACCTGTTCAAGACCTGCCATGATTGCATAACCGCCATCATCAGGGATTCTTCTGAAGAACATGTCAAAGTATGCGATGTCGTCCTTCATGTCTGCGCAATAGTATCCGTTGGCCATGGTAATTTCATAAAAGTCAGTCAGCATGGTCAGGTTCAGTTTTTCTATCATTCCTTTTCTCCTTAAATGTGACAACGTGACAGTTAATCTGTCACCTTGCCCGACAATAAGTATCACCAGTGATTATAGCAACTTCTTAAGGTACTGTCCAGTATAGGACTCCTTCACCTTCATGACCTCCTCCGGTGTTCCCTCGGCTACGATTGTACCTCCGCGGAATCCGCCGTCGGGCCCCAGGTCAATGATGTGATCGGCACATTTGATCACGTCCATGTTGTGTTCAATCACAACAACAGTATTTCCCTGGTCAGCCAGTCTGTTCAGAATGTCCAGCAGCTTCTCAACATCTGCAAAATGAAGACCCGTCGTAGGTTCATCCAGAATGTACATGGTCTTGCCCGTGCTTCTCTTGGAGAGCTCGCTTGCAAGTTTTATCCTCTGAGCCTCACCGCCTGACAGCTGCGTCGACGGCTGGCCGAGTTTAATGTATCCCAGTCCCACGTCTTCAAGGGTCTGCAGCTGGCGCCTGATTGTCGGATGATTTTTGAAGAACTCCAGAGCCTCACTCACATTCATGTTAAGGACATCAAATATGCTCTTGCCCTTGTACTTTACTTCCAGAGTTTCACGGTTGTATCTCTTGCCTTTGCACACCTCGCATGGAACGTAAACATCCGGCAGGAACAGCATCTCGATTTTGATTATTCCGTCACCGTTGCATGCTTCACATCGTCCGCCCTTTACGTTAAAGCTGAATCTGCCCTTTCCGTATCCGCGGATTTTCGCTTCAGGAAGCTGTGCGAACAGATCGCGAATGTGGGTGAACACTCCCGTATATGTTGCCGGGTTGGATCTTGGTGTCTTGCCTATAGGCTTCTGGTCAATGTCAATTACCTTGTCCAGATTCTGAAGTCCGGTTATGCTCTTATGCTTTCCAGGCTTGTCCTTTGCCTTGTACATCTGCGCAGCCGCAGCCTTGTAGAGAATTTCATTTACCAGGCTGCTCTTGCCTGAACCCGAAACTCCGGTTACGCATATGAATTTGCCCAGAGGGAATTTCACGTCAATGTTCTTCAGGTTGTTCTCTGACGCACCTTTAACGGTCACATATTTACCGTTGCCCTCACGCCTTTCCTTAGGAACTTTAATGCTTCTTTTGCCGCTTAGGAACTGGCCGGTAATCGATTCGGGACACGCCTTGATGTCCTCAACCGTTCCCTGTGCCACCAGCTCTCCGCCGTGAATTCCTGCGCCCGGACCTATGTCTATTATATGGTCGGCCGCATACATTGTTTCTTCGTCATGCTCAACGATGATGAGTGTATTACCAATGTCGGTCAGCCCGCGGAGGGAATTCAGGAGCTTCTCATTATCCTTCTGGTGAAGGCCGATGCTCGGTTCGTCAAGTATGTATGACACTCCCACAAGACCGGATCCAATCTGGGTCGCAAGTCTGATTCTCTGTGATTCACCACCGGACAGTGTCATTGCCGCACGGCTCAGAGTCAGATAATCCAGCCCAACGTTTGCCAGGAACTGAAGTCTGCCCTTTATCTCCTTGATGATTTCGGCCGCTATTTTCGCGTGAGTATCGCTCAGTTCAATGTTGTCCAGGAACTCAAGAGCCTCGGTTACAGACATGTCACAGAATTCCATGATGTTCCTGCCGCCGACTGTAACCGCCAGGAGTTCATCTCTGAGTTTCCTGCCTTTGCATGCAGGACATTCTGCAAAGTTCATGTACTGCTCTATCTTGTTCTTTATCCAGTCAGAATTGGTTTCCTGATAGCGCCTTTCCATGTTGGGAATGATTCCCTCATATGTGTGATTCCTGTGCTGAACGTCGCCGTTTCTGTTTGTGTAATCGTATTTCAGTTTTTCGTCGCCGGAGCCGTAGAGAAGCACGTCCCTGAATTTCTTCGGGAGTTTTCTGAACGGCAGGCTGAGATCCGCATCGTACTTGTCGGCAAGCGCCTTGATTACCTGCCAGTAAAAGCTAGTGTACTCCATGCTCGCAAAAGCATTAATCAGGGCTTTGTCGAGGATGCTCAGGTCCTGATCCGGAATCAGAAGGTCCGGGTCAATGGTATTGATGAATCCCAGGCCCTTGCACTCCGGGCATGCGCCCAGAGGGTTGTTGAATGAAAACATTCTCGGCTCAAGCTCATCAATGCTAACACCGTGTTCAGGGCATGCGAAAGATGTGCTGAAGGTTCTTTCCCCGTCGTTGCCAATGATGACCTGCACCAGTCCTTCCCCGTGTTCTATTGCAAGTTCACAGGCTTCTGCCAGTCGGCTCTGCACACCGTCGCGAACCTTGATCCTGTCCACAACTATTTCTATTGTATGCTTGTAGGTCTTCTCCAGGCTGATTTCATCTTCCTCGATGTGTACCATTTCGCCGTCAATTCTGGCTCTGGTGAAACCTTCTCTTCTTATTCTGTCTATTATCTTCTCGTGCTGTCCTTTTCTCTGCCTTACAACAGGTGCGAGAATCGTCAGCTTTGTTCCCTCTTCCTCAAGCATGAGTGTTTCAACAATCTGGTCAACCGTCTGGCTTGAAATCTCCCTGCCGCAGATATGGCAGTGAGGTATTCCGATTCTTGCGTACATCAGTCGCAGATAATCGTATATTTCCGTTACAGTTCCAACCGTTGATCTCGGGTTATGGTTCGTTGTCTTCTGGTCAATTGAAATTGCCGGGCTCAGTCCTTCAATGTATTCCACATTTGGCTTCTCCATCTGACCCAGAAACTGTCTCGCATAGGAAGACAGGGATTCCATGTACTTTCTCTGTCCTTCCGCGTAAATCGTATCAAAAGCCAGTGACGATTTGCCGCTTCCCGAAAGTCCCGTAAGAACTACCATTTTATCGCGCGGAATTGTCACATCCATGCTCTTGAGATTATTCTCTTTTGCTCCCTTTATTACTATGTCTTTTGCCATCTCTACATCCTTGCCTTGTATTCAAATACCAGGTCACGCAGCTCCGCAGCCCTCTCGAACTGCAGATCGGCTGCCGCCTGTTTCATTTCCTTTTCCAGCTTTGCAACATAATCGTGAAGTTCTTTCTTTGTGAGTTCAACAGGCTTGCGGCCGGCCAGGAATGTGTCGTATTCCTCCATGTTGTCTGCCTTTGCAGTTGCCTCAATTACCTCACGTATGCCCTTTCGTACGCTTTCCGGGGTTATTCCGTTTGCCTTGTTGTATTCATCCTGAATTCTGCGTCGACGCTCGGTTTCATCGATTGCCGCTCTCATGGCTTTGCTTATTCCGTCGCAGTACATGATGACCTTGCTATCCACGTTACGTGCCGCACGGCCAATTGTCTGGATCAGAGATGTTTCGGTTCTCAGGAATCCCTCCTTGTCCGCATCCAGAATTGCAACCAGGGAAACCTCCGGAATGTCCAGTCCCTCTCTGAGCAGATTGATTCCCACCAGCACGTCAAAGAGACCCATTCTAAGGTCGCGGATTATTTCCATTCTCTCCAGTGTATCTATTTCCGAGTGAAGATATTTCGCCTTGATTCCCGAGTTTTTCAGATAGTCCGTCAGGCTTTCTGCCATCTTCTTAGTCAGAGTGGTTACGAGAACCCGTTCGTTTCTGGCTGTTACCTTCTTTATTTCACCAATCAGGTGATCCATCTGACCTTCTGTCGGATGAGTTTCTATCACAGGATCAAGCAGGCCTGTCGGGCGTATTATCTGCTCGGCGGAAATGCCGCCGCTCTCTTCCCTCTCGTATTCCGCAGGCGTTGCGCTCACGTATACAATCTGATTTATCAGGCTGTTGAACTCGTCAAACTTCAGCGGTCTGTTATCCAGCGCCGATGGAAGTCTGAAACCGAAATCCACCAGACTCTGCTTTCTTGCTCTGTCCCCGTTGTACATTGCCCTGAGCTGCGGCAGCATTACATGGGACTCGTCTATCATGATGAGAAAGTCGTCCGGAATATAGTCAATCAGTGTGTACGGACGTGATCCCGGCGGAAGTCCGACCAGATGGCGCGAATAGTTTTCTATGCCTTTGCATGTGCCTATTTCGCGAAGCATTTCCATGTCGTATCTGGTGCGCTGTTCAATTCGCTGGGCCTCTATCAGTTTGCCTCTGTCCTTGAACCACTGCACCCTTTCTTCAAGTTCCTCGTTAATGGTCCCTATGGCGTATTCAATTTTTTCCGGACTTGTTACGTAGTGTGATGCCGGATATATTGCCACATGATTTCGAATGCCCAGTATTTCCCCCGTTACAGGATTGATTTCCTTGATCGATTCCACTTCATCGCCGAAGAGCTCGATCCTCACAGCGTTTTCGGCACCGGCGGGATGAATGTCTATGATATCCCCTCGAACTCTGAAATTTCCACGTTCAAAAGCCATGTCATTTCTGGTGTACTGGATATCGACAAGCTTCCTCAGCAGATCCTGACGGTCCTTCTCCATGCCCGGTCTGAGCGATATGACCTGATTCTCATAATCAATAGGGCTGCCCAGGCCGTAAATGCAAGAAACGGACGCCACAATGATAACATCCTTTCGCTCGCTGAGCGCTGCCGTTGCCGAGTGGCGCAGTTTCTCGATTTCGGCGTTAATGTCCGAATCCTTTTCAATATAAGTATCAGTCGAAGCGACGTAAGCCTCCGGCTGATAGTAGTCATAATAAGACACAAAATACTCCACAGCGTTGTCCGGGAAAAATTCCCTGAACTCACCGTGAAGCTGTGCTGCAAGGGTCTTGTTGTGGCTTATTACCAGAGTCGGCTTCTGGACCTTTTCAATGATTTTTGCCATCGTAAAAGTCTTGCCGCTTCCGGTGACACCCATGAGTGTCTGCGAACGTTTCCCCTCCTCTATGCCTTCTGCAATTGTATTGATGGCCCGTGGCTGGTCGCCCATGGGCTCAAAATCCGAGTAAACCTTGAAATCAGGCATTCTGTCTCCCGTCCTCTCTGCCTATCTTGGCAGTACAATCTTTCTCTTATCCTTTTCTGAAGCCTGTCTGTACAGAACGAACTTCCTGCCGATTGCCTGAACGAATTCGGCCTTCAGCATCTGTGCCGCTTCGTTTGCGCATTCCTTCGGGTCGAGTGTGCTGCCTTCCTGCAGCTTTACCTTGATCAGTTCGCGCGATTCCAGAAGGTTGTCCATTTCTTTAACCACGTTCTCCGTCAGATCCGACTTACCTATGAATACGACAGGGTCCAGTTCCTGCCCCAGTTTCTTGAGATAACTTCTCTGCTTTCCTGTTATCATTTCTCCTCCAAATAAATGAGTCAGAAGAAGCGTCCCTCTGACTCATTGTAGTTTACAGTGCTGCGATTATTGCGTCATAGAATTCATCATAGTCTTCAAATGCAGGATACTGAGGGTAATCCTTCTTGATCTGTTCTGTTGATCTGAACAGGAACCCTGCCTTGCTTGCCTGAATCATGCCCAGGTCATTGAAGCTGTCCCCTGCGGCTATAGTATCGTAACCGATTGACTGAAGAGCCTTGACAGTTGAAAGTTTTGACTTTTCGATTCTCATGATGTGCTTTGTTACCATGCCTTCATCGTCGATTTCAAGCGTGTTGCACATGATCATCGGCCATCCCAGCTTCTCCATGAGAGGCTTTGCAAACTGTTCAAATGTGTCACTCAGAATAATCACCTGTGTCTGCTGACGGAGCTTGTCCAGGAATTCCTTCGCTCCCGGAAGCGGGTCAACTCTTGAAATGGTTTCCTGTATCTCCTTCAGTCCAAGTCCGTGTTCCTTGAGCAGCTCTATTCTGTATCTCATGAGCTTGTCGTAGTCAGGCTCGTCACGAGTTGTCTTCTTGAATTCAGGGATGCCCGTCTCTTCTGCAAAGGCAATCCATATTTCCGGTACAAGTACGCCTTCCATGTCCAGGCATACGATATTCATCTTTTTATCTGTCATCTTTTTTCCTCCTGATTTATGTTGCCTTTGTATTATACAACACTTCTGCCATTGTGTGTATTTTTTTCACTCTTTTCCTTTTTATATCAAAGCCGACAGCCCCGTTAAGATCTGTTAACCTGCATCAACGAACACATTCGCAAAATGCCATAGGGCGAACAAGCTGAAATATGTTATCTTGGTAAGGATTGCCACAACTGACACCGAATAACCCTGATAAATGCATATGCCTGTGGCAAACATCATCGTGCCTATTGTGGATTGCCACAACTGATCCCAAAAAACCCTGATAAATGCATATGCCTGTGGCAAGCATCATCGTGCATACGGTGATTTGCCACAACTGATCCCAAAAAAACCTGATAAATGCATATGCCTGTGGCAAAAGAAATTTGTTGGGACTTCCTCTTAAAGGATAATCATCTCAATCTGCTATTTTCCTGTATTTCAACACTTTTCTATTTCAAATTACATAGTGCGGGCTTTTATTCAATCACCCTCCTGATCTTCCGAATCTCTCCCTTCTTTATCTCAACCCCCACAGCTCCCTGCAGGTCATTCCGGTAAACCGGCACGCTTCGCTCATCCAGCTTCTCCAGCACTTCCGGCGTCGGATGGCCGTAGTTATTCTTTCCCACCTGTATTACTGCAAAAGCAGGACTGACCGCATCAAGAAAAGTGTCAGACGAACTGTACTTCGATCCGTGATGTGCAACCTTCAGGATATCCGTTCCAAGTGATGCGCCGCATTGGCCAATCAGCTCGTTCTCACCTTCTTCATCCATGTCACCGGTAACAAGAATGCCGACACCATCAATGTTCACCCGCATTATGAGGCTCATTGCATTTTCATTCTCTTCATCAGCTGTCATGCGCACATACTCGGCCTCTGTCTTTTTTTCCGGCCACAGCACTTCAACCGAAACATCTCTGCCCAGTTCAACTGCCTGTCCCTCGTGAAGGAAGACAACCGCATCGGCCGGCAGGCCTGTCTCTTCTTCAATTTCCCGAAGCCTGCCCCGGTTTCCGTCATAAACAAACAGCCTGTCGACCATGCCCTCCCGGGCCAGTTCACATATGCCTTTATAATGATCCGTATGCAGATGCGTTACGAATGCCCCGTCCACATGCGATGCGCCATTCTTAAGCAGATACTGCTGCAGCACCTGTTTACCAACGTTATAGTTATCACTTCCGCCTCCATCAAACAGATAATTGCTGCCACCGGCACGTACATGCATGCAGTCCCCCTGCCCAACATCAACAAAGGTAATATCGCAATTGAGAAATCCGTCGTCGGCAAGATGACCGAAGCAGAGTGACACGGTAAGCACAAGAAGGCATACCTTCACAACATGTCCTGCCTTTGCACGGGAGCGCATTATTGCCAGGCGACCCTCCTCCGTTGCCATTGTCAGCAGTCCCAGATAATAGAATGCCATCAGCCACAGGGGCGGACTTGCTATCTGAAAGCTTGTCAGCCCGTCTATCTCAACCGTCCGGTTAATCCACTGCAGTATCCGGCATAGGCCTGCGCCTGCCTGATATGAAAAAGCCGGCATGAAGGGAAGCATGTTCACAAGGCCCAGAGGCACTATCATTCCGGCCAGAAAAACCACGGGCACATTAATGAACACCGCAATCAGTGAAAGATAATTGAAGTTATATATAATGAAGGGTCCAAGCCCGAGCTGAATTACCAGACTGGACATGAACATTCCTGTATAAATGTGCTCAACGAATGGCAGAACGAGTGCCATTGTCAGCACGGCCAGAAAGCTCATCTGAAAGCCCGCATTGAAGAGCATGAAGGGATTGCGTGCCATGACGGCAAGGGCCACGAGAAACGCAGCGTTCGGAAGGTCATAACGCCTGCCGGTCAGAAAGGCAAATGAATGGAGAAGGACCATGAAAACAGCCCTTACAACCGATGGCGAAAAGCCCGCCAGAGCAGCATACCCGGCAAAAAATACCGCCGTAAACAGGAAAAAAATCCAGCCCTTTTTCCATCTCCATAGCCATACGAGAAAGCCGTATATTATGCCGATGTGCAGCCCGCTTACCGCGAGGATATGAGCTGTTCCGTTACGTTGAAATATCTCAAGAACTTCCTGGTCCATCTCTCCCTTGTCGCCGAACATGATTGCTCTGAACAGAGCCGCCGTATCTTCGTCCGTGTATCCTGCAAGCCTTCTGATGTAGTCTTCCCTGACAAGATACAGCTGTCCCCGCAGAGATATTCTGCTCCCGTCTGAAAGTTCAAAATCATGCCCTGTCATCGTCGCTGTAATTCCCCGTGATTTCAGGTAAAGCGCATAGTCAAAACAGCCCGGATTGCGTCTGCCCTGCGGCGACTCCATTGTTCCGGAAACCCGAATCTTTCTTCCCGGTATCAGTTTCCTTTTTACCTCCCTATCCGGCTCATAGAAGCGCACAAGACATGTTCCCGCATCGCATTCAACTGAAATCTGGACGTAGCTTTCACCTGCCGAATTCTTTCTGTCTGACCTGTCGCTTATCGTCCCGCTGATTGCCGACGTTTTACCCCCGTCGGCAATGGTCTTGAAGGCCTCTTTCTCACCTTCCAGCCTGCTTTCATTAATGCAAAGGCAGACCGATCCGAATACATAAAAAACGAGAACCAGCAGTGCTGTAATGCCGGCACATTGTTCAGGTCTGATCTTCCCATGCAAAAAAATAAGGACCAGCACTCCGCCGCCTGCCATGGCAAGCATGACGGGAGTGCCGGCATAGTATCCTGTCAGAACTGCTGCAGCAAAACCTGCAGCCGCGTATATGAGTGGTCTGCGAATCATTTAATTTAACCTCTTCAATCCTTAATCCCGCATAAATCCTATCACGGTGCTTTGTAAATATCAAGCATAAATGTTATTTATTTCCATTAGTTTTGTGAAGATATTTTTCATCAAACTCTTACTAAATATCCAGGTGCTGTGCTATAATGATTACATCTGTTTAATAGCTGATAATACACATTACTGGAGGATAAAATTTTGGCTGATAACTATAACGATTTCCACGACGAATTTTTCAGCAAATTCGATGAGATGTCCGATGCTTCCACCGAGGAAGTATCAGGAACGGACACCTACAGTGCTGAAGATGGCGCAGAAGAATACATGTACAAACCTGATCGTTCAAAATCGGTAAGGCCTACCAGGTCTGATCGAAGCTCAAAGGAAACAAAGGCATCTGCTGCCAGCGAAAGAAGAGCTAAAAGACACGCCAGGATTGAAAAGAAAAAGGAAAAAGCAAAGGAACACAGCAGGTCTGCAAAGGCTAAAGCTATAGCCGCATCATCCAAATTCGGCGGAAGCGCTTCCGGTTCAACCAGCCGCAAGCCTCTTAAATCCGAATCCCGCGGCAAAGCCATTTTCAAGACTGCTGTCTGTGCATGCCTTATGCTTGTCTTTGCAGTAGGCATCTACGTAGGCATAATTTTCATTAAAGCACCTGCAATAGATACCGATAATCTCTATTCACACATCAGCCAGCGTTCAGTCATGTACGACGAGGACGGCAAGGAAATAGAGAATCTCTATTTTTCAGACGGAAACAGAACAGTAATCAAATACAAGGATATTCCTGAAAACATGGTCAATGCGGTTATTGCCATTGAAGACCAGAAGTTTGAACACCACCACGGCTTCAACTTTATCCGTATGGTCGGTGCAATCAAAGACAGCATCTTCGGCGGCGGTGAAATCAGCGGTACATCAACTGTTACCCAGCAGCTTGCCCGAAACGTTTACCTGTCGGAAATCAAGAGCCAGCGTTCCATGTCCAGAAAGCTTACCGAAATGTACTGCACGATTGTACTTGAAAAGAAGCTTTCAAAAGAACAGATCATGGAAGCATACCTGAACACGATTTACCTCGGTTTCAACTCCTACGGTGTTGAGGCTGCAGCCGAATCATACTTCAATACGAAAGCAAAGAATCTGACTCTGGAACAGTGTGCAGCTCTCGCTGCCCTGCCGCAGTCTCCTGACACCTATGCTCTCGTTTACTCGGATTACTACAACAGCATGACGTCGCTCCCAAAGATCAAGAAGACCGAAACCGTAACATACAGATACAACGGAGACATGACTACGGACAGACGTCATATTGTTCTCAATAACATGTGCAGCATGGGCTTCATCACCGAACAGGAACGTGATAATGCCATCGCAAAGGCAGACAAGCTCAAGAAGGAGATTAAAATTGGATCAGCCATTGATGCCAGCAGGTCATCGTACTTTACGGATTACTGCCTGAAGCAGCTCACAGCTGACGTAATGGAAGAGTTCCACCTGAGTGAAACCGATGCCGAGAACATGATCTACACAAAAGGTCTCAAGATTTACACCACAATGGATTCAAACATCCAGAACATAATGGAAGAGGAATTTGCAGAAGACAGCAATTACACTTCCATTTCCTACACGAGAACAAATGCTGACGGAGACCTCATAAGTGATCAGGGTGTTGTTCTGGCGTACAGATACGGATACTACTTTAATGACAACGATTCATTTGTTCTGCAGAAAAACGAGTACAGGAGCAATTCCGACGGAGGAATTACACTTCTTAAAAATAAGCGGCTCAATTTCTACAGTACGGAAACCGATTCCGGTACAGACATAAGTGTTGAGTTCAAGGGAATGTTCAAGCAGGAAAACGGCAACTTCTACTTCATTGAAAGCGGTGCCCTGTCCATTCCTCAGCAGTACAAATCACTTGATTCAAACGGCAACTGCGTAATTTCCGGACAGTTCTTTACAGATTACCCGAACTTCTTCAACAAAAGCGAAGAAGGTTATACCGTTACAAGCGACAATTACAGTCTGAAGCAGAAGGTTCGTCAGCCACAGGCGGCAGCAGTAATCATGGAAAACGCTACCGGCGAAATCAAAGGCATGATGGGCGGCCGCGGTGCAACAGGAAAGCAGCTCTATAACAGAGCCGTTAACCCTAGACAGCCGGGATCATCAATCAAGCCTCTGGCTGTATACGGTCCTGCCCTTCAGATGAGTTACGAATATCATGCAGCTAACAAGAAGCTGGCTCTCGATACAAGCGAGGGATCAGACTGGGGTAAATATGTTACTGCGGGAAGTGTAATCAACGACTCTCTTACAAAGGACGGAAACGGCAAGGTATGGCCTCTGAACGACGACCACGGTTACCACGGTCCGCAGACTTTCAGAGAGGCTCTCCAGCAGTCCCTGAATGTATGCTCATATAAGATCTACAAGCAGATTGACATGAACGTAGGTGCTCAGTACTCACTTGAGATGCTTAAGAAATCCGGCATCACCACACTCAATGACGAGTCTGACGCCAACCCTGCTGCGATTTCACTGGGCGGTCTTACAAGAGGACTTACACCGCTTGAAGAAACTGCCGCCTATGCGGTATTCCCTAACGGCGGAGTTTACAAGACACCGATTTTCTACACGAAGATTCTTGACTCTGACGGAAACATTAAATATGAAAAGACAACTGAGGAAACTCAGGTTTACGATCCCGGCGTGGCATGGATCATGACTGATGTACTCAGAAGCGTAGTTACTAACGGAATCGGCCGAAGCGCATCAATCAGCTCACAGCCTGCTGCAGGCAAGACCGGTACTACAAGTAACATGTACGACATCTGGTTCTCAGGCTTTACACCACAGTACTCAATGGCACTGTGGATGGGTAACGACATCAACATGTCAGTATCCAACTACTCGTACAAGGCAGCTCAGTTCTGGGCAGCAATAATGGGTCGCGTATGCGCTGACATTCCAAGAGGATCATACTTCGAAAGACCTGACAACGTAATATGTGTCGGCGGAGAATACTTCATTGACGGAACATATTCCAAGGTAACCAAGAAGAAGTCCAAGACGACAAAGAAAAGAAGCAAAACAGAAAACACTACAACCGGACCAACAGAAGGCCCTACCCTGCCACCTGATACCACAACTACAACTACGGTAGCGCCAACAACTGCTGCTCCTACAACCGAGGCTCCTCCGGAGCCAACTTCCCAGGAAGACTAGTCATGTTGATACTCGCATCAGCGTCACCAAGGCGCATTGAAATGTTACAGAATGCCGGCTACGACCCAGTCGTTAAGCCGGCTTCTATTATAGAAAAGCTTCCATTCGAGATGGGACCGGAAACCGCAACCATGTTTCTGGCCCTGTCGAAGGCCTCTGCCATCTGTGATGAAATCATTTCAAGGCAGTCAGGCAGCAGATCCGACTGGCCTCCGCGCAATGAAGACATCACAATAATCGCGGCAGACACTGTCGTTGTTTATGATGGAAACATAATCGGCAAGCCGTCTGACGAAAACGAGGCATATGCCATTCTGAGCCGTCTCAGAGGCAACTCTCATCACGTTATTACCGGCTGCTGCATAATAAAATGTGACAACAAGGCAGGCAGCCTGTCACCCGTTTCAAGGCGGTGCTTTTACGAAGATTCCGAAGTGTTCTTCCAAGCCTTTCCTCTTGATGGGCTGCGAGCCTACGTAAAAACCGAGGAACCGTATGACAAGGCCGGAGGATACGCAATTCAGGAAACATTCGGCCAGTACATTGACCATGTTGACGGAGACATCGATAATGTTATCGGTCTCCCTCTCACCCGGCTTAAACAGTACATTGATTAAATGGACTCAATAATTAAAAAAGGTGCTTGCAGGACTCATGTCCCGCAGGCACCTTTATTAATTAAGTGAACTTTCAACTGATTCAATAACGAATTATATTATGT
>JAKSSG010000020.1 GCA_024403185.1 Clostridia bacterium
TCGATTGATGAGATATGTGAAGCCTATGACAGAGGCGAATTCAAGGAAATGTTCGCATCAGGAACAGCAGCAATAATCTCACCGGTTGGAGAACTTCGTTATAAGGAAAAGATAATGAAGGTTAATAATGGAGAAATCGGACCTATTGCTCAGCTGCTGTATGACGCAATCTATGGAACTCAGATTGGTGAGAATGAAGATGAATTCGGCTGGGTAGTACATGTATAAATTGAATAATATTATAAACAGATAGAAAAAGAGCGGCTCATTGAGCCGCTCTCTGTCATTGTTTTGAAAAGAGAATTTGTTTAAGTGTAATTATCATTGTTTCTATTTCAAAGACCGATTTAATTATAATGAGAAGAATTATGTAAAACAATCACCCAAAAGGTAGTCTTTTGGGTGATTATAAAATACATTATGGTACAAATATAGTCCTTTTATACCTCTTTTTTGTGGACGTTATTGTGGTTTGCTGTTATAATGTAGCTATGGATAAGAATTTAATAGGTGTATTAAACAACATAATATTTCAGATTTACAACATTGACGACTTCGAGATAATGAAGAGGGAAGTCCTGAACTCCTTGAGGTACTTTATTCCATACAAGTGTGCAAGCTTCCTGATGGCCAACGGATCGAGTAATTTCGATGGCAACAATTATGCTAACTCCCTTCTCTCGGAACCTGTATGCAATCCAGAGAAATATGTAGAGATGGAGAAAAAATACATGCTTTTTGAAGAAAGAGATTTCTCCAGCTGGATCCTCCATCAGAACGAGTCTGTTACGCTGAGAATAACAGATGCGATTACCGATGAAGAGAGAATAAAGACAGAGGTATACAAAAACTGCTTCGAGCCTTTCGGGCTTCATTATTCTCTGGATATGACTATTGCATCAAGAGGGCAGCTTCTGGGCGATCTGACTTTGTATAGAGGTAAGGAAGATGGCGACTTCACAAGTGACGAGGTCTGGTTCATGAGACTTCTCAGCAGACATCTTAACGCCAGATTCTACGTTAACAAGTATGGCCATTTGTCGGTTCAGAAAGTAGGAATCGGTCAGATTGGACATCTTATTGAGCAATATAAACTTACGAAGCGAGAAGCGGAAATCCTATACAAGATAATGCAGGGGTGCAAGAATGATGAAATCTGTGAACAACTGTATTTCACACAGAACACTCTGAAAAAGCATCTGCACAACCTGTATCAGAAGACTGGAGTAAGCAGCAGAGTACAGCTTCTTGCTCTGGAAAAAGAAAGATAGAGAGTGATAATTCGGTATGAGTTCGGCGAACATAAGCAATAAAACAAAGCTGAAGGGTGAGGCCATGCTTTGCCTGGCAGCCATAATATGGGGAACAGCTTTTATCTTTCAGAAAATGGGGATGGAGCACATTGGTCCATTCACATTTACACTGTTCAGATTCGGAATAGGTGCTCTGGCAATGATACCTGTTATGTTTTTTTCAGATAGAGTTAAGAGGGGAAAGAGCGAGCCGATAATGAGTTGCAGCAACAGGACTCTCCTTCTGGGAGGATTTCTTGTTGGTCTTGCCAACTTCGGCGCGTCTGCTCTGCAGCAGATAGGTATTGTTTATACGACGGCAGGTAAGGCAGGGTTCCTTACTGCCATGGAAATGGTAATGATTCCATTTTTTCTCGTATTTCTTCACAGGAAAGTGCATGGACTTACATGGCTGGGTGTTGTCGTTGCAACTATAGGAATGTATCTGCTCTGCATGAGGGGCGGATTCAGTATGGCGATTGGCGATTTGCTCTGCCTTGGCGGTGCATTAGGATTTGCGATTCAGATTCTGATTATTGACTGTTTCGTTGAAAGAGTAGATCCGATAAAACTGGCATTTTTTGAATTTGCAGTTACAGCGGGATGTTCACTTATTTTCACGCTTATTCTGGAAGATATTGTAATGGCTGACATTATTGCATGTACAGTACCGCTCCTTTACACGGCTATTCTGGAAGTATGCGTGGCTTTCAGTCTGCAAATGATCGGGCAGCAGTATGCACCACCGGCAATTGCAACTATAATAATGTCATTCGAATCAGTATTTGCTGCACTGTCGGGAGTCCTGTTCCTTCACGAGGTGATGACAGGAAGAGGAGTTGCAGGCTGTATAATAATGTTTGTAGCATTTATGATTGCACAGATTCCTGAAATGAGAGAAGATATTCAATGAAGCCGTTAATGGAATGGGCAGGGAGCCTTATGGAGGATCGGAGATGACAGATAAGACGACTTCCGAAAAAGAGAAAAAAGCAAAGGCAAAAAAGGCTGCAGCGGTAGCCATTGCAGCAGCAGTGGCAGCCGGAGGAGCGGCGGCAGCTGAGGCGCCGATTGACTACAACGACATTCAGCAGCCTACAGCAATTGTCCGAACCATTGATGATGCCCAGGCAGCTGTTTCACCTGATGATGACAGCAAGAAAGTTCAGCAGAAAGAAGGTAAAATTACACTCAGTAAGGTTCTGCTTGCACCCTTCTATGCTGCCGGAGCAGCACTGATAAAGCTGTTTGACATGTTTGCTGCGGGGGTGCTGGCGCCTATTGCGGCGGTGGCCCTGAAATGGGTCCTTTTCGCAGCAATAATAATCGGAATTCTTGCGGCATGCCTGAAGATTGCATTTCCTGATGTGCCTCTGAAGAAGATGCTTACAAAGAAGGGAATAATCTTCATTCTCATAAGTACAGCAGTAGTAAGTGCCGCATGCGAGCTGATTCCTGTTTTTGCACCGCAGACTGCACCGTGGATATTCCTGCTGCAGATTGCGGGAGGCCTTGCGATAATGCTCCCTGTTTTCATTGCGGTACTTAGGGTAGTAGGAAAATTCAGAAAGGCAACGACATGATTGAAGAAAAGATCCAGCAGGAGGGAAACCTTAAACTGGAAAAGAGAATAATGAATATCAGTTTTGCGGGAAGCGTATTGTTCCTGCTTGCTGAAATATTCTTTGCAATATGGACAGGGTCAAAGGCCGTTCTCATGGACTGCGTATACGACCTGGCAGATCTGGCAATGATCGGGCCGTTCATGCTGCTGGTTCCACTGCTGTATAAAAAGGAAACAGAAAAGAGACCTTACGGCTTTTCACAGGTTGAGTCGCTGTTTGTGCTGATAAAGTACACGATTCTGCTGGCAATTGATACGGTGCTGGTAATCAACTGCATCCATACCATCATACGTGGCGGTAATGAAGTCGAGGCGGATGTGCTGGCCGTATTTGAGCTTGCAGTATCAGCAGGGTGTGTGGTAATGTGGCTTGTGCTTAGAAGATTTGCGAAGAAGTACAAATCACCTTCGATCAAGGCTGAGCTGTTCATCTGGAAGCTGGATGCAATCTGCACCCTGGGTGTAGGCGCCGCATTTGTAATAAACCTCATTCTCATAAGAACCCCGCTTGCATGGATCTGTCCTTACATTGACCCGGGCATTGCGGTAATCCTGGCAGTATCTCTCGTTGGAGAGCCGGTTGAAATGATTCTGGAATCCCTGAGAAGCCTTGTGCTTTTCGCACCGGAGAAGGAGGCCTTCGACAAGATTGACAAGGTGTGCATGGACAGGATGGCGGCACATAACTGCGAGGTAACATTTACCGATGTCATCAAGACGGGACGAAAGTTCTGGATACAGGTCTTCTTCATGCACAACGACGAGGACAAGGAAGCTCTCAGCGTAGGGCAGCTGAAGAACGCAAGAAAAGAAATCATGACAGAGCTTGCAGGAGAATTTGAAAATGTGGACATCGTCCTGATTCCTGACCTGGCAGACGGATTCAGAGAGGTGGAACCTGTTGAGCCGCCGGCGCGTCGTAAGGACAAGATTGCATACATCGAAAGTCAGGAACAGAAGAAGGAAATAAAGAAAGAAGCAAAGGCAGCCAAAGCCGGAGGAAAAACAGATGTATGATTTAAGTAAAGAAAAAAATCCATATTCGGATTTCTTCGGAATCGAGTTGATTGAAGCGGATGAGAATTCAGCTTATGGCAGATTCAATGTCAGACCTGAATTCACAGACATGCTTTCACATACAACGGGAGGCGCTTACGCATCCCTGGCAGACGCAGTGGGCGGTGCGGCGGCACGTGCCACTGGAGACATGTACGTCACCCAGAACTGCAGTCTGCAGTTTTATGCAAGTACGGAGCTCAGCGACGGACAGCTGATTGCAAAGGCAACAGTCAGACATCGCGGATCACGTACATGCATCGTTGCTGTTCAGCTTGAACATGCAGACGGAGAAATTGTCTGTGACGGACAGTTCTCCTATTCAAAAATCTGATTATTGCTAGTAGAAAGGACAATTAAACAAAGTGACAGACTTAAACAAACAGAAAGAACCAAACGGACTGGCCCTGCTGCCGATTATCATCTTCCTGGTAGTGTACCTGGGAAGCGGAATCTATTACGAGTACATCAATCCGCCTGAAGGTGGAATGGGATTCTACGTAATGTCGGTAGTAGTGGCATTCATGATTGCAATGGCAGTAGCATTCCTGCAGAACAGGGAACTGTCATTTGACCAGAAAATTCACGCCTGTGCACAGGGCATAGGTGATGACAACATTACCATCATGCTGTTCATATTCCTTCTGGCCGGAGCATTCAGCGGAATCGCAAGCGAAAGCGGAGGAGCGGCAAGTACGGCTAACATGCTTCTTAATGTAGTGCCGGGCAATTATGCAATTCCGGGACTGTTCATAATAGCATGCATCATATCAATGGCAATGGGAACATCATGCGGAACGATTTCCGTTATTGCTCCGATAGCTGTTAACGTTGCAGCAGGCGCAGGACTGAACCTGCCGTTCTGCATCGCGACAGTTGTCGGCGGAGCAATGTTCGGTGATAACCTGTCATTTATTTCAGATACTACAATTGCAGCAACAAAGACTCAGGGCGTTGAGATGAAGGACAAGTTCAGAGCTAATTTCAGAATTGCTCTGCCTGCAGCCATCGCAACTCTGATTCTCATAACAATAATCTGCATGAGAGGGGATGCCACAAGCCTCGAACATTTTGACTTCAGCTTCATTCAGGCAATTCCTTACTTCGCAGTACTCATAGCAGCACTCTGCGGAATCAACGTGTTCATCGTTCTCGGCGGTGGAGTAATCCTCTGCTTCCTGGCAGGTCTGATTACCGGATCGCTGACAATGAGCACAGCATTCAGCTCAATGGGAAGCGGTACTACAGGCATGTTTGAAACAATGGTAGTAGCAATTCTCGTTGCCGCACTGGGTGCTCTCATGAAGGAATTCGGCGGATTTGAATACCTGCTCAAGGCAATCCGCAAGGCATTCAAAAGCAGGAAGGGCGGAGAATTCGGCATTGGAATTCTCACATCGGTAATGGACGTTGCAACGGCGAACAACACAGTTGCAATTGTTATGGCCGGACCTATTGCGAAGGAAGTAAGCCAGGAATACGATATTGACCCTGCAAGAACGGCTTCACTCATGGACATCTTCTCCTGCGTATGGCAGGGAATCATTCCTTACGGTGCTCAGCTGCTCATCGCTGCAGGTCTTGCAGGCATCGGAAGCATTACAATCATTCCGTTCCTGTTCTATCCCGGATTCCTGCTCGTTGCAGTTATTGTATCAATCATCACAGGATTCGGTTCAAAGGTTAAAGCAAAAAAATAGAATAACAGGGGGGCTTTGTTATGAAAAGAATTCTCTATTTAATCTTAACGGCAGTTATTGCTTTTGCAATGTGCGCGGCATTTGCAGGATGCGGTTCCGGTTCGGATGAAGAGCATGCAGAACCTACAAGCATCTATGAGGCAATAGGCGGTCAGTACATGGACAAGGTAAGCGAGAGAGCAAGTGCTGTTCTGTCAGCGGATCTTGAAAGCGACTGTGTGACTGTTGACGTTTTCTGGGCAGGCTCTGCTACAGAAACTACAGAGTGGACCATGCACGCAACAATCAATGAAGATAATCAGCTGGTATACAATGATTGCGTTAAGAAGCTGATCGTTACTGACGAGGATGGCAATACCGTTTCCGAAGATACTCAGTATACAGACGGTGAAGGATATTTTGAGTATGCGGATAACGGAGAGCTGAAATGGACCGGAGCGCAGGACGAAGACTGTAGGGAATGCATCTTTGTTCCGGTTGAAGAATAAACTGTTATTTCGTGAAATGCACATTTACCACGGTAATTTCCGGGTTGGCGCCGACCCTCATTGCAGGGCCCCAGACGCCTGCTCCGGAGGTTACTATGGAGTGCATTTTTTTTATGTCCAGAAGACCGCAGGCATTTTCCCAGCCAAGATTTATTGTCAGATTGCCGGGGAAAATCTGCCCGTCGTGAGTATGACCGCAAAGGTCTATGTCAACGCCGGCATCCGCCTTCTCTTCAAGGTCGGATGGCTGGTGATCTATGTCTATTATCACTTTGCTTTTGTCCAGATCTGCCGTCAGTTCGCCTATGCTTTCGCGTGCCTTTTCAAGGTCATCGCCTTCCTTGCTGCCGTTTGGTTTTGTCCTGTCAATTCTGCCTATTACGTACAGATCTTCAACGGCAACAACCTCATCTTCAAGCAGTTCAATTCCCGAGTTCTCAACGAACATGTCGACTTCCTTCTGAACCGTGTTTTCCGGAAGGCTGTACAGGGAAAAACCGCCTACCAGCTTTTCGTATACATCGTGGTTTCCGTAGCAGCCGAAGACGCCGTATTTCGATTTTATGGACCTGAAGGTCTTAGCAATGGCATCAGGGTTTTCGATTGCAGCGTAATCGTTATCAACAATGTCTCCTGCAAAGGCAACCAGATCCGCATCCTGCTCGTTTATCAGGTCAACCATGTTCTGAATGTGCTCCTGCCCCACAGTGTAGCCTATGTGAGTGTCCGCAATTAGAACAATTTTCAGATCGCTTCCCAGCTCCGTGTGCTTGTCAACGCTGATATCGTATTCCGTTACACGGATGTTCTGCCAGTTGATCATGCCGTACACGCTGAAGCCCACAATAAGTGCTGCAACAATGATTCCTCTTATGAAAATGAACCTGCTGTAGCCGGGTTTATCCTTGCGGACTTTTTTCAACAGCCAGAGGATAAAAGTGATAATTTCACCCGATACTATGAACACAAGACAGTATACGAATATCCCGATCCATACATTGCTGACGGCCTTCAGACTGTGAACAACTGAAGGGATGGAGAAGAAGGTCCAGATGATGATCGAGAATGCCAGAAACGCGAAAACGGCGGTAAAGATGATTACCACCACCAGGCTTCTGCTTCTCCCCATTCGTTCTGCTATCTCGCCCATGAGTCTGACGGCGTTTCGCCAGATAAGGAAGTTAATCAGTATGTATGCAATTGCGAGAGGAATGAGATACCACATATTCAATTATCCATGTCGTTATAATCATGACCGCAAGACCGAGAAGCCATCCTGCGAAAACATCGGTAGGGTAGTGAACTCCGCAGTAAATGCGGGAAAGTCCAATGCCAATCATAGGTATTGCCGCCAGAGTCGACAAGATTACTTTCAGCTGGCGTTTTCTGACGTATCTGATAATGAACCAGATAAGCATTGCGAACAGGAACATGCTGGAAATGGCATGGCCGCTCGGGAAGGAATATCCGTGTTCCACTATCAGGTGGGAAATATCCGACGGGCGGGGTCGCTCAACCAGATGCTTGATTACCTTTCTTAGCAAAGTCGCAAAAACAGATCCGGCGGCCAGGGGCACACCGAATCTGATTCTTGTAGGTTTAACAGCAAGAAAGACGATGCATATGATGGTAATGGCATACCAGTCACCGAGATGTGTAAAACATGTAACAATGCTGTTCAGACAATCTGAACGCATTCCATAGAACCAGTTTCTGATTGGACCGTCCAACACAGATGCATTGCCGCTTAGAACAAGCTCCAGCATAACAGCAAAGCCTGCAAGGCAGGCAGCTGTCAATATGGCTCGCAGAAGAGCATTTACTGGTTTTGCATTATCTGTCATTAAGTGTGATTAAGTGTGATTAAAGATCAATCTCCGGAGTCCAGTATTCCTGCTGGAATATGTCAGTGAACTTGTAAAGCAGTTTGATGCTGTTTGAACCAAGGTCTATGTTTCTAATGGTAATATTATCAGGGTTATTTATGGTGATTGTGTGACCAATCTGGTAATTTGTCTTGAAGTTTCCGTTGTAATCGTAGTAGTCTGCAACGAAGCTGACTGTGTCACCCTTTTGAAGTGAAGGCAGTGTCTTGGCTACGGTTTCAGTAACCTTCTTGTCATAGTCATAGCTTACACCGGCAACGTAACCCTCAACATTGTCCTGATCGAAGGAGAGAATCAGCTTTGCCTTCTCGCCGTTGAGCTTGATAGGAACATATCCTGTAATGACATAATTGTCGCCGCCCTTTTCAAGAGTTTCTGTATGGTAGTATGCTACAGTCTGACCGTTAATTGCCAGCCAGTTCTTATCGAGATAAGGCAACAGATTTCCTTCATCATCGAAATCGTATATGTTGTCCAGACCAAGGTCGAAGTATCCGTGACCGTCGTCATAGAATACTTCCAGATCAACGGTTTCAATTGAATCCCACTGCTTCTCGGTCAGTTTGATGCACTTGTTTCCATCAGCATTTCTCTGCCACCGAAGGTCTTCGGCAGTGATTTTTTCTTCAACAATTGTGTCAATGGCTTCGCTTGCTGTCAGGCCTCCTTCCTGCAGGAAGTTTGTGTTTGACTCATTCAGTTCGTCAAGCCCCAGCTTGCCGAAGTTGGTAACATTGCCTGAAAGCAGATTCTGAATCAGCTGTCCCATGAGTTCGCTGCCAAGAACTTCATCATCAGATGCAGGTGCTGAATGAGATGACGGCAGGCTGAACGGGTTGAAGCTGTGACCGCCTGATACTGCCTGACCACTGACTTCCATCTGTGCAAACTTCTGAATACAGTCTGTATAGTCATCGCTGATGCCGATGTCACTGTATGTTTTTGATGCAGCATCAACCTTGTTAAGACTTCTGAACGGGAAGTAGATTGACAGCCCATAGGCATTTGCCGTGTTCTTTGAAACCCTGTTGTACTTGACAGCATCGCTGACTGTTTCGGCCAGCTGGTTGCTGGCGTTGTTGTCCATCAGCTTTGCGAAATGAACAAGGTCAATCTGGTCAAGCCCTGCACTAGGAGTAAACTCTTTGCAGTTGCTTCTTGCAGATGCAACTGTCTTGTAATCTCCATCAGAAATCATGTCCGATGCAGTTGATGCAAAAGCAGACAGCTTCAGAGGAAGAGTCTGTGACAGCTCTGCCAGGTCGGTAACCGAGAGAGTTGTTGACTGTCCAGGACACTGGCTTGCACACTTTGAAGTGAAATCATCGGCAATGGTTTTGCCTGTCTGCAGTGTTGGAGTTGATGTATTGTGCGACAGTTCAGTAAGCCAGTTGGTGTAGTACCAGCCTATGCCCGGCTCGGATTCCTCACTTCCAATCATGTAATCGGCGTAGTCTCCAAGCATGAGAGCTGTTTCCGATGTAGCCATGAGGCAGGCATCGAAACCGATGAAATCATATTTGATGCCGGCATCCTTAAGAGCAGCCTTCAGACCGCTGAGTGTAAGAGATGCACCCGGGAATTTCTGGTCATATCCGTAACCGTTGATTGAACCGCTGCCGTGATCCCAGAGTATGAGATCCATTCTGTTTGCAGGGAAGTTTTTGTTTGTCCATTTGATAAAGCCTGACAGAGTGTCGGTTCTGGTCATTGATACATCTCCGGCATCGTTAACCAGACATTCGATGTTGCCGCCCTTGATCTGCCAGATCTGATTGTGGGTGCTTGAAATGGTGTTGTTTCTCCACTGCTTGCAGCCGCCTGTATATACAATGAGGTTCAGATTGTCGCCGATATCGGCACTGAGCATTTCGTTCAGGTCCTTTGTGGCCATGGCCTGATTTGATTCAAGGTCAGTTCCGCACATGTAAACCATGACGGTTACTTCATCCTGACCATTGCCCCTGATGCCGGTGTATTTGTCACGGGCCTGAGGTGAAACGTCTGTATTAAGTTCTGCCGTGTTGGAACCGTCATACCATCCGTCATATGTGCTGTTGCCGTAATCCAGATTCTGCTGGTAATCACCGCTGCCGCCAAAGAGGTTGCTGAGGGACAGTCCGCCACCGCCAAAGGCGAGGACGAGGACGATGATTATAATCGGCAGACATCCGATGCCGCCGCGGCTTCTGGTTCCGCCGGAATAACCGCCGCCACCTGAGTAGCTGCCGCCGCTTGAATGTGAGCTTCCGCCGCTTGAATGTGAGCTTCCGCCGCTTGAATGTGAGCCTCCGCCGGAAAATCCACCGCTGAAACTGCCGGATCCCGCATGGCCGCTGAAACCGCTTCCGCTCTTGTGCGCGCCGCCGCTTCCGCCGCCTGTTGTAACTGTTCTTCCACGAGGTCTGTTACCCATGATTTGCCTCCATTTATTACAGAACTGAGTTTTTTCTTATCACTATTGTACAATGATTTTACCCAAAAAAACAGAACGAAAAGATAATGTTACAAGCTACATATTATTAGCGATTTTATTGTTATACAAAACATATACTTTTAATGGTGTGATGTGATAGCATTTAGCTGTAAGTTTGGAATAAGCGGAGACATTAGAATGCGTATCGTAGAATGACGGAATACAAAAAGTACAGGTAACCGGTCCTGCCGGTGAACCTGTTTTTGCCGAATTCAGAGACTTCACAGAATCATCTGCTGAAGCCGGAATGCCTTATGATAAGAATGTTATCACAGGACTTTTTTTTGGGAAGTCTTTCATATTCATTATACGATTTAATGTACTCAAACTATTATGACTTAGGGCGATCCTACTGGAATAGGGTGGCTTTTAGGGCTCTGCAGAAAATCTTTGAAATTTACGATAATATTTCCCGATTTCCCATGGTTTTATCGTAATTTTGATTATTTGTGGAACTTTTGCTCAGCAACCAATAATTATTACGATATTTTACTCCCATTTCACGACTTTTTATCGTAAATAATTTTTGGATTTCATTTATTCACTCATTTTTACGATAATAATGGGTTAATTCCGTATTTTTTATCGTATTATTCTAAAAAAATATGAAGTACTCGATGAAAACCCTTCGAAAACATATCATTTCATCGACTTTTTCACTATTATTCCGCCTTTTCGCTAATTCCAAATAAAAAACTCGATGATATTACCCAAAATCAGCCATGTTTCATCGAGTTTATTTTTTGCAATTCTCTATTTGCGCATTTTCTCGATGAAATACCTTGAAAATAAAGGGAGTTCATCGAGTTTCTGAACAAAATCACTTATGCTTAAACCATCATAAAAAAAGGATATCCAAACAAAAAATTATCTATAATACCTATGATGAGCTACTATACAACTATTCAATTCAACTACGCAACTACTGGTATGTTTCTTTGGCGCGCCATGAGGGACTTTGCGTCTTGCCTGGCGGCAATCCGCCGGCCTCACGCATGGCGCTCGGCCCTGAACAGTCCACCGGACTGTTCAGCCCTTTCGGGTTCGAGCCCCTCATGAATCGATGCAAACAAAAGAATAGAGAGTAGGCTTTGCCTACTCTCTATTCTTTGGCGCGCCATGAGGGACTCGAACCCCCAACCTTCGCATTCGTAGTGCGCGACTCTATCCAATTGAGCTAATGGCGCACGCCATATTGAACTGTATCGGCCCGAAAGCCGACTTCATCATTATACACAGAACTACCGTGCATTTCAACAGATTATTCCATACTTTGTCATCTATACTTTATCATCTGTTCCAGAATGCGCATGGTGATCCGGTTACGCATTTGCCGCAGACTTCACTTCCGACTGCCGAGTAGGAAGGAGCCAGGTCTTCAGGCACAGGATATCTTGCTGCGTTTTCGAGGCATACTTCGTAGCATCTGCTGCGGGAGAATCCTGCACCGAATTTGTCCGGTGACTCGGGATTAATGGCGCCGGCAGGGCAGTTGTACATGCAGATTCCGCAGGAGCCATCCTGTTTATATAGGCAAAGTTCCGATTCCATTGGCCTATCAGGCGGAAGCAGCTCAGAATTCAGATTGGTAACGATGGAGTTGAATCTGCCGCAGCAGCCCTGCTTTGTAATAAGCATGTTGTTTATGCCGAAGGTGCCGAGGCCTGCAGCGTAAGCCATGTGGCGGTGGGACCAGTTGCTCACGAGCTCCGTCTGGTCAAACTCAGATGCGGCCTCAGGAATGGCAGCAGCGAAACCGTCGCCAAGGCTGCTGACATACTTAACCAGATCAGCGTTCAGATCAGCGAAGAGATAATTAAGTTCTTCATAGGCACGGGCCCATTCGGGCGAAGCCATTCCGGCAGGTGAATTGGTCAGAGCCAGTTCTTCGGTAAATGGAACGTAATAAGCGATTACTGCCTTTGCATCAGGGAGCACATCCTGCGGGAGAACGTGGGATGGTCCGATCAGCTGTCGCAGTCCCTGAATTTCAGGCGCAAATGCATCAGCTGCACCGACAATCGGTTCGCCGAAGCGCGTATGAATGTTTTCTCTTTTCTGATAATCCCTGACGAATTCGCAAACCCAGTCAGAGACAGCCTGTTTCATGTTCATAACTTACCTCGGAAATATTTTATCATCTGTCACAGATGGCAAGCAAGTGCAGGCTCATTTGTGGTACAATAAATCAGATATGGAAAGCAGATGCAAAAGCAACAAATTAACATTCGGAATAAAGCTGGGCTATTCATCGGCATCAATAGGTGACGCTGTTGCCTACATGCTGGTAACCACCTTCATAATGTTCTACCTGACTACTGTGGCCGGGATACAGCCGGCGGTTGCGGGAACGCTGACGGCAATCGGAACAGTATGGGATGCGCTGGTCAATCCGGTAATCGGATATCTATCCGACCACGCCAGAACCAGGTGGGGCAGAAGGAGACCATTCATGATAGGCGCCTGCCTGCCGCTGATTGCAAGCATAGTGCTCGTATTCAGTTCCTTTAACATGTCATACACGGTCAAGGTTATCTATTATGGAATCATGATAGTGGCATTCTGGACCAGCTTTACGGGTTTCTTCGTTCCATATTATGCGCTCGGAGCAGAATACACCAAGGATTATGAAGAACGTACCACGCTGCGTGCCTATGCATCTTTTCTAAACATGATAGGAACACTGTTCAGCATGGTGCTTCCTACCCTGATGGTGGAAATTTTTGAAAACCACGGTCTCAGTACACCGAGAGCATGGCAGTTTACCGCATTCATACTGGGAGCAATATCGGTTATCAGCATAATAATTACGGGTTTTGCGGCAAAGGACATAGATGTTTGCGAGGCAGATGAGGAGCCGACAGAAGATAAGCAGAAGATTAATGTGATAGGCATGTTCCGTGAGTACCTGCAGGTGCTCAGTCTGGGACCAATGAGAATCCTGCTCTGCGTTTCTCTGTTCTACTTGCTTGCCTATGCGATTCTCATGTCTGACTTCGTCTATGTGCTCACATACAATCTGGGCTTTGGCGGTCAGGGTGTATCGCTTGGCATGCTGCTCAGGAGCGTGATAATAATTGTATTCATTCCTCCGATTCTGAAACTCTGTGAGAAGACGGACAAGAGACGGGCGATGATGCTCATTGTCGCAGGAGGCATTATTGGACTGCTGATTCTGAGATTCATTCCATTCGGGAGCATGCCTGTGACGGTGCTGTTCATTTTCATTACGGCACTTACTACTCAGACATACTGGCAGATAATACCCGCAATATTCTACGATGTATGCGAATACGACGAATACGCAACCGGCAACCGCAGAGAAGGAGCCATTCTGGCGGTTCAGGGTCTGGTAGAGGCCATGGCTTCAGGTCTGGGAACACAGATTCTGGGCATAGTTCTGCAGGCTGCAGGATTCAATGGAAGCGCCGCGGTTCAGAGTAGACTGGCCCTTGACTGGATTCTAAACTGCACCACATGGGTTCCCGTTATTTTCCTCATTGCTGCCGGCGTTGCATTATACAAATTCCCTATAACGAAACAGGTTTATGAAGATATAGTAAGAGAACTTGGCGAAAGGAAAGAGACAAATGAATCTGATCAAAAAACTGACTGACTGCGAAGAGATTTTCTGGATTAACACGGGCTATGTTTCCTGCGGAGATGCAGGTCAGCCTGACGGCGAAAAGATTGTGGACATTGATGAGGCAGAAGCCCGTCTTCTCAGATTTGCACCTTTTATTGAGCGGGTGTTTCCGGAAGTAAAGAACGGAATAATAGAATCACCATTGACGGAAATAGAAAACTTCGGAAGAGCTTACAAGGATTCCTGCAAAGGCAGACTGTTCCTGAAGCAGGACAGCCATCTTCCTATTTCCGGTTCGGTAAAGGCCAGAGGAGGAATATATGAAGTTCTGAAGCTGGCAGAAACTCTGGCTGTCCGCGAAGGACTGCTTAACTGGAATCCAGAAACGGGAGAGCATGAAAACTATGCGAAGCTTGCTGATTCGGATATGAGAGAGTTCTTTTCAAAGTATAAGGTGGCGGTAGGTTCTACAGGCAATCTGGGACTTTCTATCGGAATCATAAGCGCAGCGATAGGCTTCCAGGTTACAGTGCACATGTCTGCAGATGCCCGCCAGTGGAAGAAGGATATGCTGAGAAGCAAGGGCGTTACCGTTGTGGAGTATCCTGACGATTATGAAGCGGCAGTTGCACAGGGAAGACGTGAAGCAGAAGCTGATCCGCTGTGTCATTTTGTTGATGATGAGAATTCACTTGACCTATTTGCGGGATATTCTGTTGCAGGCAAGCGCCTAGCCCACCAGTTTGAGGAAAAAGGCATAACAATAGACATGGATCACAGGCTCTACGTTTATCTGCCTTGCGGAGTAGGTGGAGCACCGGGTGGTGTGACATACGGAATCAAGGAATACTTTGGAGATAATGCATATTGCTTCTTTGCAGAACCGACTCATGCACCGTGCATGGCACTGGGCCTCATTACAGGCAAACTGAATGAGATAGCTGTAGGCGATATAGGAATTGATGGAAAAACAGAAGCAGACGGGCTGGCGGTAGGTCGCCCGTCCCGCCTGGTGGCAAAGGCAATGCAGAGCAGACTGACCGGATGCTTCACGGTTGATGACAGCAAGCTTTATCCGTATCTTGCAGCGCTGAAGGATGCGGAGGATATTTTCATTGAACCTTCTGCATGTGCGGGATTTGAGGGTCTGCATTACATCAGCGAATACGAAGGTGATGCTTTCCCGGCACCGGACGAGAATTCAATTCATATCTTCTGGGCTACAGGCGGAAACATGGTTCCGGAAGATGAGAAGGTCGCTTATTACGAAAGGGGAAAGTAATGACACAGAAAGCCCTGGAGGAGCACGTAAAGAAGACTCTTTATGAAAACAATGTAGTTCAGAAGGATACGATGAACGGTCTGATGAAGTGTGCAGATGGCGGGTGTTCTTTTGAAAAGGGGACTCTGACATTTGAATTCCCGGTACAGGAATGGCAGGCCAACAGAGTAGGAAAGATGCATGGCGGAGCAATCTGCACGGCTTTTGATCTTACAATTGCTGCACTGGCCAGATTTTATGCCAGAGAAAACTTCGCTCCGACAATCAGTCTGGACGTTAAATTTGTGCGTCCCGCAGAAGTGGGAGACACACTGACAGTAACTGCAAAGGCAACATCAACAGGCCGTCGGATAACACAGCTTACAGGAGAAGCTGTGCGAAAAAGCGACGGTAAACTGGTGGCAACAGCGGCGTCTGTTTACATGAATGCTGACACTACTAAAGAACGTACCTGATTTTGCTTTTACTCTTGAAAGAAGGGAGCAGATTTGTTACTATTAGTTGTAAGATTTTGATAAAAAAAGGAAATTGACATGCTTATTTTATTTTTGGCTTTAATATTCGGCGTAGTGGTTCTGCTGCTGCTCCTGAAGAGCATGAAGGGAAACTTCAATGCACAGCTTCAAGGTAAAGGTGGACAGAAGGTCAGAGCGGTAATTAAACTGATACTGCTTATTGAGACTGTAATATACATTCTGATCTTCCTTGTGGTACTTGTTAAAACTTTATTCCTGTAAGAAAAACGACCGCTTCCTAGAAGCGGTCGCTGTAGTTTAACAGATCACTAATGAATCCGGTATCACCGGATTTTTTGCTTTCACGGCCGGCACTGGCTCCGTGGGATTCGACTCCGCTGCCTCCGCGGCCTGCGGACATGACTGTGTTATAGTAAACGACTGTGGCATCAAAACGTTCTTCTGATGTACGTATTATTGCATATGAGCCGCCGCTTCCGTCCCGTGGCTGCGGAAGACTTCCCGGGTTGATGAACCATAGTATTCCGCCCGCAGCGGCCGGGTCTTCTGTCTGTTCTATGACAGAGCGGTGAGTGTGGCCGAAAACCACAGCCATACAGCCGTTTTCAAGAGCCTTGTATCTGAGATTATCCATGCTGTAATTTACATGCTCATTGTGCCCATGGGTAACCAGAATCTTCCCCTTTTCTGTTTCAACGACCGCGAAATCTCCGCCCTGAGGATCACAGAGGCTGCCGCTGTATGAGCCGTCGCAGTTGCCTTTGACGTACACGAAAGGAACACCCAGCTCCTGCTGCAGCTTTTTAGCATCATCACGGAAGTCGCCGGTGTGAATTACAAGGTCGATATCGGTCAGCTTCTGCCAGATATCGTAAACCATGTTAAGTCTGTTGTGTGTATCTCCAATTGCCAGTATCTTCATGGTTCCATTATAACACAGATATTGCAATTGCTTTGACTATGGACAGAAATTAAAGTACAATAGACAATGAATTAAACTCGGATAAATATACGCAAAATAGAGGTAGAATATGGACAGCAAAGACAGAAAAACAATAGTAACTGACGGCCAGAATCTGGTTGAAAATGCAGAAGAACTTAAGAAAAACGGCGTTACTGATGTGACGGTTGAATTAAATACAATAAACTATTCCAGATATGCGAAATCACATGAAGGAAAGGAACTTCAGCCGGTTATCGACGGAATCAATGCCGCTGTCGGACAGGGAATGAAGATACGACTGGATGTTGCACTGGAAGAGGGTTTTAACGACGATGAAGTGCTGGACTTCCTCCAGCTTACACTTCTCCATTATTATGACGTAATATTCCTGCCGACAATGGACTATGATAAAATCAAGGCTAAGCTTCCGGGACTAAGACCTGTTGAAGGAGACTTCGGCGATATTGACATGTACAAGTACGCAATAGCAAAGGGTAGAATCGGCTTTATTAAATAGTGACATGCAGAAAGAATTACTTGAACTGAAAAAACAGCTTAACGCGATCCTCAGCAGAGATGCTGCTTTGAAACAGGCACTGCGCGAAGTAAATAAAATTGATATGATCAGGGCCTCCATGATTGTGCGTAATCCAAAGCATCAGGAGGTTAAGGTTGACCGGATAATCGATGGAGAACTGATTAGAGATATTTCAATAGGCGATTATGTTTTTATCAGAAACTGTGCTGAGCTGGTAAAAGCAGCTTACAATAATCTTGAAATGGGAAATTACATTGACAGAAATCTGCTGATTTCTGCAGCAAGAATCCTGTCAGAGGATCCGGAATGCGGTCTGCGAAAGGATAACCCGGTTGTATATTCAATCAATCATGTTCCGCCGCATTGCTCAGATATTGAAGACAGACTGACAAGAACATCAAGAAAGGTTTACGGAAATGAAATGGCTGATGATGTTGTTGCACGTGCAATGTATATGCATAACAGCATCATAGATATCTGGCCATTTGATGAATACAGCGGAGAAATTGCCATTTTTGCAATGAATTATTATCTTATGGAGCAGGGACTCATGCCGATTGACATGCCCATGAAGCAGCAGGATTATTTCGATCTTGTTGCCGCCTGTCTGAAGGGGTGGAGACCTGATGAGGAATACGAATTCTTCAAGGCGGCAATCACTACGAAGATGATCAGCACTATAGAGATTTGCAAAGGATACGTTAGATGAAGATTAAACTCGAGAAACAGCATTATCAGTGGGGACTGACAGCATTTCTGGTAATACTATGCTCAGTCATAGCCTTTTTCCTCTTATTCAGGCTTGATATTGTGGGCAATACGCTGGGAATAATCATAGGAGTTCTTGCACCGTTCATTTACGGGCTTATTATGGCATACCTGATCTGTCCAATCTATAATTTTTCGGTAAGCAGATCATATTCTCTGCTTAACAAGGGCAAATACAAATTTAAGCATGACCTGACATTCGCCAAGGTAATAGGAACGGTAATATCAACTGCGGTACTCATTATTGTAATTGCAGGCATTCTGTGGATGATCATTCCCGGCCTGGTTGAAAACATCGTGAAAGTTATAGAGATGCTTCCTTCAGGTCTTGAGAAATTTACAGCCTGGGTTGATGTGAAGTTTGCAAACATTCCGTTTGCCAAGGAAACGATTGATGACTGGAGCAAGAACGCTACAGATTATCTGATTGATTTTGCAACCAACACCATTCTTCCTCACTCGGGAACTCTGGCAGCTACCATTTCAGGAACTCTGCTGGGCGCACTGGGAGCGATGATGGATTTCATTATTGGAATTATCATCTGCATATATTTCCTTAACATCAAGGACACACTAGCAGCACAGGCAAAGAAGTTCATCGTTGCCAACTTCAAGGAAAGCAGAGCAGAAGCAATTCTGGAAGGCGCCGACTACACGAACCGTACATTCGGCGGATTCATCAGCGGCAAAATCATAGATTCGGCAATCATTGGAATACTGTGCTTCATAGTAATGAGCATTTTCGGCTGGGAGTACAGCCTGCTCATCAGCTGCATTATCGGCATAACGAACATCATTCCGTTCTTCGGGCCGTTTATCGGGGCAATCCCTTCAGCAATGCTTTTGCTCATGGTTAATCCAATGCACTGCCTGTACTTCGTTATCCTGATTATTCTGCTTCAGCAGTTTGACGGAAATATTCTGGGACCGAAAATTCTCGGAGACAGTACGGGTCTGGCAAGCTTCTGGGTACTCTTCGCAGTACTTGTCGGAGGCGGGCTCTTCGGTTTCCCGGGCATGGTTCTGGGTATTCCTGTATTCGCTGTAATTTATGCTTACTGTTCACGCGCAATTAACCGCAAGCTTCAGAGAAAGGGATTCTCAACGAATACACGGGATTATAAGGTTGACAAATACCGCACATGCAGACCTAAGAAAAAGAAAAAACCGGATCTTGATGACCCGGATGATGAGATTAATATAGGTGTTTATCTTTCGGATGAGGTCGCAGAGACTACAGAAGAGGAACTGAAAGAGGCAGAGGAGGCGGGCCATGAGATAATGGAAGCCACACTGGTCGAATTTCAGGACGCAGAAGAAAACGACAATAATGAATCAGATTAAGAAACAGATAGAAAACATAACAGGAGCCGACAGGGTTCATGAAAATGAATCCATGGCAAACCATACATCATTCAAGGCGGGAGGATGTGCAGACCTTCTCGTTGAACCAGCAGACGGGAGCCAGCTCAGAGATGTGCTGCAGCTTCTTGCTGCAGGCGGAACTCCGCACATGGTTCTGGGAAACGGATCAAATGTGCTTGTTCGAGACGGCGGATATCGCGGCGTAATAGTTAAAATAGGAGATGCATTCAACTACATCAGAATCTGCGACGAGAACGGTAATGAGTCTGCAGATGGCACTTTTATCGTATGCGGAGCAGGTACACTCATGTCTCGTGTTGCAAAGGCAGCGGCATCCGCATCACTGACCGGATTTGAGTTTGCTTCAGG
Source organism: Clostridia bacterium (assembly GCA_024403185.1). Lineage (GTDB taxonomy): Bacteria > Bacillota > Clostridia > Peptostreptococcales > Anaerovoracaceae > Lentihominibacter. Next base: position 19,850 of record JAKSSG010000020.1, read on the forward strand.
GATTCCGGGAAGCATAGGCGGTGCTGTATTCATGAATGCCGGTGCGTACGACGGAGAAACGAAGAATATTCTCAAGGCGGCGCATTTGATTTCAGCGGATGGAAGCCGTCAGTTCACCATGACTGCAGATGAACTTGATATGGGATACAGGCATACAATTCTTCATGAAACAGGTGATATCGTTACAGAAGTTGTTCTGAAGCTTGAACGTGGAAAGGAAGAAGACATTCGGGCTCTCATGGCGGAACTTGCCGACAGAAGAAACTGCAAGCAGCCGGTACAGTATCCGAGCGCAGGGAGCTTTTTCAAGCGTCCGGAGGGCTATTTCGCCGGTAAGCTTGTGCAGGATGCCGGATGCAAGGGGCTGACTGTTGGCGGTGCACAGGTTTCACAGCTCCACAGCGGATTTGTAATTAATACAGGAGATGCGACGGCGACGGATATTATACAGCTAAAGGAGCTTGTTCAGGCACGCGTCATGGATAAGTTTGGAGTCATGCTTGAACCGGAGGTACGAATCATAGGTGAGGACCCTATTGAAACAGGCGATTCTGCTGCAGATCCTCTTGACGAATACGAGCTGGCATACGACCTTCATACCCATACAACCTATTCACACGGAAAGGGCTCAATTGAAGATAATGTCAGGGTAGCCCTTGAAAAGGGACTGGAGTATGTGGCCATTTCGGATCACGGTCCGGGACACCTGTTTTACGGGGTAAACCGCAGTGACTTTGATAACATCAGAAATGACATCGACAAGATGAGCATAAAGTATCAGAGCATAAATGTCAGGAACAGCATTGAGGCAAATATCATTCATGCAAGTTCGAGCGGCAGAAATTCAAATGGTCTGGATATAAGCCCCGATGAGTTCGGACAGTTTGATTTCGTAATTGCAGGTTTCCACTTCGGATGCCTCAGATGCAGCAGCATCAGGAACTGGCTCTGGAGCCACGGATTCAAGGCAGGCGAGGAATCACTCAGACGCAGCAATACCAAGATGATCTGTGATGCACTGAAGCTGAACGACATTGCAATACTGACGCATCCGGGAGACAAGGGGCCTTTTGACATTTCAGAGATTGCACGGACATGTGCAGAAACAGATACTCTGATTGAAATTAACGGAAGACACGGACATCTTGACACTGAAGAGATAAAAGAAGCTGCCAGGGTGGAAGGGCTGAAGTTTGTAATAAGTTCAGATGCTCATACGCCTGATGCAGTAGGTTCGTACAGAACAGCACTTCAGAGGGCCATTGATGCAGGACTTGACCTGAAACGCATAGTAAATATAAGACATCGTTAGCTTTTGCATAAAGGAGAGTTAAATGAAAGTCATAATTGTAACAGGACTGTCAGGGGCGGGAAAAACCATGGCCATGGATATTCTTGAGGACATGGGATACTATTGCATTGACAACATGCCGCCGGCACTTATCAGAAGCTTCATGGAGCTGGCGCCGAAGACCAAGGAAGTTGAATCAGTTGCATTCGGCATAGACGTCAGAGGCGGAAGTCTCTTTGACGATCTTAAGGATACTCTTGATAATTTCAAGAAGGATGGAGTGGATTTCAAAATCATGTATCTTGAGGCGACAGACAGGGTTCTTGCCAGAAGATACAATGAGACAAGGCGCGAACATCCTCTTGCTCACGGCGAGTCGGTCAGCAAGGGCATCAAGAGAGAACGAAAGAGACTTGAAGCCATAAGAGGCGAGGCGGACTGCATTATTGACACTTCAAATCTGAGCAAGGCGCAGATGGCTGCCGAAATCAGGAACATAGTAAGTGCCGGAAAGGATGACAGAACATTCACGGTTAATATAATGTCCTTCGGATACAAGCACGGTATGCCGGTTTCTGCTGACATGATGTTTGACGCCAGATTCATTCCGAACCCTTTCTATGTCAAGTCTCTAAAGAACCTGACGGGAAACAACAAGAAGGTCCAGAACTATGTAATGAAGCATGAGGTTGCCCAGCAGTTCATGGACAGAGTTACGAAGACAATAATGACGCTGATTCCGTATTACAAGAAAGAGGACAAGTACAACCTGAGTGTCTGCTTCGGGTGTACAGGGGGCCATCACAGGTCCGTTACTCTGGCCAACGAACTCAATGAAAGACTTACACAGAACGGCATCAGAACAACCCTTGAACACCGCGACTTATAGTGTTACAATATCAAAAGTGTGAAAATCGGGAAGAGGTCCCGTATATGATTATAGAGGAGGAAACACATGGAAAAATTAATCATCGCTGCTGCTATCTGCGGAGCAGAAGTAACTAAAGAACACAACCCTGCAGTTCCTTACACTGTAGAAGAAATCGTTAGAGAAGCAAAGTCAGCTTATGATGCAGGTGCTGCTGTTATTCACCTTCACGTAAGAGAAGATGACGGAACTCCTACTCAGAGCCACGAAAGATTCCAGGAATGCATGGATGCAATCTACAAGGTATGTCCTGACGTAATCATTCAGCCTTCAACAGGCGGAGCAGTTGGCATGACTGACGAAGAAAGACTGGATTCAACAAACGTAACTCCAAAGCCTGAGTTCGTAACTCTGGACTGCGGAACATGCAACTTCGGTGGAGACGAAATCTTCGTAAACACTGACAATACAATCAAGAACTTCGCTAAGATAATGCAGGAAAAGGGCATGAAGCCTGAACTGGAATGCTTCGACAAGGGCATGATGGACGTTGCTCTTAAGACAGCAGGCCGCAAGGGATATCTTGATGAGCCAATGCACTTTGACTTCGTACTGGGCGTTCAGATGTCAGCAACAATCAGAGACCTGGTATTCTGTGTTGACTCACTGCCTCCTGGATGTACATGGACAGGCTGCGCAATCGGCAAGGACGAATTCACAATTGCAGCGGCTTCAATCGCTATGGGCGGACATGTAAGAGTTGGCTTCGAAGACAACCTTTACCTCGAAAAGGGCGTTCTGGCTAAGTCAAACGGCGAACTGGTTGAAAAGGTAGTAAGAATCGCAAAGGAACTGGGAAGAGAAATCGCAACTCCTGACGAAGCTAGAGAAATCCTTTCAATCCCACCAAGACAGAAATAAGATAATCAACTGAGAGCGGTCTTCGGACCGCTCTTTTTTTGCCTTTGCATTTGGATACACCGTAACGAGTGTGTTATAATTGTCGCTGGAGGAAAAAAGAATGTCATACGCATCGGAAACAAAAAACGAACTGGCCAGAATAGAGCCGGAGAAGAAATGCTGTCAGCTGGCTGAAATCGCCGGCTTCATGAGATTTGCGGGCAGCGTCGGTCTTGCCGGCGGAGGAAAATTCCGCATGGTAATGACCACACCGAATCTGGCAGTGGTTCGTCACATAAAGAAGCTGATTAAGAATTACTTTGACGTTGAAACGGAGATAACCGTAGGCGCCAATGAAACGAAGGCATTAAAGGGTGCAAAGGCAAACGAATACATCATCCGCATAGGCCCTGAGCACAATTCGGAAATGATTCTCCGTGAGATGGGAATTCTCATGGTAAAGGAAGGTTTCAATACACTGAGTGACGGAATCTACGACGGGCTTATCAAAACCAAGTGCTGCAGGAAGGCATATCTTCGCGGTGCATTTCTTGCTGCGGGGAAAATAAACGATCCGCGAAATAGCTATCATTATGAGATTTCCGCCAGTACAGAGACACAGGCCAAGGACCTGCGCAGACTGGTTAATACTTTTGTGGACATTACCGCCAGAATCGTTGAGAGAAAAAACGGTTACGGCGTATACCTTAAGGCCAGGGAGCAGATTGCAGATACTCTGGCAATAATGGGCGCCTCCAAGCAGTATTTCGATTATCAGGAAGTGATAATGCAGAAGGAAATGATTTCTGTTGCGAAAAAGGCCGAGCAGCTTGACCTGGTTAACATGGACAAGGCAATAAGAGCTGCCGAGCGTCAGATAAGCGACATTAAGAAAATACAGCAGACTCGCGGGCTGGATTATCTGTCCGCCAAACTGCGAGAAGTGGCGCTGGCCCGACTGGACAATCCGGATCTGGGCATTGAGGAATTGGGGAAGGTTCTCTCCCCGCCCTTATCAAAATCAGGTGTAAACAATAGACTCAGAAGAATAGGCGAAATAGCAAAAGGTTTATAAAAAACGAATTAAATAGGGGCGAATTAAAATGAAAAAATAAGAAGGATATTATAAAAGAAAATAAATACGTAAAGGCGACATGCTTTATTATTGTAAATGTCTTTATTCTGTATGTTTTGTACTTCATACTGAAAGACTTTTCTTCATTTCTTGAGTTAATAGGAAAATGTCTGTCCGGCATTGTTTCTGCAGCTAAACCGCTTATTATAGGACTGATAATAGCGTATGTTCTTTCACCTCTGGTGGCTTTTGTAGAATCGAAGGTAATTGGGGAAATAATTAAACTTCCTGACGACCCAAAGAAACTGGAAAAGAGTTCAAGAAGACATGAAATAATAGCGGTAGTTTTATCACTGCTTATTGTGTTCCTGGCTATTGCATTTCTGATCTACAGTTTCGCTGCGTTGATTTTAGGTCAGTTTTCACTTAAGGGGATACAGGAAACATTCGTGTCTCTTCTGTCAGAGGCTGATGTATATCAGAAGACAATTGAAGAGAATTTCAACATCAAGTTACCTGAAGTGTTTGGTGAAAGTACAAGCTCCGCAATTGCAACGGTATCTGCATGGTTATCAAAGCATGTCAGCGTTTCAGGAATAGTGGGAACGGTTGCAACACTTGGCGGAAGCATAGCTAATTTTGTTATCGGAATTATTTTCGCCATCTATCTTCTTATCGATAAGAAGTTTTTCATAAATCTCTGGAAAGAATTTATCAGTATCGTTACTCCGGAGAAGAATGAGAGAATAAACGGAGTTCTGTCAGAGGTAAATGAGGTACTTACAAACTTTATTAAAGGTGCATGTGTTGATTCGCTGATAATTGCCATACTGTCATCTGTTGCATTGAAGGTTATCGGCCTTGAAGGGGCAGTGGTAATAGGTGTGTTTGCAGGAATGGCAAACCTTATACCGTATTTCGGTCCAATAATCGGAATGATCCCGGCATTTTTAATAGGACTGGTTACAGACGGTCCTGTTACAGCAATACTTGCAGTTGTACTTCTGTTCATCATACAGCAGATTGATTCTAATGTTATTTATCCGAAAGTTGTTGGAAGTCAGACAGGTCTCAGACCTTTGTACGTGCTCTTTGCAATAACCTTCCTGGGTTACTTCGGCGGAGTTGTCGGCATGCTGCTTGCTGTTCCTATTGCAGGAGTTGTGCAGGTATTTATACTGAAAGCAGTTGAGAAAAAAAGAGTATCACTTGAAAATGCAGCGGTGGAGAAAGATGAAGAATGAATAAAGGACAGATCGTAAAACTTACAATTGAAGATATGAGTGCCGAAGGTCAGGGAATAGGCAGAGATGAAGAAAGCGGCATAGTTGTTTTTGTACCGGGAGCAGTGCCGGGGGATACGGTACATGCGGAGCTGACAAAAGTGAAGAAGAACTATGCCTTCTCGAAGCTTATTGAGATAGAGACGGCTTCGGAATATAGGACGGAAGAACTTTGCTCTTACAGGAAAGGAGAAACAGCGGCAGGTGCTGCCTGTGGAGGCTGTCCTTATGGAACTCTGGAATATGGTGCTCAACTGGGTGTTAAAGAGAATCAGGTCAGAAATAAGCTGGAAAGGCTGGCAGGAATACAGTTCGCAGATGATGAAGCGGTATTCAACAGTATCGTTGGAGCCGAAGCCCCATACAATTACCGCAATAAAGCTGTAATGCCTATATCAACTGGCGGACTTATGACGAAAAAAGGAGGCATCCAGGAGCCTGTTCATGAACCAAGGATAGGATTCAGACCAGGCAAGTCAAATGATGTAATCAATTGTGAGGATTGCTGGCTCCAGGCACCGACAGCTATGGCTGCAGCTGAAGCGACAAGGAGGTATATGCAGGAAAATCACATTACTTCTTATGACAAGAGATGGGATAAGGGTCTCATGCACGGAATGACCGTGAAGACTGCTTTTGGAACAGGAGAAGTAATGGTCATATATGATATCAACGGCAAGGGTATTCCTGATGCTGCAAAGCTCATTGAGTATCTGGACGATGCCATTTATGAAGCGGGAGGCAGCCTGGAAAGCGTGATTATCAGAACGGGCAAGAGCGACAAAAGCAAAACGGAAGTGCTTGCCGGCAAGCCGACAATTACGGACCTCATTGAAATTGAAACCGCTGAAGGAGTTCGTGAATTCAGCTTCGAGATTTCAGCAGAATCATTCTATCAGGTTAATCCTGTGCAGATGCAGAATCTGTACGGCGTTGTCAGAAATTACTGCGAGCGTGCGGCATGGTCGCTGGAAGAAAAACCGGTGATCCTGGATTTGTACTGCGGAATCGGAACCATTGGCCTTTGCATGGCAGACCTGGCTGATGAGGTGCACGGCATAGAAATAGTGAAGGAAGCCGTGGTGGATGCCAACCGTAATGCGACGATAAACGGCATTGTGAATGCCACATATGAATGCGGCAAAGCTGAGGAGCTGATACCGAAGTGGCTGGAAGAAGGAAATCGTGCAGACATTGCAATACTTGATCCGCCCCGCGCAGGCTGCAGACCTGAGCTTCTCGAGGCAATTGCAAAGGCAGAAATAGAGAGCATAATTTACGTTTCATGTGACCCGGCTACGCTGTCTCGCGACGTGAAGCTGCTAAGCGAAGGTGCTGCTGAAGGCGGCGCCCGCTATGAACTTATGGAAGTAACGCCTGTGGACATGTTCCCGCATACGGCGCATGTTGAGACTGTGTGCCTCTTGAGCAACCGAAAAGCAGACTCTCACATAAAGC
>JAKSSG010000021.1 GCA_024403185.1 Clostridia bacterium
TCTGAGTGAAGTACATGTTGTCCTTGTAGTGATCCCAGTGACCTGATGTTCTCCAGAGCTGCTCATTGAGAATCAGCGGAGTTCTGATTTCCTCATATCCTCTCTTGTAGTGTTCCTGTTTCCAGAAGCTTTCAAGTTCATTTCTGATAACCATTCCCTTTGGAAGGAAGAACGGGAATCCCGGGCCTTCGTCTGCTATCATGAACAGATCCATTTCCTTGCCCAGCTTGCGGTGGTCTCTCTTCTTGGCCTCTTCAAGCTTTGCCAGATATTCATCCAGTTCTGCCTGGCTAGGGAAGCATGTTCCGTAGATTCTCTGCAGCATCTTGCGGTTTGAGTCGCCTCTCCAGTATGCGCCTGCAATGCTCTGCAGCTTGATGGCCTTGATCTGTCCTGTACTTTCCATGTGAGGTCCTGCGCAGAGGTCAGTGAAGTCACCCTGTTTATAGAAAGAAATAATCGCATCCTCAGGAAGGTCCTGAATCAGTTCTACCTTGTAGTCTTCGTTCAGATCAGCCATGAACTTTATGGCCTCATCTCTTGGAAGTTCGAATCTTTCAAGCGGATAGTTTGCCTGAACAATCTTCTTCATTTCCTTCTGAATCTTCAGAAGGTCGTTAGGCTCCAGCACGTGCTCCATGTCGAAGTCATAGTAGAATCCGTTCTCGATTGCCGGTCCGATTGCCAGCTTCGCATCCGGCCACAGCTTCTTTACTGCCTGTGCCAGAATGTGCGATGTAGTGTGTCTGTAATTTGATCTTACCTGTTCATCTTCAAAATTGATTTTTTCTTTTGCCATTTCTTTCTCCTATCATTTATTCAGTGCCAGTTCAACCAGCCTGTCAATTAACTCGCTGTACGGTATTCCCGATGCCTCCCAGAGCTGCGGGTACATGCTTATCTTCGTGAATCCGGGCATTGTGTTTATTTCATTAAACACAGGCTCTCCGTCTTCATATCCTCCCGACGGTCCGGGCACGAGGAAGAAATCCACTCTTGCCAGTCCGTCACACCCCATTATTTCATAGATTCCAACTGCCGTTTCTCTGATTTCATCTTCCAGTTCCTTCGGCAGATCGGTTACAATTCCTGTTCGCGATCCTATGTCGTCATACTTTGCAGTATAATCGTAAAACTCGTTGGCTGCAAATATTTCTCCAATGCAGCTTGCCGAGGCGCCCTCGTCTCCTGTGGAATTTCCCAGAACCGCGACCTCTATTTCACGGCCGACAATGGCTTCTTCCACAAGGGCCTTGCTGTCTTCTGCAAAGGCAATTCTCAGCGCTTCCGGGAGCTGCTGCCAGGTCTTGACCTTGCTTATTCCCACCGATGATCCCGCATTTGCCGGTTTCACGAAGAGAGGCAGCTGTCCTTCAAAGAATTCTTTAATAACCTCCGTCGCATCATCTTCGTCACAGCCTCGGTGTGCTATGCAGCACTGAGCCTGTCTGCAGACCTCCGCCTGGTCGACCATTGCCTTTGCAATAGCCTTGTCCATGCATGCCGCGGATGATGTTGAATCGGATCCCACAAAAGGTATTCCTGCAATCTGCAGAAAGCCCTGCATCCTGCCGTCTTCACCGTTTCTGCCGTGCAGCAGAGGGAAAACCACATCAGCCTCCAGCCCTGCGAAACCGGAGCCCGGCATGAGAATCACTTCTTTATTGTCCTCTCTGTTTTCCCATGCACCGTTTTCGATTTCGGCGGTGTCCGCAAAGGTCTGCAGCCACTTGCCGTCCTTCCTGATGCCGACCTTGATAATGTCGTACTTTTCGCTGTTCACATGCTCAAGCATTGATGCCGCCGAAGTACGCGACACTTCATGCTCAGACGAGACACCTCCGAACAGCACCATTAGCTTCTTCTTCATCGTATCTCCTTAATATATTCCCGTCATGTAGGAAATATCGTTGCTTATCTGCTGAACAGTTTCCGTAGGTGTATAGCCACTCTGATCAAAGAACTGTTCGTGCAGTTTGCTTACATTGTTTGCAAGATTTCTCGGCGGTCCGTACCAGGCATAACCCGCTCCGCCATAGCCGGTCCATGATGCAACATCGTACGGGAATCCGGTTGTACTGTCGGTCATGTCAAATGATTTGAATTTCAGCATCATTCCGAAAATGTCCCCTGCTCCCATGTTGGTTTTGATTTCCGGCATGGCGTGTCTTGCGACACCGAACATGGTAAAGAAGCCGGACCCCTTTACCTTCTTGAAGGTTTCCTTGAAAACGATCTTCATTCTCTCGTTACGTCTGTAGTCTCCCGTTGCGGCATCCTTTCTGATTCTGGCATAGGTTACCGCCTGCACCCCGTTGAGCGTCTGCTTTCCCGGTGCTTCAATCAGGTCTCTCGGTCCGTTTACATTCTTCGCCGTATTCGGAATGTAATGATTCATTTCCTCAATTTCGGATTCCTGAATATCCACTTCTATGCCGTCTACGGAATCAATTACGTCTGCTACCGTCTTCCAGTTGATTACCACAACCTCGTCTATGTTCAGATCCAGGTTTTTATTCAGTGTGTAGAGAGTTCTCTCGGCTCCGCCGTAGAAGTAGGCGTGAGTTACCTTGTCCAGACCTTCCTCTCCAACATCAAGAAGCGTGTCTCTGTATACCGAGAACATTTTCACTTCGTTTGTTTCCTCGTTAATGCTCGCTATTATTATCGCATCACTTCTGCACTGGCTGTCATCCTCATTCGCACGGGCATCTATTCCCAGCACGGCAATGTTCCTGTATCCGTCAAGCTGTGAGCTTACTGTAGGGTTGATAGCAATGTTGTTTTCGTCTACGGAAATATGTTCCATGCTTCCAAGGGCGCTCAGTGCCATGACTATTCCGCCCAGTCCCGCTGCCGCAAGTCCGATAACCAGAACGAGCAGAACGACAACCGCTTTTTTCATCGGTTTCTTCCTGCCGTTCTTTCCCTTCAGCCTCTTCTTTTCTTCTTTTTTTCTTGCTTTTGCATCAGCCTTTGCCCTGGCCTTTCTGCTCTTTCTGTCCTCGCCGTAGCTTACGCCGGACCTGACTCCTCTTCGGTTTCTGTCCGCCTCGCGAGCCGCAAGGTATTCCGCCATTTCACGGTCACGGCGTTCCTTCTCCTTTTGGCGTTTCTTCATTTCAGACGCTCCGTAAGGCGTGTCTTCAATGCTCTGTTTCCTCGGCCTGGTCCTGTTAATGTCTTCAGCAAAATACCGGCCATCATTTTCCCATGACGGGCGGCCGTAGCTTTCTTCGTCTATTTCTCTTTCCTGTTCGTGCTGTCTCAACGCCAGATATTCTCTATATTGGCGTTCTCTTTCATCCATTATCAGTAAGCTCCTGTAAGTCTGTGAATGCAATCAGCCACTGCCTCCTGTCTGCTGCATGCAGCTGTCTCATCCTCTCCCTTGATGCAATAGTATATTTTTATTTTCGGCTCTGTTCCCGATGGTCTTACTGCCACCCATGAGCCATCTTCAAATCTGTATTTCAGAACATCTGCTCTAGGCAGACCGGTGCCGCCCTTCATGTAATCCACATAGGATACGGTTTCCGCAGATGCGCCCTCAAACAGACTTTCCTTTGTTTCTCTGAAGGTTTCCATGATCTCTGCCATGGTTTCCTCGCCGCTCGACCCCTCGTAAACCAGCGATTCCTGACTGTCCTTCCAGTATCCGTATCTGGAGTACAGTTCTGCAAGAACCTCCGTAAGACTTCTGCCTTCGGTCTTGTGATATGCAGCCATTCTGCATATTGCCAGTGCGGAGCTGACTCCGTCCTTGTCCCTCGCATGTGTGCCCGTAAGATAGCCGTAACTTTCCTCATATCCCATGAAGAAATCGTCCAGCTTTCCTTCGGCTTCCATTTCATTCATTATTCCGCCAATGTACTTGAATCCGGTCAGAACATACTTGATGTCCATTCCCCTGTCTCTGGCGATAAGCGGTCCCATCTCGCTTGTTACAATTGTGGTGATGAGTCTTCGGGCTTTTCCCGAAAGCTCATTCTGTGACGACAGATAGTCTATGAGCAGTACGCCCGTCTGATTTCCGGTAAGATAGGTTATTTTCTTCTCGCCGGTAATCGCATCCCTGTCGACCACTCCAACTCCGACTCTGTCGCAGTCCGGGTCCGTTCCGATTATGATATCAGCATCGTCCGCCATGTCCGCTGCCATTTCAAGAGCCGCTGAATCTTCCGGATTGGGTTTCTTTACAGTCGGGAAGCTCCCGTCGTATTCTGCCTGTCCCGGTACCAGTTTTACACTGGTGAATCCCGCCTTTGCGAGAGCGTCCATCACATAATCTCTTCCCGAACCGTGGAGGGATGTATAAACCACCTTCAGATTTTCCGGGTTAATGCTCTCGGCCGTTCCGCATCCGGCAATTGCCTCCTGGAACTGACTGATTATTTCATCCCCGATCGGCACAACCAGTCCCAGATCGATGATCGCATCGTCCATGTCAACAGTTTCGATTGCGGTCGGGTCAACAATCTTTTCCATGGCTGCGGCTACGGCTGCCGTCCTGTCAGGCAGAAGCTGACAGCCCGTTTCATCGTATGCCTTGAAGCCGTTATATTCCTTCGTGTTATGGCTGGCTGTAATTACAACCCCGCCATCAGCCTTCAGCTGTTTCACCGCAAAGGAAAGCAGTGGCACAGGAGATGGCCTGTCAAACAGGTAAACCTTCTTCCCGCATGCCGCAAGCACCTTGGCGGTTTCTTCTGCAAAGGTCCTCGAACCGTTTCTGGTATCGTATGCCACAACGACTCTTGCCTTTTCAGGAAGGATTTCCGCAAAACCCTTTGCAGCCAGCCTGATCGTATAGCGATTCAGTCTGTTTGTTCCGGGACCCATTATCCCTCTCATGCCGCCGGTTCCGAACTCCGCTGCCTTGTAGAAGGCCTCATGAACTTCTTCAACTGTCATGCACTGGAGGATTTCCCTGTCCCTGTCGGTTATGTGTGGGCTCTTGAGCCACAAGCCGTATATTTCTCTGTATTCCATGTTACTGCATTTTGATATTGGTTGCCTTTAACCAGTATCCGTTGGACATTTTTGCCCAGCCCTTCTTAACATAAACTACTTTTATCACTTTGTCCTTGCTGTATGTTCCTACCAGTGTGTAATCCGTGCTCGGACCTGTTCTGTAATTTACCGGCCATTTTGTCTTCGCTACAAAGCTGCTCTTTGAAAGGGCCATGTAATATCCGTTTGCAAGCTTTGCCCATGAACCTGTAATTCCGGTTGCGTAAACCGTCTTGCCCTTGGCAACAAGACCGACACTTTTATAGCTTGTTGAAGGGCCTTTTCTGATGTTCATGCTGCTTCCGGTCAGCACCTTATATGATTTCACTTTCTTGCTTGGCATGGTTGCCGTTACTGCAGGAGTATTTCCCGAAGCGAGGAATCCGCCCTGTCCGTTGTTGAAAACATAGTTGATATCTATGCTGCCGGACAATCCGTTTACTCTGCCGCTGGAGCTGTACTGCCACATGCAGTAGCTTCCCGGATAAGTTGTTGCCGATCCGTTTGTAGTGTAATTTGCAAGCCAGATCGGGTACTTCTTTTCAAGAGTCTTGTAATCAATGTATTTTGTAAGTGTCATGTAGTTGGCATATACCATTGGGGTATAACCTGCTGATTTGACGTAGTCACAGAATGCCTTACATGAATCAGTTCCCGCATTTCTCATTACTCTGGAACTGAGTCTGCCGCCTGTTTCATAATCGAATACAACCGGCAGTGTGATCATGCTCTTGTAGTTTTTCAGCAGGCCAACAGTATACTTTGCCTCGGACAATGCCTCTGAAGTTGAAACGGCTGTTGAATAGTAGTAAACGCCAACCTTGATTCCGGCCTTGTATGCGCCCTTGATATTGTTGTCGAAAACCGAATCAGGATTGTGTTTTCCGTTTGACAGTCCACTGTATCCCACTCTCAGAATTGCATGTGTAACACCGGCATCTCTGATTTTTTTCCAGTTGTCCGATGATACCTTACCCTGCCAGTATGAGATGTCAATGCAGTGATACCTCTTGTTTGAACTGTATTTGTCAGGAGCCTTTGCCTTGCCGAGTCCGGAAACTCCGCAGCCCATGCAGTTCATGTCGCTGTTCATCTCGACGATGGCATCGTTATCAATTCCTTCTGCATTTGCATCCATCTCCGCAATGAATTCATCAACTTCATCTGTCTCAACCTGCTTCTTTGTGATTTTGCCATTGTCTGAAATGTCAAAATATCTCAGGAATGTCGGGTCATCCAGAAGGGCTGCCATATCCGGATCAGCCTGCAGATCTTCAACATATCTGCCATCAATCTGCTCATACATCTCATCTGTCATTACAAGACCTGCTCCCGTAACGTCCTGAGTATCGACTTCCGATGCCATAGCCTGTCCGTTCGCCATGAACACCGGTGATATTGCCATTGAAAGGCAAGCTACTGCGGCTATCAGAAGTCCTGTGGTTTTTGTTTTCAGTTTCATGTTGATTTCCTTTCTTCTTAAAAATCTCATTTAAGTCTGCTCTTTGGAACCCAGGTCTCTGTTGTAAGCTTTGCCCAGTTTCCGTAAGTTCCCACTACCGTAACTTTCCTGTTTTTATCAAGAATCTGCTTCTTTATATATGATGTGGACGGACCGGAATAGCTTCTGGTCCTTTCCTTCATAGTCGTTGTATATCTGGTATCCGCATTCGGCTTAATTATCGGATAGATTACAGTCTTCTTCGTGGAAGCTGTCTTTACCCAGAGTCCGTTTGCCATTCGGCTCCAGCTGCCGCTCTTTTTCAGGACGAAGAAGTACTGTCCCTTTTTCATTGTCCCCTTGCTGCCGGATCCTGCCTTTGCGTATGCCGTTACCTTTTCTGTTGTCTTTGATTTATTGATGAAAGCACGACCCTTGGCATCAAATTTGTAATACTTACAGCCAACCCACTTTCCTCTGTCGGTAATTCTGGCTCCGGCTGCATCCGAGCCGTAAACGTAACCGCTCAATTTTACTATTCTGTTTTTCAGAATGGCGCCTGAATAGGATCTGAGAACCGTCTTTGTCACAGCATCTTCTCCTTCACCTTCGGTAATCTTTTCAAAACCCCATGGGGTTCCCGGAGAAACAAGAAAGCTGCCTGCAACCCAGCCGGTATTGCCATTTTCATCTGTTATTTCGGAATATCCGTTTGCCGTCCTCGACACATGGAATCTGTCTCTCTTGCTGACTTTCAGCCCTGTAGGTCTGAAGCCCTTGCCGGGACCTTCTCTGACGGTTATTCCTCCGGTATTTGCGTACCTTATGCAGTCAGCATCTTTGACAGCCAGCGTCCTGGGAAGACTGTCATATGTCATGAATGCCTTCATCTTCGAGTAAGGTCTGACCATCAGGTTAATGTCAACCTTTCCATATATTCCGCTGACGCTTCCACTGCTGGAACACTGCCACAGGCTGTATGCACTGCCGTTTCCGTATTTCTGCGTCTTTCCCGGCCACTGTGCCACCCACAGGTCATAAGCGGTCAGTCTGCTCTTGTCAATGTAGCTGTTAAACCAGCTCAGACTGGCATATATGCCGGCTCTGTATCCGTTGTTATCAAGTCTGGAGCAGAAGATTTTCGCAAAATCAGTAATCCTGCTTTTGCTTGATCCTGTCGCTCTCAGTATTGATGAATCCTCAAGGTCGTAATATACCGGGAAATCGGGATAATGTCCCTTGAGCAGCCTCAGTGCATGGGCCGCCTCACTTTTTGCCTCAGTCTTGTTCTGAGCGTATGAATAAAGGTAAACCCCGTAAGGGATGCCGTATTTTTCGCAATTGCTTACGTTATATGAAAATTCGCTGTCGTCTCTCGATGTGGTGTTCTTACCGTATCCGCATCTTATGATTACGAAATCATAAACGCCTTTGTCTTTAACGTCACTTCTGACTTTTGCCCAGTCTATCTTGCTTCTGAGCCCGCTGCTTCTTCCCTGCCATACGCTGACATCGATGCCCTTGAGATATCCTCCGCTGAAGGTGTTGGAGCCAACAGTCCACTTTTTGTTGGCTGTTTCGCCATAGTCTGCGGATCCCATGACTGCTACTTCTTCAGGGAGAGCCACCTCCGTCTCACATGGTGCGGAAAACTCCGAAAGCACCTCGCCTTCCTCGTATCTCCAGCTTTCAGCCTTTACTTCCACATCCTGTGAGGTTTCTTCTGGCTCACTGATGAATGTTTCTGTTTCTTCAGGCTCAGTTGAAGCCTCTTCATTCAGCTGCAGAACCTCATCGGTGTTCTCTCCATCTGACTCCGCTTCTGCCGACGGCATCCCAAAGGCAGGTGTCGCCATGAGGCATGCCGTCAAAGTCAGTGATATTAAAATTTTGAGAATTCTGCTGTTCATAGAAATATCCTTAAATATCCAGTCGCATCACTTCAGGATTGCAGCTCACTTTGTACTGCGGGCAGGTGAAGCACTCAAAGAAATTTGGCGCCTCTTCTCTTCCTATCGTTACAAAACCGCTCTTCCTGAAGAATCCCGGCGCTCTTGCAACAAGGTACATCCTGTTTCCGCCCTGGTTTCTGACTTCCTCGATGCCCTTATCCAGCAGTGCCTTTCCCAGATTTGTTCCTCTCCATTCAGGGGTGATTGCGATGCCGTCACATATGTACTCCCCTTCGCGTTTTGCCAGAACAAATCCTCCGATAAGTTCATCCTTCCCGTCGGTCTTATCTACTATTTCCCAGCACTTTACGATATCCGTGGGAACCTCTTCCATGTCCTCTTCCGTGAATTCCAGTTCGTTCTCGATAAAGAAAGGAACCAGTTTTTCATATTCATCTGTTTCGCCGATTCTGAAATTAATCATGTCAGTCAAATCTCCATGTATTGTGATCAACAAAGATATCCAGTCTTCTCTTAAGCATTCCGAAATGCAGAGGGAGTTCTTCTCCGTTTTCACCGTCAATGTCCGTCGGCATGTTCTCGTCAGCCTCGATAATCAGGCTGTCCGTCTGGAAGTAGAGAACGTTCTTGTTCTGCGGATGTCTGCCGTTCAGCACCTCAAACAGAAGCGGTGCAAATTCAATAATCGGCATCTTTCTGAATGCAACAACGTCAAGCAGTCCGTCATTCATCATGGAATGAGGTGACAGCTTTCTGAAACCGCCTGCGGATTCTCCGTTGCATACGGTCATGAAATATATCTCCTCGTCATAGACCTTGTCCGATGTGGTCAGCTTTACCTTAATCGGATGAACCTGTGTCAGCTCACTTGCTCCCTTCAGATAGTAAGCCAGCGGTCCTATTGCGTTCTTTAGAGCAGGATCTGTCTTCTGGCTCACATCTACCATTGCGCCCATTGCCGCAACGTTAATAAAGCACTTGCCGTTTACAGTTCCCACATCTGCCTTCGTGGTCTTGTTGCCAAGAGCAATATCAAGTGCTTTGTCAATATCTGAAGGCAATTCGAAATAGTAAGCAAAATCATTTGCCGTTCCAGCCGGCAGAATGGCCATAGGCAGATGAATGTCATGTCTTATCATCGTGTTGACACATATATTAAGTGTGCCGTCACCGCCGCAGGCTATTATTCTACTGTATTCATTCTCATCAATGTTGCTCAGAACTTTTTCGATCTGTTTGCCCTTGTTTACTCTTACAGGCATGACCTGATATCCTGCGTCCTGGCATCTGTCAATGATATGGTCAAGATTATTCTTGAACATTCCGTTTCCTGAGTAAGGATTGTAGTAAAGCAGAATCTTTCCTTTTGCTATTTTAGTCATCTCATTTTCCCCCTATATACCGTCTGATCCTTTCGGTGTAGAGTTTCCATATTTCAGCGTACGATCAGAATCATAATCTGTCTTCTTGAGAAGAACACTTCTTATGGCACCTGCAAGATAAAGTGAACCTGTATAAAGTATTACATCATACTGTTCAGCAATTCTGTTTGCTGCTTCTACAGCCTCTGCCGGTGAACCGGCAGCTGCCAGTACATTCAGTTTTTTTCCTGTTTTATCTGCTACGTACTCAATATGCTGTCTGAAATCACTTACAGCCATTGCTCTGCCTTCGTAATCAGGCTGAGTTGCAATGAAGTCCGTACCGATTTTCGCAAAATGCTCCAGGACCTTGTCGGTTTCCTTCTTTTCGACCATTCCTGCAACAATAAGCACCTTCTTGTCCGGGAATACAGCTTCCATTGTCTGAGCAATTGCCTCTGCTCCCGCATCATTATGTGCTCCGTCAAGAACAACATAAGTTGATGTGTTTCCGGCAGTATTCTCTTCCGGAGCGAACACTTCGAAACGAACCGGCTGTACGGCTTCTTTAAGTCCGCTATAAAGTGCACCGCGTTCAATTTTTATCTGTCCGGATTTTCTGAGGACCTCTATTGTTGCCAGGGCTGTCTTAAGATTCTCTGCCTGATGGCGGCCTATCATCTTCGTAACCACTTCACTGTAATCTGTGCCCCACAGTTCCATGCTTGTCTGCTGCCCTTCAGGCGACACCCAGTCAACGGTGCATTTTATCTTTGATACGTCATAGAGCCTTGAGCCCATGTCGTATGCGCGTCTTGCAATTACCGCTGCCGCGTCATGGTCCGTAACGTTTGAGATAACAGGACATCCGCTCTTGATTATTCCCGCCTTGTCGGTGGCTATTTCCGCAAGAGTGTTTCCCAGAATATGCATGTGGTCAAAGGCAACGCTGGTGAAAACACTTGCCATCGGTGCTTCTATCACGTTGGTGGCGTCTCCTATGCCGCCCATGCCGCATTCCAGTACTACAATATCCGGATTCCTGTCTTTGAAGTACAGAAACGCCGTGGCCATTACTACTTCAAACTCCGTCGGGCTGTCAAGGCCGTCCGCAACCATTTCGGCTGCTTTTGCGAGTGCGAGGTCCCCGTACTTTTCCAGTTCCTCATCGGTAATCATCTCGCCGTCGCACTGGATTCTCTCGTTGAATTTTTCAATGTAAGGCGAGGTATAAAGGCCTACCTTGTAGCCGCATCCCGCGAGCCCCTTCTCAAGGAATTTACATGTTGATCCCTTGCCGTTTGTTCCGGCAACGTGGATGTATTTCATTCCTCTGTGAGGGCTTCCCAGACGCCTGAGAAGTTCATTTACTCTCTCCAGCCCCAGGATGCTCCCGAACTTGTTGAACTCTTCAAATTTTTCTACTGCTGTTGTCATCTATCTTTCTCTTGTCTATTTAACTTTTTTCTCTACTATTGCCAGACGGTCACAAACCTTTGCCAGCATTTCCTCGTACATTACCTTCTTCTGCTTTTCTTCCTCGACTACCTTTTCCGGTGCCTTGCTTACAAAGCCTTCGTTGGAGAGCTTGCCCGTAACGCGCTTAACTTCGCCTTCCAGACGCTTCTTTTCCTTGGTCAGTCTGTCGAGTTCAGCCTCGTAGTCCATGATGTCGTCAAGCGGAATGTATACCTCTGCTCCGTCTACTACTGCCGACATGGTTTCTTCAGGTACATCCTTTTTATCACTGATAAATGTGATTTCCGTGATGTTTGCCAGTTTCTTTATGTATCTCTCTCCGGCCTTAACAACATCCTCACGTCCCTCACCGCTCAGGATTACGGCAGTCAGCTTCTTGCCCGGTGATGCTTCCGCTTCAGCTCTGATGTTTCTGATGGCTCTGATTATTGACATTGCCATTTCCAGTTTCTCGGCTTCTGCAGGGAAGGTGAGAGCTTCGTCATATTCCGGCCAGTCGGCTCTGATAATGAAGTTCTTCTCGTTGTTTGCCTCGCCCGGCTTCTTAGGCAGGTAGCTCCAGATTTCTTCGGTTATGAACGGCATGAACGGGTGAAGCAGAATGAGCATTTCCTTGAGTACTCTTACCAGAGTATATCTTGCAACCTTCTTGTCCTCCTCGTCATCACCCCAGAGTCTTTCCTTAACTATTTCAATGTACCAGTCACAGAATTCGTTCCAGATCAGATCGTAGATTCTCTGCCCTGCCAGAGCCAGATCGTACTCTTCCATCTTTTCTGTAATGTACTTTGTTGCATCGTTTACACGTGAGAAGATCCACTTGTCTTCTTCCCTGATGCTTCCGGCAACCGCTATGTCGTTGCAGCATGCCATTCCGCTGCATTCCTCACAGCACTTCGCCATAGGCAGGAAGTCGCCATTCTCGTCCTGGAGATTCATGATTACAAATCTCGATGCATTCCAGAGCTTGTTGGCAAAGTTTCTTGCCGACTCCAGTCTGTCTTCCTTGAATCTCATGTCGTTGCCCGGCGTGATTCCTGTTGTCAGCATGAATCTGAGAGCGTCTGCTCCGTACTGATCGATTACTTCCAGAGGGTCGATTCCGTTGCCGAGAGACTTACTCATCTTGCGTCCCTGCGCATCTCTTACGAGACCGTGAACATATACATCGTCAAACGGAACGTGGTTTGTGGTTTCAAGTGCTGAGAATACCATTCTTACAACCCAGAAGAAAATGATGTCATATCCTGTTACGAGCACGTTCGTAGGATAGAAATACTTGAAGTCCTCTGTTTCTTCAGGCCAGCCCAGTGTTGAGAAAGGCCACAGTGCAGATGAGAACCATGTATCCAGAACGTCTTCGTCCTGCTTAAGGTTTGTGCTTCCGCACTTTGTGCACTTTGAAGGATCTTCCTCTGCAACTATCAGCTCACCGCAGTCCTGGCAGTACCATGCAGGGATTCTGTGTCCCCACCAGAGCTGTCTTGAAATGCACCAGTCTCTGATTTCCTCAAGCCAGTGCATGTAGGTCTTCTCGAATCTTTCAGGAACGTGGCGAAGATCTCCTGACTTTGCAGCTTCCATTGCAGGCTTTGCAAGGTCCTCCATCTTTACGAACCACTGGTCAGAAAGCATCGGTTCAACAACTGTATGGCATCTGTAGCAGGTACCTGCAGGGATTACCATTTCTTCGATCTTCACCAGATATCCCGCATCCTCCAGGTCCTTGACCCAGGCCTTTCGGCATTCGTAACGGTCCATGCCCTCGTATTTTCCCGCAAGGCTGTTCATGGTGGCATCTTCGTTTATGCAGCAAGGTGAAGGCAGGTTGTTTCTCTGTCCTACCATGAAGTCGTTTTCGTCATGTGCCGGTGTGATCTTCACGGCACCTGTACCCTTTTCAGGATCAGGATACGGGTCAGCTATGATTGGAATTTCCTTGCCTACCAGCGGCAGGATTACATTCTTGCCAACCATGTCCTTGTATCTTTCATCACTTGGATGAACGGCAATGGCAACGTCTCCGAACATCGTCTCAGGACGTGAAGTTGCAATTACAACTCCCTCGCCGCCGTCAGCACCCGGATATCTGAAATACCAGTACGATCCGTTCTTGTCTTCGTGCTCTACTTCCGCATCACTCAGAGAAGTGCCGCATTCAGGACACCAGTTTATAAGACGGTTTCCTCTGTAAATGAGTCCCTTCTCATAGAGCTGAACGAAGAAATGTCTTACTGCCCTGTTGCAGCCTTCGTCCATTGTGAATCTTTCTCTTTCCCAGTCGCATGAGTCACCGAGCTTTCGGCACTGTTTTGTTATCTTGCCGCCGTACACTCTCTTCCAGTCCCATGCTTTTTCCAGGAAGCCTTCTCTTCCCAGGTCTTCCTTCTCTATTCCCTCTTCACGGAGCTTTTCAACAACCTTAACCTCCGTTGCTATGCTGGCATGATCGCTTCCCGGGAGCCAGAGAGCGCTGTATCCCTGAAGTCTCTTGAATCTTGTGAGTACATCCTGGAGTGTCTGATCCAGGGCATGTCCCATGTGAAGCTGTCCCGTAATGTTAGGAGGCGGCATCACAATAGTGAACGGCGTCTTGTCCGGGTCTCTGTCTGCTCTGAAAGCACCGCTCTTTTCCCATTCCTCATAAATTCTGTCCTCAAAATCTTTCGGGTCATATGTTTTTGCCAGATTCTTTTCCATTTTGTCTCCTTACTTTGAATATATTTTTTTACAGGCTGTTTATTCAACATCTAGTGTTTTCACACTTTACCCATTCTACATATTTATACATAGTCATTATAACAGAAAAGCTTGTCAAATTGGGCTTTTCTGACAATTTTTTTATATTTTTTGCAAAGGCAGGATTTCCCTACATGTTGTTGCCTGCTCCTTCCCCTTCCCACTAAAAAACGGAGGGCTTTTCGCCCTCCGCTTCAAAAGTCTGTTATTGCATCATCGCCTACTGTCTTCCTCCCTGAAGTTCATCCTCCAGTTCGTGAATCTTTCTCTGGCGTCTCTTCATGTCCCATGCATACCACAGCAGCATGAGCAGTGCTGCGAGCATGATCAGAAGGTGCAGGATGCAGCAGTGTGAATCCAGAATGCTGTTTGCCAGTGGAGTCTTCTCGGATGCGATTTCTGTCGTCGCAATTCCGCCGTCTCTCGTTCCGGCAGCAACGAATGTTCTGTCTGAAGCATTGCTGTTCTTGTTGGTTCTGCTCTTTTCAACATCTTCCTTCTGAGGAACTATTACTTCAGGTGCCTCAGTGATCTTCAGCTTACCATATGAAGTTGATACGATGTAGTTCTCTTCCAGCGCTGCGCCTGCCTGTACATCGGCTTCGCTCAGTTCTGCTGAGATTCTGGCATTTACAAATGCCCATGCGAATTCATTATCGCATTCACCGACTTCAGTCAGTCCGTCATTCCACTTGTAGACAATTGCTTCGCCTTCTGCCAGGCCGTCACCTGAAACGGAGATTTCTTCCGCTTTCAGAGCAGTGCCGTCGTACATCTTGCTTGCTGAAGCTGATTCAAGAATGAGAGTTCTCTTGCTGATGCTCAGCTTGCCGTCCTGAACGATAAATGTCACCTTGCTGAAGTTGCTGCTGTTGCTTGAGAAGTCCTCAACCCTGAGGCCCATGTCATAGTCTCCCGCATTCTTTGCGGATACTCTGGCTTCTCCTGCGAAATCAATATTATCTTCCGTGAACTTTTCACTTCCGCTGATTCTTACATCATAACCGCTGGTCTTCTGTGTTCTGCCGTTGTACATTTCACCGCCGTTGTGACCTGTGATGTAGACTACAACCTCATTCTCGTCAGCTCTGATTACGAATGTTCCCGGTTCGTATATGACTATGTAATTGCCCTGTTCTGATTCACCTGTTACGTCTATGTCATAGCTTCCGGCATCCTCGCCTTCTTCTCTGGTTACAGTGAATTCAATGCTGTCTCCATCAATGAGACCTTCAGCAGTTGCTGTCAGTTCCGGATCATCTTCTCCATATACCTTGTCTATGCTGTCGGCAGTCACTGTGATCGTCTTCGGAGCAATTGTGTATGTTCCAGGTTCATATTTTACAATATAGTTACCCTGCTGCTCGTCTCCTGAAGCAGTGATTGCATATTCGCCTGCATTTTCGCCCTCGCCTCTGCTCAGAACATAGCTGATTACAGATGCTTCATCCTTGCCAACAAGGCCGGATACTGTTGCGGTAAGTGTTCCGTCCTCATCGCCGTATGTCTTGCCGGAATTGTCTGCCTTTACTGTAACTTCTGCAGGAATGATCGCAAACTTGCTTGTACCGTATTTAACGATGTAGTTGCCCTGTTCTTCCTCGCCTGCTGCAGTAATGCCATACTGTCCAACGTTTTCTCCCTCGGCTCTTGATACCTTGTATTCAATACTGTCGCCGGAAAGCAGTCCTGCAACGTCAGCCTCAAACTCTGAAGGATCATCCTGGCCGTAAACCTTGAATGCTGACTTAGGTGTTACAGTAACTGTCTTAGGTGTTACTGTCAGTGTACATGTAACAACACCTGAACGGTTGTTGTAGTTCTCGTTTCTTGCTCTGATCTTGACTGTTATGCTTCCAACATCTGTAATGGAAGGAACTTCTGTTGTCCAGTCTCCGTTTCCTACCATGTATTCATATGTTGTTTCTCCCTTTGCAGCTGTTGTCGGCTGTGGAACAAGCGGTTCACCGTCATATTCCTTGCTCAGGTTCTGACAGCTGATGGTAAATGTGTTGCCCTTGCCTATTCTCAGTAATCCCGGATTGCATCTGATCCAGTAATTGCCCTGGCTGAGTTCAGCTGTCGGCTGAATTCTGTATCCGCCCGGCTCTTCGCCCGGATCTCTTGTGATTTCGTAACTGATGAGGCTTTCGTCATCATCGCCTTCAAATCCTGTAACTGAAGCAGCTACGAGTGTATTTTCAGGATCAGGATCTCCGTAATTCTTGCTTACATTGCTTGCCTGAACAACTATTTCCTTCTGCTGAATCTGAATCCAGTATTTTGTAGTTGCGGTTCTCTCGCATCCCGGGTTCGTTGCTCTGACATCAACGTACATGGTTCCAACGTTTCTGATTGTCGGCTGTTCGTCAAGCCAGTCAGTACCGTACTTCTCCAGCAGTGCCGGATCGGATCCGGCCTGCAGTCTGTACTGGTAAACGGTTCCCTTTGTTACGGTTGATGTGATTTCAGTTCCATGAGCCTTGGCATCGTAAATCATTCTGTATGACTGAGCTGAAATTGCCAGAGGAGGCAGCGGTTCTTCAGGCTGCTCCGGTTCAGTTACAGGCTCAGTTGTTTCAGTTGTAGCCTCTGTTGTGGCTTCTGTGGTTGTCTCCTCAGCCTTCTTGTCGAAGCCTGCCCAGTAGTTTCCTTCTCCACCGGTATCAGCCTTGCCGTGTGTCGTGATTGTAATGGTACCAATCAGTTCACCGTCATAATATACTTCAGCAGTTTCACCCTCTGCGAAGTCAACATTCTCTGATGAGTTCAGTTTTCCGCCCTGCTGGCTGAATGAGCCGCCCTTGATGGTTACAGGGGATACACCGAGTGAGTCTCCGCTAAGATGAATGTGTGTACCATTCTTGTTGTTCTGTGTGTGGTTGCCATTGCTGTTTTTATTACCGTTGTTACCGTTATTGCCGTTCTTCTCATTGTCAAGAACAACCTCCTGCTTTTCCGTTGCAGGCTGTTCCTGTTCCTGGCTGTCCGCAGCAGCGGCTTCAGTGGTTTCCTCTGTTGTGACTGATTCTGTGGTAGCATTTGATACATCTGCCACTTCCTCGGCCTTCAGAGTGTTACCTGCAGTGAAGGTGATCGTTGTTGCAACCAGTGCAACGGTAAGAATTAATGCAATGATTTTTCCGAGTTTTGAATTCATTTTACCTGTCCTTTTCCAGTAAATTAATAAAAAACCTCTTCTTTTCTAACTTCCTCTGTATATAAAGAGCCATATACATCAGTAAATGGCTCTTTTTTTTGCTGTTTTTCATGCAAAACCAGCAATTACCTTGTTTTCACAGCCTTTGTGCTGCCCCATGCCGAATGATATCTCGTGCCATTGATGGTCTTATAGGTTCTTACCTGAACATAATATTTTGTGTTCCTCTTCAGTTTTCCCAGTTTTCTTGATGTTTTGTCATACCTGTTGCCAACAGTTCTGATTTTTGCCTTTGACATGTCACTCTTCAGGCTGTATCTGAACTGATAACCGCTGACATATTTCTTTGCACGTTTTTCCACCCTGACAGTAAATGCTCCTCTGGCAGGGGACAGCTTATATATGCCCGTCTTCCCGACTGATATTCTGTAGGATTTTTTAACCGCATTGTAGTTCTTCGAATCAATGGGAACCACGGAAACGCTGTATTTTCCCGGCAGCTTGGCTGACAGCTTTCCCTTTATCCTGTAATCAGTATCCTTTATCCACCTGACTCCATTCTGGTCTGTAACAGAAAGTGCATTCTTTTTGGTTTCTCCGTTGTAAGTGTATGAAACTGATTTAAGCGAAGCCTTAGGTGTTGCCTTTCTGATCTTGTATGTAAGTTCAATGGAACCGTCGTAAATTCCCAGACCGTTAACCAGCACACTGTACGTCCCTGCATCCCTTGTGGCTTCCGCAGGATAGATCACTTCATAGTCCGTTCCCTTTTCCAGCCCGCTCACCAGAACGGCAGGTTTTTTCTCTTTTCCGTCATATGTGTATTCTTTTGTCTTCAGCCTGAAGTCTCTGTATTTTATATCCTTCGGCTTTGCCTTCAGTGCCTTCGCAACATTGGCCAGTCCGTTGCTTTTGCATTTGCCTTTGACGCAGCTGCTGCTTAAGGTGTTGTGCGTAATGATCGAGGCAATCACGTCTGCTGTTTCATCAGGAAAACAGGTGCTGACAATTGCCGCTTCACCTGTAACTGCCGGTGCAGCCATGGATGTTCCGCTGTAACACTGATAATTGTTGTTTAATACGGTTGAAATGATTCCCGTTCCCGGCGCTGCCAGATCCGTCGTCTTTGCTCCGTAATTGCTGAAGCCCGACATGAGGCAGCTGTCGGTCTCTTCCGTGGACAGGCCGATTGAATTTACGGTGATTGCATATGGATTGTCTTTCAGAAAATAGCAGAAATAGTGACCTGTGAATTTGCCGGTCCCGTTGCTGAAGCTGTAACTCGTGTCGCAGTTCAGTCCTTTATTTCCAGATGAGAATACGGATACTATTCCAAGCTTTCCTGCCTGAGATACGAGATCGTTGATTCCATAGGAGCTTTCCGCTCCGCCTCCCCATGAGTTGTTAACGGCAACAATGTCCACGCCCTGTTCCTTCTGATCTATCAGGTATTCGTATCCGGTCAGAATGTCTCCATAGTCAAGGTAGCCCTCTTCATCCGCCGCCTTGATTGCCATGATTTTTACACCGTTGGCCGCTCCGCTTACACCAAAATCATTCCATTCTGCAGCAATGATGCCTGCGCAATGGCTTCCGTGTCCGTTGTCATCCATCGGGTAATTATCATCGTCAATCAGGTCGATGCCGTGATATCCCTTCGAACTTGTCCACATCACATCGTCCAGATCCTCATGACTGTAATTCACGCCCGAGTCCATAACGACAACAACGCCATCCGCATTTACATTTTCGGGATTGTTCCAGTCCGGAATATTTAAACCGTAATTTTCAGTAAAGCCCCACTGTTCCGATGTGTGATCATCGGCTGTCGTTTCGGCACTGACTTCGGCAGCCGGTTCTTCAGCATCAGTTTCCGCTTCCGGCGTCTCAGCCTCTGCTTCTGAAGCCTCTGTGACCGGCTCCTCCTCAACTTCCTCGTCACACAATCTGAAAATGTAGTTCGGTTCCACATAATCAACATTCGGAAGCTTCTCTATTTCCTCAATCAGTTCCTCAGTGCTTTTTTCATCTGATGAAACTGTTGCAATGGTCTTGTCAACCTCCTCCGCATTCTGAACACCGGCGGTAAGCTTTGACTCGTCAACGGATACGTCGGCCAGACTCACATTCTCAAGAGTCGTTATCTCCTCAGCATCACCCAGCAGCCTGTCCGCTTTTCTCTCCTGCCTTAAAGTAAGGTCCATGTCATCCGTATCGATGTAGCATACGATGACTTCACCTTCAACGTAATCCGGACCGCTTTCTTCAGCATGTGCTTCAGATAAGAATCCTGTTCCCGGCATCAGGGTGCATCCCGGCACAAAAATAATCGCCACTACAAAAGTGACGATTTTTTTAATCGCTTCTTTCAGCTTTCCTGAGTTGTTGAAAAGGACCTTATTCATTCCGGTATTCTACCCCATTCAGCCGCGGGTTTAAATATTCTTTTCCGCTGCCTCGATTACATGCTTCATGAGAACCGCGGTGGTCACGCTTCCTACTCCGCCCGGAACCGGTGTTATTGCACCTGCCTTTGGCTCAGCCTGCTCAAAGTCAACATCTCCGCAGAGGTTGCCTTCTTCATCAACATTGATGCCAACATCGATAATTGTCTGATTCTCACCCAGCTTGTCTTCACCGACCATCTTCGCACGACCCAGAGCCGCGATTACGATGTCAGCCTCTCTTCCTGCCTTTGCGAAATCCTCGGCAGTGGTTCTGCTGTGGCATACGGTAATCGTCGCATGTCGGCCCATTACCATCATTGCAACAGGCTTGCCTATAACAAGACTTCTTCCGAAGACCGTTACCTTCTTCCCCTTAAGTTCAATTCCGTAGTAGTCAAAGATCTCCATTACCGCACTGGCTGTGCACGGAGGATATCCCATTCCGTTTTCCATGAAAACACCGGCCATTGAACCGCTGGTTATTCCGTCCATGTCCTTTGCCGGATCCAGTGTTTCACATACCGCCTTCTCGTCAATGTGCCTTGGAAGCGGTCTGAACATGAGCACTCCGTGAATGCTGTCGTCTTCATTGATTCCCCTGATCACATCGATCAGTTCATCCTGGGTTGTGCTTTCAGGAAGCACAAACTGCCTGACTTCAACGCCTGTCTTTTCCGCTCTCTTCAGTGCTCCCTTTTCATATGAAAGGTCACTCGGATTTTCACCCAGTCTTACAATTGCAAGTGTGGGAATTATGCCCTTAGCCTTAAGAGCCTCCGCTCTTTCTCCGTTCACTGCAGTCATTGCCTTTGCAACGGGCATTCCCTTAAGTAATTCTGCCATTTCATCTATCTCCTTTTAATGCATGTTTTTCAGGAAACTCATCCTGTGTATCGGACATGTTCCGTGTTCTCTTATTCCTTCATAGTGGGCCGCCGTTCCGTAACCCTTGTTTGACTCAAAGGCATACCATGGATATTCCCTGGCGTATTCCACCATCATCCTGTCTCTGGTAACCTTGGCAACAATCGATGCGGCAGCGATTGCCAGCACCTTGGCGTCGCCCTTTATTATGGCCTGCTGCGGCACGTCCAGTCCCTCGATTTTTACCGCATCAAATAATGCAAAATCAAGACGGCGGGGTTTTATTTCCCCGGCCTGTTCATCATCTTCTGCGCAGGCCTGACCAAGCATGATCTCGCATTCCGCAATTGCCTTTTTCATGGCCTCTTTTGTCGCCTGCAGGATGTTTATTTCATCAATCACCTTATGGTCTGACATGCCGATTCCGTAGGCCACACAGCCTTTGATGATTTTATCGTAGAGCTCCTCGCGACGCTTCTCACTGAGCTTCTTGGAATCATCAACTCCGAGCACATCAAAATCCTCAGGCAAAACCACGGCTGCCGTAACGACAGGTCCTGCCAGCGGTCCTCTGCCGACCTCATCGATGCCGGCGATGTACCTGTAGCCCTGTGCATGAAGCTCAGCCTCCGGCTTCTTCATCTCTGCCAGACGCTCTATCTGTTTCTGTATTCTTTCTTCCTTAGTCATGTTTTACTCCGGCCACTCCAAAGTAATTCTCCCAATGGTAGCCGATCTGAATTCATCCAGAACCAGCTTTCCGATGCGCTCATAGTCAATGCGTTTTCCCGGCAGAATGCAGCCTCTCTTAATGGCCATCTGATGCATGTTTGCCAGTGCAAGGTCCTGTTCGGATTCCATCGGATAACCCGTTTCCGGTGATTCCTCGCCCTCCTCATACAGGGCATCCAGCTTGTATCTCTTCATGAGCATTTCCGGATACCTTTCGGAAAGCACACCGATCAGTTCCATGCCCAGTGTGGGCACATCGAGTATTTCATCCTTGATTGAACCGCAGAATGCCAGGTTCATTCCCGCCTTCGGATCCTCAAACTTGGGCCAGAGTATTCCCGGCGTATCCAGCAGCTGCATTCCGTTAGGAAGTCTCAGCCACTGCTTGCCCTTTGTTACTCCGGGTCTGTCTCCCGTCTTGGCGCTTTTATGACCGGTCATCCTGTTAATCAGCGAGGATTTTCCTACGTTTGGAACTCCCACGATCATGATTCTGAAGGGTTTCATCGCCGCATTGCCGCTGCGTTTCGCATCCATGGATTCGAGCACCTTCAGCAGTTCCTTTGTTCCCGCACCGCTCATTGAGTTCATGGCGATTGCACGGATGTCGTCTCCTGCCTTTGCAAAGGCAGCAATCCATTTTCTGTTTGCCTCTTCATCTGCCAGGTCGCTCTTGTTGAGAGCTATTATGCGCGGTTTGCCCTCGACCAGCTCGTCGATTATGGGGTTGCGGCTGGACACGGGAATTCTGGCGTCGACAACTTCCACAACCGCGTCTACCATTTTTAAGTTTTCCTGTATCAGTTCCCTGGTTTTTTTCATGTGACCCGGGTACCAGTTGATGTTCTGCATAGCCGCCTCCTTACCGCTGATTATATCATAAAAAAGGGACCCTGTTAGGTCCCTTTAGTTCAAACTTATTTGTCTGCCTTAGTTCTGATCTTGGCTGACTTACCAGTTCTCTGACGCATGTAGTGAAGTCTTGCTCTTCTAACCTTACCACGTCTAACAACTTCGATCTTTTCAACCAGTGGTGAATGGAGCGGGAATGTCTTTTCAACACCAACGCCTGATGCGATTCTTCTTACTGTGAAAGTCTCGCCGATTCCACCGCCCTGTCTCTTAAGCACGAAGCCTTCGAATATCTGAATTCTTTCTCTGTTACCTTCTTTGATTTTAACGTGTACCTTTACAGTGTCTCCAACGTTAAATGCAGGGATATCAGATTTCATATATTCATTTGTTACTGAGCTTAATACGTCCATTGCTCTTCCTCCTTCCCTTCGAAACGTTCATGCCGTAAAGTACACGACAGAGGACCGCCCGTTAAATTACAAAATGTGCATGCATTCGCACACGCTCGATTATTATACATTATGAAATCCCCTTGTGCAAGGGGATTTTACAATGATTTCAAATGTTTTTCTACGCTCTCGGATGAGCCTTGTCGTATACGTCCTTGATCCTGTTCCTGGTTGCGGACAGATACATCTGGGTAGCTGTAATGTCCTCGTGTCCCATGAGCTCCTGCAGTGACTTCAGATCCGCGCCGTTCTGAAGCATGTGAACCGCAAAGGAGTTTCTCAGAGTGTTAGGCGTCAGCTTGTGCTGTATGTCAGCTTTCTCGCCATACTCCTTCAGGATTTTCCAGAGTCCCTGACGCGTTATGCGCTTGCCGTAGTAATTGACGAAGAGAGCATTCTCATCTCTGTTGTCCTTAAGCATTGTCTCACGCACTTCATAGACGTAATCCTCAAGAGCTGCTCTTGCCGGTCTTCCCAACGGCACGATTCGCGCCTTGCTGCTCTCACCCGAACATGTAATGAATCCCATTCGGAAATTGATGTCTTCTATATTAGCTTCAATGAGTTCGCTCACCTTGATTCCCGTTGCATAGAGCACCTCGAGAATGGCCCTGTCCCTGCGTCCTTTAAGCGAATCATCAGGACCTTCAAGGAGCTTGTCAATTTCTTCAATGGTCAGAAATTCAATTTCCT
The DNA here is from genome assembly GCA_024403185.1 of Clostridia bacterium. GTDB lineage: Bacteria > Bacillota > Clostridia > Peptostreptococcales > Anaerovoracaceae > Lentihominibacter. The sequence continues at coordinate 23,147 of JAKSSG010000021.1, forward strand.
TTCTCTCGATCCTCGGCGATTTTATTCCCGCCGTCGGATTTGATTCAATCAGCTTTCTTTCGATAAGATAGTTGAAGAATGCCCTGACTGACGCCAGTTTTCTGTTAACCGTTGCCGCGGATTTTCCCGCTGTCTTCAGGCTGTGAAGATAAGCGATGATTTCAGTGCTTGAAGCATCCTGAATGTTATCGATTCCTCTGGATTTCTCGAAAGCATCAAACTCGTTAACATCCCTCTCGTAGGCATCGAGTGAGTTCTTCGCCATCTTCTTTTCCGTTTTCAGATAGTCTGTAAATTGTTCAACGTACATAATTTTTCCCCCGCATCCGCCCGTTGCGAATGCAAAAAAAATTATAAACCAGATCGCTCTGGTTTACAATAACTATTATGTGCAACCAATGTTTTTTTGGAGATACTATCTGCTCTCAGGACTCTGGATGTGCGGTCTGGCCATGAGAAGAGCAGCCAGTGTCTTGGCATCCGCTATCTCTCCCCTCTCCGCCATGGCGTATAGTTCCTCAAAAGGCATCTCAAAAACCTCCAGCGCTTCATCTTCATCAAGCTTCTGTTCACCCGGCTTCAGGCCCTTAACGAGATAGATGTGAATCACTTCCTCAGAATAGGCACAGCTCGGGTTGCATGAACCCAGATGAATAAATGTATCTGCTGTATATCCCGTTTCTTCCTTGAGTTCTCTCCTTGCCGCCGCTTCAGGATCCGTTTCACCCTTGTCGATTTTCCCCGCAGGAATTTCCAGCACAACGCGCCTGCAGGCATATCTGTACTGGCGTTCCATGATAACCCTGTTATCGTCTGTTACCGCCACCATGGCAACAGCTCCGTTATGGCCGACTATCTCTCTGAAGGCCTCACCCTTGGGTGCAGTAACTCTGTCGCGTCTCACGTCGAGAATTGCGCCCTCATATATCGTCTCACTGCTTATGAATTTTTCCTCAAATATCATTCCCCTGTCATCTCCTTTGATCTGTCTACCGCAGCCTGAAATCCCTCTTTCACATCATCCATGAATCCGTTTTCGAAAAGAGTGTTTACAGCTTCAATTGTGGTGCCGCCTGGCGAGCAGACATTGATTCGAAGCTGCTCAAGGCTTTCCCTGCTCTCAAGCGCCATCTTAGCTGCACCTAAAACCGACTGAGCCGCAAATGCCCTTGCCTGTTCCTCCTCCATTCCGTTAGCGCAGGCCGCCTGAACGAGGGCCTCAATGTACATGAAAGTATAGGCAGTGCTTGAACCGCTTACTCCTATAACGCAGTCAATCATGCTCTCCGGAACCTCTTCGCATTTTCCAACTGAATCGAATATTGCCTTTGCATTTTCAAATTCTCCGTCGGATACGTTTGAGTTTCGGCTCATTGATGTCATTGCCTCGCCCACCTGTGCCGGTGTGTTCGGCATTATTCTTATTATCCTGGCAAAGGCTCCGCTCCTGCCCATGGCTTTTTCCATCTGGGAAATGCTTACTCCTGCAGCCATGGAAACAATGATTTTCTCCTTTGCCGGTGTTATTTCCTTCAGCACCTGTTCAACATCGTTGGGCTTGACTCCGATAATTATAATGTCAGCTTCTTCTGCCAGCTGCCTGTTGTCGTTGCATATTCTGATCTTCGTCCCGGACACCTGCGTCATGGATGCTGCCATCTGCTCATTGCGTTCCGTGCTCCTGTTGTGAATCAGCACTTCGTTTCCATTCGATGCATCCGATCTGACGTAGCCCTTCAGAATGGCTCCGCCCATGTTTCCGGTTCCTATAAATCCGATTTTCATATGGCTTCCTCCATAAAGCTTTCAATGAATGATTTAATGAAATGATTTGTTTCTCTGTATCTTATGCCTTCCGTATCTCCCAGTACAAGAAATCCGCTTCCGCTGTCCGGGTAATCTGCAAAAGCCTCCGGTGAAATTCCGGCCGCTTCAGTATCTGCTATTATATACCCTTCCTGCCTGATTAATGGCACCTTCAACTCAAACAGTCCTCTTCGTCCGGACTCGCCTGCCCTGATGAACCTGCTGCTAACGGGTCTGTCTCTGAACTCAAATCCCATATAGTCAATTGACGATTTGAGCTGTTCTCCGCTGAAGGCCAGCCCGTCTCTTTCAAATGCTATCCTGTTCACATGCAAAAGCAGCCCGCCGGCTTTTACCGGGAATCCCAGACTGTACATGGCCTTGTGGAAATCGCTCTTTGTAATTGCCTTCGTAAGTTTAGTCAGCTGTCTTACATCATCATTATTGTGCAGCAGTATTTTTTTCTCCGCTTCAGTATCCGCTGTCGCCTCATAATGATTATACAGTTCAACACTTTCCGCGCCCGAAATTTCATCGGCTCTGGTTTCCCAAAGTCCCATGTATTCTTCGACGGTTTTCTGCTTCAGGTTTGGCAGAATTCTTCTGAGTGCGGAGTGTTTGTCCAGCACCTGATAAAGATCCAGATCGTATACCGCCGTGCCGCCTTCCGGCATTTTCATGCCGCCGTTTTCCTCATGCTTCAGATAGTTTAATGCATTCATGGTAGCCTGACGGCGTCTGTCGATAAAAGGCATGTCGAACTTGCGTCCGTTGTATGTTACGACGACATCAACCCGGTCGATAAGTTCCATGTATTCCGCCAGAGCCAGCGGTTCCTCCACGCGGCTTTCCGCAAGGACCTGATGTATTTCACCTTCTGTGACATCATAAAGGCAGCCAAGAACGAACTTGTTTCTTGCCGGATTAAGCCCTGTTGTTTCTATGTCGAGAACTCCTATTTTCAGACAATCAAAATAGAATTTCCAAAGCACGCCTTCATGCAGTTTTTCGTCCCATTTTTCGACGATATGTTTCATTGCTTTTGCGTATTATTCCTCTTCAATCTTTCTGTCAAAATCGACAACATATGCGCCCAGTATTTCTTCAACAGGAAGCTTTATGAACCGCCTGATTCTCTCGTCATCATCGTAGAACGCGTTGGCCGGGGGCAGTTCCCAGTTCAGGCTGCAGTCACAGTACTCCTTGTTTTCTTCAATGACTTCCGCCTCAAGAAAACTGTAATCACCGCACTCGTAATCCCAGTAGAAACAGCCCTCATTATCCGCCTCGTGCGGACATCCACCGGCTTTGCCCGAAGGCACAAATTCAAGATGCATGTAATCCGGTTTTTCAAGCCATGCCGCTATGTTCAGCCAGCCTCTTTTGCCTCTTGCTGCAACGGGAGTATTGAACTCTATGTAACCCCAGTCATCATCACCATCATAGCATTCCACGTTTATTCTCAGAACGGGTCTGAGCGACTCAAACTCCTTCGGGAGCAGCTCCTTTATCTTCTCATGATCAGCCCTGTAGGCCATTACATACTGTCTTATTTTCATATCTTTTTCCTCCGCAGATATTATATCACAAAGTCAGACGCCTTGGCTTGCAAGCGGTACGTGTATCAAAAAAAACAAACAGGACCCGAAGGTCCTGTTTGTTAAAAGGGGTATTGGGATTAGAGATTAATGAGGTTATCAGGGGATAACCACAATTAAATTTTAGCC
>JAKSSG010000022.1 GCA_024403185.1 Clostridia bacterium
CAATCACTCCTGACGAAGGAAGAAACGTTCCTTGGCACATCTACAACATCGAAGCATGTGACAACGCAAAGCAGACTCTGATCGGCATGGACGGTCTGATGGAAATGGTTGAACTGAAGAAGGATGGTCCTCTGAGAGAGATCGCAAGAGACATCAAGGAAAGAGCACTTCTGTTCATGGAAGAAATCGTAGAAGTAGGCGGATACTTCAAGGCAGTTGAAGAAGGATTCTTCGTTGACTCAGGAAAGTACCCTGAAAGAAACGGCGACGGCATCGCAAGAAAGCTTGACGGCGGCGTAGGCTACGGATACATCTTCGAAAGAGAAGACGACTACATGGCTCCAGTAACAGCTCACTTCGGAAACAACAACGTTGAACAGTACGGCGGAGACCCTGCAGATCCTGCAGCTCTCATCGGCGGATGTACATTCGAAGACAGAAGCAAGATCGTTTACATCGACGAACTGGATGAAGAAGACAACGTAAACGTAAGACTCGAAAAGGTTGCCAAGTACCACGATGGCGAAGCTATCATTCCTGAAATGGAATGGTGCGGAGACGGCGTTGTAATGATGACTATGTGCATCCCTACACACGCAAGAGCTGCTGAAGCAGTTGCCCTGGAAATCGGCCACAAGCTCGGTCTTGACGATCCTGTTGTAATCAGTAAGGAAGTTCTGCAGAACGCAGAAGGAACAAGAGTAGAAATGAAGGGCAAGGTTCCATTCGATATCGATCCTTCAACTCTCGAAATCCCAGATCCACCACATCACCAGTCAGACGAAGTTCTGTACAAGGAATTCGAAGAACATCCAATGGTAGTTGTATGTGGTACAGTTGGTAACGACGAACACTCAGTAGGTCTCCGTGAGATCATCAACATCAAGCACGGCGGAATCGAAAAGTGGGGCGTAAAGGTTAACTACCTCGGCACATCAGTTCCGGTTGAAAAGCTGGTTGACGCTGCAGTAGAACTGAACGCTGACGCTATCCTGGCATCAACAATCATTTCACACGACAATGTTCACTACAAGAACATGAAGAGAATCAACGAACTGGCAATCGAAAAGGGTATCCGTGACAAGGTTATCATCGCTGCAGGCGGAACTCAGGTAATTCCTGAAGAAGCTCGCGAAACAGGCATCGACGAAGGTTTCGGAAGAGACTCACACGGTATCGACGTTGCAACATTCCTGGCTGAAGAAGCTATGAGAAGAAGAGGCGAAGAACCACCGGAAGTTGAAGCTGAATAAGCAAAAGCAAGACTAATTGGACTTTGCGGGGGCGTTCCGTCGAACGCTCTCGCTCTGTCCTCGCGTAGCAGTGCTAGGTTCAACTGTCGCAAGGCACAAGTGCCAGCTCAGTTTCACCGAGCACCGACGCTGCGGAGGTCGACTTCACGCCCCCGCAACGTCCATTTTTTTACTTAAGGAAATAATGAATATGAAAGTTGATGTATTAGTTGCCGAAATCGGCTCAACTACGACAGTAGTAAATGCATTTAAGAATATAGATAGTGACAATCCCGAATTCTGGGCACAGGGACAGGCTCCGACAAGCGTACTGGAAGGCGACGTAAGAGTCGGTCTTAAGGGAGCGATTGATGACCTGTGCAGGAAGAAGGGAATAGACAGTCTGGAGTATGATGAGATGCTCGCCACTTCATCTGCAGCAGGCGGACTTAAGATGACCGTACACGGACTGGTATATGACATGACTGCCAGAGCAGCCAAGGAAGCGGCTCTCGGCGCAGGCGGCATTATCCACTTCGTAACAGCGGGCAGACTCAGAAGAACCGATATCAGGAAGATAGAAGAAATACAGCCGAACCTGATTCTCATAGCAGGCGGCGTTGATTACGGTGAAAGAGATACGGCTCTGGACAATGCAGAAAAGATCAGAGACCTGGGCCTGAGCACCCCGATTATCTATGCGGGGAACATTGAGAACCAGGAGGAGATGGAAATCATTTTCTCGGATGAAGAAGCGGACCGTGACGGACTTCCGCATGTGAAGCTGTACAACGTAGAGAACGTATATCCGCGCATAGATGACATGAACGTTGAGCCGTGCCGTAAGGTAATCCAGGATGCATTTGAAGATCACATTACAAATGCGCCGGGAATGGAGCATGTACGTGACATGGTAAACGGACCGATCATTCCGACACCGGGTGCGGTAATGCAGTGCACCAAGCTGCTCAACGACTGCCTGGGCGAAGTGATGGTTATAGACGTTGGCGGAGCGACGACCGACGTTCATTCGGTGTGCAAGGAATCGGACAACGTTGCCAGAATAATGACAGCGCCGGAACCTTTTGCCAAGAGAACTGTAGAAGGCGATCTGGGAGTATACGTTAACCGCATGAAGGTTATCGAATCCATAGGCGAAGAAGAGTTCCGCGCAAAGGCAGCCGAAGCGGGCTTTGACCCTGATGCGACTCTTGAAAGCTACGTTGCAATTCCTAAAACAGAAGACGAATTCAAGCTGGTTGAAATGCTGACTGAGGAAGCTGTCATGAAGGCAGTTGACCGTCATGCGGGCCAGATAAGATACATATACGGACCGAGCGGCAGAAGCACTGTCGCAGAAGGCAAGGACCTGACACCGGTCAAGTACATAGTTGGTACAGGCGGAGCGCTTACAAGACTTCCTCATCGCGAGGAAATCATGAGCCGCATCTGCGAATATGACCAGACAGGAACCAAGCTCTTCCCGACAAGCCACGCCAAAATCGCAGTCGATAATGACTACATCATGGCCTCCCTGGGAGTGCTCAGTGTTAAGCACCGCGAGGGAGCAATCAAACTCCTTGAGAAATCCCTGGGGTTCAAGTTCGTAAAGCTTGAAGAAAATGAGATGGGAATCAAGAGCACCGCAGCACAGGCAGTGGCAGCCGACGGACCGGCAGCACTGCAGGACGCTGCCGCAGAACTGGCGGCGAAGGATGCTGAACGCGAAGAGATGATAAAGCACATTCTCGAGTGCGAGGAGCAGGGCTACAAGATGACAGCCTATAAGCTTGATTACGGTCTCATCACCGAAGAGGAAGCTGAACGTGAAGAACTGGAATGGGCGAAAAAAGAAGGCGAAAAAATGATGGACGATGCAGCGCTGAACGATCGCAAGATGGTTCGTTCCTGCGGAGTAACCGAGCTTGCCGAAGACGGCAGACCGAAGTGCAATCGCGAATGTAATATCTGTACTCACACACACTGTCCGTTCAGAAATAAAATATAACAAATCAATTGAAAAAGGATGGCAGATATTCTGCCATCCTTTATTATATGCATTTACATCAGTTTCGTATCTTCAAGCTTCCTATGGAATGCTTCGTTCAGCCGCATGAGAGGGCGGCGAAGAACCAGGCCCAGCAGAAGCGCGAAGGCAATGTATGCGCACAGGGTTGCCAGACTGGTCCAGTAGGTGTTTCCGTACGCTCCCGCAATGGCTTCTCTCATGGCCGACATGCTGTATCTGAACGGCAGAAGCGGATAGATTTTCTGGAAGATTGCCGGCGTCATTTCGATTGCCAGTATTCCTCCGGAACCGGCCACCTGCATTACAAGAAGCACAACGGCGAGAGCCTTTCCTATATTGCCGAAGGATACCGTCAGAGTGTAGACGAACAGCACGAATACCAGACTGGTAAACAGTGATGCGAATACAAACCGGACAGGATGCTCACACTGGAGTCCCAGATAGAACAGATCGCCGAAGGTTACTATGAGGGTCTGCACCAGACCCATGCAGGCGAAGATGATATATCTTCCCAGATATTCCTGTGACGGGTTCAGATTGTTCAGTTCCTTTTTTCGCCCTTCCTCAAGAGTCGTCTTCATGAGAGCAACCAGAATAATGGCTCCGATCCAAAGGGAAAGGGAAGTGTAGAACGGCAGCACAGCGGCACCGTTGTTCTGAACATGGTAAACAGGAATGCGGTTGACTTCTACCGGAGAAACCAGGAAGGAGGACAGCTGGGCTGTATCCTGACTGAAGATGTTTCTCAGCAGAGTGATATCTCCGCTTTCGCTTGCCTTCTGAATGTCCTGCTGGAGTGCGTCAATCTTCGCATAGGCGTTGGCAAGCAGAGGTCCCGTATCTCCCAGAGTGCTTTCAAGGGATTTAAGGATCTTTCGGGCCGCCTTAGAAGTGCTTTCAAGATTTGCAGCCACCTTGTCAGTGTCCTCCATGCTTGTGTTCATTGAAGACCTGACGGATTTCAGGTCTTTCCTGATGGCGGAAAGATCCTTTTTAATCGTGCCAATCCTTGCCAGTATATCGTCAATAATCGGATCAGAGCTTTCCGCTTTAAGTTCTTCTTCAAGTGCCTCAAGCACAGTTATTTCACTGTCGGCTTTGCTGATGATATCGTTTATTTTCTTTTCCAGATCCGAGGACAGTACCCTTCCGCCGTCTGTAATGCCATTGAGGCTGTCAGAGAATTCTCCCATGGTTTTCAGAAGAGCTTCCATTGACCGTGTGGATTCTTTGAGAGAGCCTACGGTGCCCTGGGCATTGGCTATGATATCTTTAACATGTCCCACGGTAACCTGAAGATTTCCCATGAGATTGCTTGCGGATTTTTCATTGTCCGGGCTGGTAAGATTCTCGGCGGTATTGAGGGCCAGCTCCAGAATTGATTCCGTAACGACATTGTCGACATCCTGCTGGATCTCTCCCACTTCCTTGCCTATGAGCTTAGGTGCGATGGCGTTCTCTTTTTCATTTGAATAATAGGTGAGTTCGGAATGATGAACGTTCTTTGAGAAAACGCTCATGATATCAGCCGAGAAGCTTTCGGGTACAACGACGGCCGCGTAGTAGTCTCCGGCACGCGTGCCTTCAATTGCATCCTTCGAGTCCGTAATTACCCAGTCATACTTCTTGTTGGCAGCCACCTGGGCAACCAGATTGTCCCCGAGATTTACGCTGACAGGGAAGATGTCTCCATCGTAGCCTGCGTCATCGCTGGCAATGGCGATTTTGATCTGGTCGGTTCTTCCGTAAGGATCCCATGAAGCGGCCAGGTTAAACCAGGAATAAAGTGATGGCACACAAACCAGACCCAGGATTATGGCCCAGGCGATTATGTTGCGACGCACCTTTCGGAGGTCGCCCTTAAATATTGCCAGTATGTTTCTCATTGGCAGAGACCTCCTTAAGGTATTTTCTGTCCTGAATGATCATGTGGGTGTGTTCCATTATTACCAGGAAGACAACCGTGGCGATGATTGTCAGAATCCAAAGGCAAAGCATCAACAGTTTCCAAGGCAGAATGCATATTAATATGAACAGAACCGCTGTAGGCAGGAAGACGAAGTAAAGTCCTTTTTCTTCAAGCCATGCGTGCTTCTGCTCGAATCTTTCCGTATATTCTTCAAGCATGTATCTCGACTCACGGTTGCTGTACAGGAGCTTGACAGCCTTCTTCAGAGTTGTGATTTCGCCGGTGCTTGCTCCGGTGTCTGCTGCGAGGAAACCGGTTGCCTGAAGACGTCTGTCGAAGGTACTGTTAAGATTTGAAAGCAGAGCTCGCAGGCCCAGACCGATGAAAAGCGCAACGCCCAGGAACAGAAGCAGCCTGGCCAGACTGATCCAGAAGGCGGCACCGTAGAAGCCGGCAATGGCTTCTCTAAGAGCGCTGATGCCGTATGTGAACGGCAGGAATGGTTTCAGTGTCTGGAAAAAAGCCCCCGTAGTTTCAATAGGATAGGTTCCGGATGAGCCCGGAATCTGAAGGATAATAATTATTACTGCCAGGGCCTTACCTACATGCCTGAAGGTTACCGCCAGGGCGTAAATCAGGTTTACAAATACTACCGATGCCAGAAGTGCGGCGCCGAAAAAGGCCACCGGATGGAGACACTGTATTCCAAGAAGCCAGATGTTTCCGCCACAGATAACCGTGGTCTGAATGAGACCGAGGATAGTCAGCAGAAGAGATCTTCCGAAATATTTCTGCTTCATGGTGAATTTTCTGCCGTCGTCGGATTCCGGATCAACCTCCAGTCTGAAGATGGCAATCAGAATCAGGCCGCTTACCCAGATGGCAAGCATTGTATAGAAAGGAGCAAGTCCGCTGCCGTAATTCTCTACAGGGAACTGCTTCTCGGTTTTTATTGTTACAGGGGAGACAAGATACTGTGAGAAGGCCTTGGAATTCTTTCCGCTGAGAGACTCAATCTGCTCAAATGCCCCAATGCTTTCCAGACTGCCAAGACTTCTCTCCGCATCGAGAAGGAGGCTGTCCGTTGCATCGATGCTTGCCTTTGCATTATTGAGAGAACGCTTTGTGGCGTCGAGTCCTGACTGCATGTCGGTGAGCATGTCACGCATGAGAGCGGTCTCGGGCTGTAGCATATATACGAGGCCGTGGCCTTTGGCGCTGAGTCCCTGCGCCGAATGAATTCCGGCATTCATTGCATCGAGCTTTTTGATGATCTTTGCTGAAAGAATTTCTCCCAGCTCCGCCCTGTGCTCATTTACCAGAGCTTCGGTATCGTTAATGTCTGTTTCCAGATCATCAAGAAGAGCATCGTTGGAATTGAGAGATTTGTTAATTGCACGCAGATTGGAATCAATAGATCCGGCAAGCTTTCTCGTGCTGTTAATTGTCTTAGTGCTTGTGGCGTAGACAGAGCTGAAGCCGTTAATGGTCTGCCGGTATTCTCTGAGCAGCTGACGGCTGGCTTCAATATCGGAGGTGAGATTAGTCTGCCCGATGGTCACATCCTTGTGAATTTCTTTCGTCGTATCGTTTACTGTGCCCAGAATTTTGCCTGCGACAATTTCCTTGAACATGTCATTTATTGTAATGCGAAAAACCGATGCTGCAGTATCGGTTACCTTAGGTGCAATCGGGTTCAGTTTTTCGTTAACGTAATATTCTATTTCGGGGGTCACGGTCCTGCCGTGAGTGAAGCTGAGAAGATTTTCACTGAAGTCTTCGGGGATAATGTAGGCGGCATAGCAGTCGCCGGATCTGACGCGCTTTATTGCGTCTTCCCTGTCAGTAAAAACCCAGCCGAGAAGGCTCTGATCCCTTAGTGCGTCTTCAATCTTATCGCCGGCATTTACATCTCCCGCAATTTTATCACTGACACCTTTATCCTCGCTGGCGACGGCAACACGCATGTCTGAGGTGTGCTCATAAGGGTCCATGTTTGCGGCCACATTGAACCAGGCATACAGAGAAGGCAACAGACAGATGCCGAGCACGACAAGGATGGCGACCCAGTTTTTCAGGATTCGCTTAATGTCTCGTTCTAAGATGTAGAAAATGTTATTCATGTCTGCCGTTTCTCCCGCCCAATATTGTAACACAAGTACGGCAAAAAACGAAATAACCGGGGCCCCTTTCCCCGGTTATTTCTCTGTAGTCATCATTATTATCATTATTTAGTGAGGAGGTGTAAATCACTATCTGCAGAAGGGCTTCTCCCTTTCTGCAATTGTATGGTAACAAGTCAATATGGCGTTTTGTGAACAGTTCTGTGAAGGTTCTGTGAAATAAAGGAGATGTCGCGTTGAGGTTTACAATCGTCACAAAAAGGTTTACAATTAACCGAAATGTAAAGGGAGGATGAAATGCCGGTAAAAGACGAGGTAAGAAAAGCGCTGCATGACAACAGAGAAGAATTCCTTTCAGGCGAGCAGCTGTCTGAAAAGCTGGGCGTATCGAGAGCGGCAATCTGGAAAGCAGTGAAGGCTCTGCGTGAGGAAGGACTTTGCATTGAAGCGGTGACAAACAAGGGATACATTCTGACATCATCTTCGGAACTCGTTTCCGAGGACATGCTTTGCCGTGCCATGAGGACCGACTGCGGCCAGTGTCAGGTTCATGTATTTGAGCTTACTGACTCTACAAACCTTCAGGCAAAGAAGCTGGTTCTCGACAGGAAGGCCGGCCATGGAAGCCTTGTCTTTGCAAATCAGCAGACAGCGGGGCGAGGCAGGCTCGGAAGAGATTTTCATTCACCGAGAAACGGCATATACATGAGCCTGGTTATCGAGCCGGAATTCGACATGAGCCACAGCGGACTGGTGACGGTTTCTGCTGCATCGGCTGTTGCCGAGGCGCTCAGTCAGGTGTGCGGCATTGATGCGCGAATCAAGTGGGTCAACGATGTTTATGCCGATGGAAAAAAGGTTTGCGGAATTCTGACCGAGGCCATGACCGACTTCGAAACGGGGGCCATTGGCGCCCTCATAATCGGCATAGGAATCAACACGAACACCGATGATTTTCCGGAAAAAATAAGGGATATCGCGGGCGCGGTTTCTCTGGAAAATGCAAAGGCAAAAGCAGCCCTGATTGCGAAAATTTCACAGCTGGTTCTGGAGAACGTTCAGCAGATCGGAAGCAGCAGACCGGCGTTCATGAAAACATACAGGGACAGAAGCATGGTCCTTGGAAAAAACATTACAGTATACAAGGGAAAATACCGGGAGGATCCGACGGTGGAAATCGGAGGAATAAAAGCGAAGGCGATGGCCATCGATGATGAAGGCGGACTTCTAGTGAAATACAGAAACGGAAAGGAGGAAACCCTCACAACAGGAGAGGTTTCAGTAAGAGTATAGATGCAGAACATTACTTACAACAAGACAACTTGCATGGCACTGGCGGGGCTCTTTGCGGCCCTGACTGCGGTGGGATCATGGATATCGATTCCACTGGGATTCACGCCCGTTCCAATGAATCTGGCTACCCTGGCGGTCTTCCTGACAGGCGGACTTCTCGGGGCAAAATACGGCGCGGTTTCCACTGCGGTTTACGCCATGGTAGGCGCGGTTGGAGCACCTGTTTTCGCAGGATTCAGAGGAGGGTTCAGCGTAATTGCGGGACCGACCGGCGGCTACATTGTGGGCTATATTCTGGCGGCGTTTATCGTGGGAATCATAGTCACGAAGGAGAGCGGAATTGTCAGAACTGCGGCGGCAATGATTGCGGGTCTGGCCGCATGCTATGCGCTGGGAACGGCATGGTTCATGGTGAGCACGAACACCGGATTCGGAGCGGCCATGGTGGCATGTGTAATACCGTTCCTTCCGGGGGATGCAATCAAAATTACTGCGGGAACAATTCTTATTAGAAAACTGAGGAAACACATATGAACGAGTACATCAGATTCTATGAATCGCCCGCGGGAAGGCTGACACTTGTAAGCGACGGGAAAGCACTTAATGCCCTGCTTTTGCAGAAGGAAACCGAGGGCATGGAGCTGTCGGAAACGACGGAAAAAATGCCGGCGAAAGCGGAGAAAATATTCGCTCTTGCTGAACGCTGGCTGGACGATTATTTTGCCGGAAAAAAGTGCGAAAACCCGCAGCTTTTTTCAGAAGAAAAAGAAGGAAACAGGGTGCGGAAATCCTATGTTCTCAGAGTGGGCAGAAGCAACCTCATCATAGAACCGGAGGGATCGGATTTCAGGCAGGAGGTATGGAAGATTCTCTGCGAGATTCCGTACGGAAAAACCATTACATATGGAGACATTGCAAAGCGAATGGCCAGGCTGCGAGGCAAGAAAAAGATGGCGGCACAGGCGGTCGGCGGAGCGGTGGGACACAATCCGGTTTCCATCATGATTCCGTGCCACAGAGTCGTAGGGACGGGCGGAAACCTGACCGGCTACGGCGGCGGAATGCCGATGAAAATTCAATTAATTAGGCTGGAGGGAATGGATATGAACGACTTTACCATTCCGACAAAAGGGACAAAGTTATAGGGAGGAAAGACAGAAGAAAGAATGAAAACAGTATTACGTTATTACAAAAAGTACATACCGTTCATATGCATTGTTGTGGCGGTTCTTTTCGGTCAGGTAATCACCGAACTGCTGCTGCCGACATACATGTCGGACATAATAAACAACGGTATAGTTGCGGGCGATATGGACCACATAAAACATGTGGGAATCATCATGATTTTCATCGCGGCAATTGCGGCAACATGCTCCATAACGGGCAGCCTTTTTGCCTCAATGACAGCGGCGAAATCGGCACGCGCAATCAGAAAGGATCTGTTCCGAAAAGTAACGGCATTCAGCACTGCGGAATTCGAGAAATTCTCAACGGCATCGCTGATTACCAGATCCACAAATGACATACAGATGGTTCAGCAGGCAACGGTAATGTGCCTGAGGATGATGCTCTTCGCACCTATCATGGGAATCGGCGCGGTGTTCATGTCGCTGAAGACCAGCGTGTCCCTGTCGTGGACAGTGGGCCTGGCACTCATCTGCGTGTGCGGTCTGATGGTCTTCTCTTTCATTACCGTATTTCCGAAATTCAAGGTAATGCAGGAGAAGCTGGACAGGATAAATCTCATCATGAAGGAGAGGCTTTCCGGCACTCTGGTTGTTCGTGCATTCAGAACAGAAAAGCAGGAAGAAAACAGATTTGATTTTGCAAATATCGACCTGACAAAGCTCTACATTTTCGTTAACAAATGTCTGGCTTTCATGATGCCTACAATGACATTTATCATGAGCGGAGTCGGCATACTCATAGTGTGGGCGGGAGCTCATCTGATCGATGCGCAGCAGCTGCTCATCGGAGACATGCTGGCATACCTGCAGTACGCAATGCACGTTATCATGAGCTTCATGTTTGTAACCATGATTTTCATCATGCTGCCAAGAGCTGCAGTATCGGCAAAGCGTATTGCGGAAGTGCTCAACACGGAGACATCGGTTAACGATCCGGAAGACGCAAAGGCAGCAGAAAAGGCTGCGGGCCTGGTTGAATTCAGAGACGTGAATTTCTCATATCCCGACTCGGACGAGAAGGCTCTGCAGGGAATTTCATTTACGGCAATGCCGGGACAGACAACGGCAATAATAGGCGGAACGGGCAGCGGCAAATCAACCCTCATTAATCTCATTCCGAGATTCTATGATGCTACAGACGGACAGGTTCTTCTTGGAGGGATCGACGTCAGGGAAATGACCCAGAAGGAGCTGAGAAGCCACATCGGCCTCGTCCCTCAGCAGGGAACGCTGTTCAGCGGAACCATTGAAAGCAACCTGAAATACGGTGATGAAAATGCAAGCCGTGAGGACCTGATCAGAGCATGCGAAATTGCGCAGGCAATGGATTTCATTAACGAGAAACCTAAGGGCTTTGAAGAAGAGGTTGCACAGGGCGGAACCAATGTATCCGGAGGGCAGAAGCAGAGACTCTGCATAGCCAGGGCACTGGTTAAAAAACCTGATGTTCTCATCTTTGATGACAGCTTCAGCGCTCTTGATTTTGCAACTGACAGGGCGCTCAGAAAGGCTCTGAAGGACAGCATTGGAAACAGCACATTCATCATAGTTGCACAGCGAATAAACACCATACTTGATGCGGATAAAATCATCGTTCTGGACGACGGTGAAATGGTGGGCTGCGGCACCCATGAAGAGCTGATAAAATCCTGTGATGTCTACAGGGAAATCGCACTCTCGCAGCTCAGTGAAAAGGAACTGGGAATCAGCGAGGAAGAACGCGCCAGGGAGAGAGAAAAACTGGATGCGATTGCGATGAGAAGACCACTTCCGGAAGGAGGTGAGATCAATGGCTAAAGGAGGAGGAAGAGCCGCCCGATTCCAGCCGGGTGAAAAGGCAAAGGATTTCAAGGGTACAATACTCACACTGTTCGGCTATCTGAGACCTTACAAATGGCAGCTTGTAATCGTAGCAATAACAGCGATTCTGAGCACGGTTTTCAGTATCGTTTCTCCTGCGATTTTAGGTCGGGCAACTGATGTAGTTGTTAAGGGAATCACTGGCGGCGGAATAGATTATGACGTACTCTTTGTAATACTTATGATACTGCTGGCAATGTACATTGCGGCCTGGGCGTTCGGAACGATACAGGCCTGGGTAATGGCCATCGTATCACAGAAGGTCATCTACACTCTCAGGGACAAGATGTCCAAGAAGCTGGATAGACTTCCGCTAAAATATTTTGACAGAGTACCTTACGGCGAAGTTCAGAGCCGAATGATTAACGATATTGAAACCATCAACCAGACGCTGACTGCAAGCATCACGCAGATGATCACATCAGCCGTTACGCTCATAGGAATAATAGCCATGATGCTGAGCATCAGCCTGACGATGACACTGGTGGCACTGCTTGTGATTCCGGCCTCAATGGGCGTCATCAAAATCGTTGTCGGCAAGTCACAGAAACACTTCAAAAATCAGCAGGGATTCCTAGGCAAGGTTAACGGCCATGTTGAAGAAATGTATTCGGGCCATGACATAGTAAAGGCATTCAACAGAGAAGAGATTTCGGAAGCGGAATTTGATGAGTATAATGACAGTCTCTGCGAGGCTGCATGGAAGTCACAGTTCCTTTCAGGCCTCATGATGCCGCTGACTCAGTTCATCGGAAATCTTGCTTACGTAATGGTATGTTTCCTGGGCGGATATCTGGCACTGAAGGGCCGCATAAGCATTGGTCAGATTCAGGCGTTTATCCAGTACGTCAGATCGCTGAATCATCCTGTTCAGCAGGTTGCGAACATAGCAAATCAGCTTCAGTCAACAGCCGCTGCAGCGGAGAGAATTTTCGAACTTCTCGATGAAGAGGAGGAGAAGGAGGCATACACAAACGGGCTGGAAAAAGCAGACCCTATTACAGCTAAAGCACACAAGGATGCGAGACCGCTGAAGGGCGATGAAAGCCTCTGGTCAGACCTGGTCAATCAGGTAAAAAGATCAGCGAAGGAGGCCCTTCACGAAGTCGCAAAAACAAAGGATCCGACACCGGATGTTGACGGCGATGTAAACTTCGAAAATGTATCCTTCGGATACGTTCCGGGAGAGCCTGTAATAAAGAATTTCACATTTGAAGCAAAGGCAGGACAGCGGGTTGCAATTGTCGGTCCGACCGGTGCAGGAAAGACCACAATCGTCAAGCTTCTCATGAGATATTACGAGCTGGACGGCGGGGCGATTTTCGTTGACGGACAGGACATTACAACAATGAGCAGACACGAGCTGAGGAGCAAGTTCGGAATGGTTCTTCAGGACACCTGGCTGAACAGCAATTCAATCAGGGAAAACATCAGATACGGCAAACCGGATGCGACGGACGAAGAGGTTGAAGCGGCAGCATATGCAGCACACATTGACCACTTCATAAAGACTCTTCCGGGCGGTTATGACATGCAGATAAACGAAGAAGCCACGAACATTTCTGCAGGACAGAAACAGCTGCTTACCATTGCCAGAGCCATTCTGGCCGATGCCCCGATACTGATTCTCGATGAGGCTACATCTTCTGTAGATACGCGAACGGAGCGAATCATCCAGAAGGCAATGAGCAACCTGATGGAAGGCAGAACCAGCTTCATCATTGCTCACAGACTGTCAACCATCAAGGATGCGGACCACATTCTGGTCCTCGACCACGGCGACATTGTCGAGCAGGGCGGTCACAAAGAGCTGCTGGCGAAGGGCGGTTTCTATGCCGAGCTTTATAACAGCCAGTTTGCACAATAAACAAAAAAGGTGACAAAAGGGATGTGCCCTTTTGTCACCTTTTGTGGTATAATATTTGACGGTAAAAAAAGGGAAACAGAAAGGGAATGAAATGGAAAAGAAAACCACACCTGCAATTACAGTCATCTTTTATATAATCGGAATACTGTTCCTGGTGGCAGCCGCATTCATGCTTACTGCAGCCATTTCATACACCAGAACATACCTGCAGTCATATGACGCGGCCTTCTCTGACATGTGGTCCAATTCGGTTCAGTACATAATAGGACAGTTTGCACCTTACCTTGGCGTGGGCATCGTATGTCTGGGAATCGGCAAGGTTATCAAGGAAGCCAGAAACATAGTAGTGAATGTTGACAGGGAACCGGACAAGGAAGCCCAGGCAAAGCAGCTGGCTGCAGCTGACAAGATTGCCGACAGAATGAAAGAACTGGCAGCAGAAATCGAAGCGAACAGAGAAGTCCTCGGCATCAGGATAGAAGAAAAGGAAAAGCGCGATACTGTCAGAATCAGAGAACTTGAAGGAGATATTCTCTATGCACTCAGGGGCGACAGTCCTGAGGAGGCGGTTGAGGAACCTGCAGAGGCGGAAGCGCCTGCTGAGGTAACCGAAGCTGAAGAGCCTGTCAAGGCAGAGCCTGCAGAAGTGCCGCCTACACCGCAGATCTTCACCATAGCAAGATCAATGGTAATGCCGAAGTGCCCGGCACAGAAGAAGACACCGCAGATTTTCACCATAGCAAGATCAATGGTAATGCCGGCATGCTCTGAAGTAAAAAAGACTGTCAGCAGAGAAACCTTCTCAAGTGACGAGCTGTAAGAACTGCTTTCATAAATACACAAAAAGTAGGAGAGACGATGAAGAGATACAAGTCATCACACATGGTTAGAATGGAGCACCTCAACCATCACGGAAACCTGTATGCGGGACAGGGAATCGAGTGGATGGTTGAAACCTCATTCATTGTCGTTAACTGTGAATACGGCGATCCTCAGGGACTGCTATACAAGAACACTCATAAATTTGATTTCTATCATTCCGTTAATCCGGGAGATATCGTATATTACGAGGGTCTCATTGTCAGAACGGGGAGAACGAGTCTCACCATCAGGGTTGGTCTCTACGATGAGAAAACGGGAGTGCTTAACGCAGAAGGATTTACAACATTCGTGTCTGTAGATCCCGAGACAAACAAGCCTGTTCCTCACGGAATCGTTCTCGATGAACCGGCTGATGAGGAAGAGAAAAAATGGAGAGAAGAAGCCGAAACCTTCTTCAGAAAAAAGTGAAATTTTTAAAGTCGGAATTTTGAATTCCGACTTTTTTAGAGGGGCTATTTGTGTTACAATATCTGATTAGAGAAAAAAGGAGCAGACAATGTTTGATAAACTTGATTTCATAACTGAAAAGTATGACGAGCTGGCTGAAAAGGTATCAGATCCTGAAGTGATAAACAACCAGCCGGTATGGCAGAAGCACATCAAGGAGATGGGCGAAATGGAGCCTATCGTCAAGAAATATAAAGAGTACAAAAAGGCAAAGAGCGATCTGGCCGAGGCAAAGGAACTTCTCGAAATCGGCGACGAGGAAATGCGTGAGCTGGCCAAGATGGAAATCGGAGAACTGGAGGAAAAAATCCAGTCGGATGAAGACGAACTGAAGGTCCTGCTTTTGCCTAAGGATCCTAACGATGAGAAGAATGTTATTCTCGAAATAAGAGCCGGAACAGGTGGCGATGAAGCGGCACTTTTCGGAGCGGATCTTCTGAGAATGTATACCCGCTATGCTGAACGAAATCGCTGGAAGACCGAGCTCATGGACATGAACGAAACGGGCATCGGCGGAGTCAAGGAAGCGGTAATGATCATAAAGGGCAAGGGGGCATATTCCCGCCTGAAATTCGAGTCCGGTGCTCACAGAGTGCAGCGTGTTCCTGAAACGGAATCCAGCGGCAGAGTGCACACCTCGGCAGCCACAGTTGCCGTGCTTCCCGAAGTCGACGACGTGGAAGTCAACCTGGATCCTAACGATGTCAGAGTAGACGTTTATCGCGCGTCCGGAAACGGCGGTCAGTGCGTAAACACTACCGACTCGGCAGTCAGACTGACACATGAACCGACGGGACTGGTGGTAACATGCCAGGACGAAAAGTCACAGATAAAGAACAAGGAAAAGGCCTTTAAGGTTCTCAAGGCAAGACTCTACGATCTGGAAATGCAGAAGCAGCAGGACGAGATTGCAGGCCAGAGAAAAAGCCAGGTTGGAACAGGCGACAGAAGCGAAAGAATCAGAACGTACAACTTCCCGCAGGGAAGAGTTTCCGATCACAGAATCGGCATGACGATCTACAAGCTTGACCAGTTCCTGGATGGAGATATTGATGAAATAGTTGATGGTCTGATCACTGATGACCAGGCTAAAAAGATGCAGGCATTTTAATGAAAACATTACACTTAACTACAAGTAAAGAAGATATAGAAAAAGCGGCAAAAATCATCCGCGAAGGCGGGCTTGTTGCGTTCCCGACAGAGACCGTTTACGGCCTGGGTGCCAACGCATTTGACGAGGAAGCCGTGGCAAATGTTTACAAGGCAAAGGGACGCCCCAGCGACAACCCGATGATAGTCCACATTGCCAGAGCAAGTGACATCGGACAGCTAACGAGAATGCTCAGCCCTGAAATCGTTGAACTTATCGATAACTTCTGGCCGGGACCGCTTACGCTGGTTGTGAAGAAGAAGCCGGAGGTTCCCGACAGAACCACAGGCGGACTGGATACGGTTGCAGTAAGACTTCCGGAGAGCCAGGCGGCAATCGATTTAATTAATGCCGCATGCTGTCCGATAGCAGCACCGAGCGCCAACCTTTCAGGCAGCCCGAGTCCGACAAGAGCCAAGGATGTAATAGCCGACATGGATGGCAGAATAGATGCCATAATTCAGGGAGACGACTGCAGAGTCGGAATCGAGTCAACGGTTGTCGACATGACCGGCGACGTGCCTACGATTCTCAGACCGGGAATCATAACCGCAGAAGCAATTGAAGCGGCCATTGGCAAAGAGGTGAAGTACGACGAATCCCTTACGGAAGCATCAAAGCACGTTCAGCTCGACCCGGCAGCAGGCGTTGCCGAAGCGGACTTCCAGCCGAAGTCACCGGGGATGAAATACAAGCATTATGCTCCAAAGGCAGACATGCTTATCGTTGAAGGCAACAGAGAAAAAGTAAAGCAGGAAATCGAAAGACTGAAGGGGATGAATGAACAGATCGGAAACAAGGTCGGAGTAATCCTCTTTGAAGAGAGAGCGTTCATTGAAGCGGCTCACGATTTCTTTGCACAGCTCAGAGATCTGGACAGCGAAGGTGTTGACCTGATTCTTGCCGGAGCATTGAGCGATAAAGACGGCGTTGGCTTCGCGGTAATGAACCGCATGCTGAAGTCGGCAGGATACAAGATAGCGAGGGTATAGAAATGTTAATTGCAATTGCAAGTGACCACGGCGGTTACGAACTTAAGGAAAAAGTAAAGGAACATCTCCGCGACAGAGGAGAGAAAATAGTAGACCTGGGAACAACCAGTGAAGGGTCCGTTGATTATCCGATTTACGGCAAGGCATGCGCCGAGGCAGTGGCTTCCGGCAAGGCTGAAAAGGGAATCGTAATCTGCGGAACAGGAATAGGAATTTCAATTGCAGCAAACAAGATTAAGGGAATCAGATGCGGCCTTTGCACCAGCGTGGAAATGGCCGAGCTGACGAGGGCCCACAACGATGCAAACATGCTGGCAATGGGAGGCAGAACCACTGCACCCGATCTGGCAATGAAAATCGTTGACGCTTTCCTGGACACCGGCTTTGAAGGCGGAAGACATCAGCGCAGAACAGACATGCTGGATGAAATGTGATGACCTAGCCCGACGAGGAACGAGTCGATGGCAGGTCACACGCCAGAGCGGTCAAATCACGAAGTGATTTGGGTACCGACACGGCGTATGTAATTTGTTCAATGTTTTAGTTTATACATACAAGAAAGGAAAAGAAAATGGGAAAGATTTATGTTTTCGATCATCCGTTAATTCAGCACAAAGTAGCAAAGATCAGAGACAAGAACACAACAACAAGAGACTTCAGACAGGTTGTAAAGGAAATTGCAATGCTGATGACTTTTGAATCAAGCCGTGATCTTCCTCTGAAGGAAGTTGAAATCGAAACACCAATCTGCAAGACAAAGGTAAACGTTCTTGAGGGACTGGACGTTGCCGTAGTACCGATTCTGAGAGCAGGACTGGGAATGGTAGACGGAGTTCTCGAAATCATCCCTAACGCCAAGGTTGGACACGTTGGACTTTACAGAGATCCTGAAACTCACGAACCTGTAGAATACTACTGCAAGATGCCTGAAGACATCGACAAGAGAAAGATCTTCGTAACAGACCCGATGCTGGCAACAGGCGGAAGTGCTGTTGCAGCAATCGACTTCGTTAAGCAGCGTGGCGGCAAGGACATCGTGTTCATGTGCCTCATCGCAGCACCTGAAGGAATCGAAGTGCTGAAGAAGGCTCATCCTGATGTAGACATCTACATTGCGGCAAAGGACGAATGCCTCAACGAAAACGCTTACATCGTTCCCGGACTGGGCGATGCCGGCGACAGAATCTTCGGAACAAAATAAACTGAATCAACTTAACATGAACGAGGGCAGCCCGCTGGGAAACCCGCGGGTCTGCTTTAATTTTTCATTTTTCTTTTTTGAAATAACAATACAAATTTTAACGCAAAAGCAGGAGCAATTTTTATGAACTACAATCTGATTCCAGACAACGTAAGTGAACACACAAATGTATATGACGTACTCAGGGAAAGAGGCTTTATTGAACAGACAACCGACGATGAAGGAATCCGCGATCTTCTGGGTAAGGAAAAGATTAAATTCTACATCGGATTTGACCCGACTGCAGACTGTCTTCACGTGGGACATTTCATGCAGGTTATCATCATGATGTACATGCAGAAATACGGACACACACCGGTCGTTCTTATCGGTGGCGGAACGACGATGATCGGCGACCCGTCAGGAAGATCCGACATGCGTCAGATGATGACACAGGAGACCATCAGAGAAAACGGCATTCAGTTCAAACATCTCTTTGACAGATTCCTGGAGTTCGATGAAGACTGGCAGTACACTCCAAGCGGAAGCGTTCTGGGCAAGGGCTCATACAACAAGGAGCCGGAACCTGGCAAGGCAATCTGCGTGAACAATGCTGACTGGCTTCTGGGATTCAACTATCTGGAATTCATTCGCGACATCGGAAGTAAATTCAATGTAAATTCAATGCTCCGTGCAGAGTGCTTCAAGCAGAGAATGGCCAAGGAAGGCGGACTTACTTTCCTGGAGTTCAACTACATGCTCCTTCAGTCATATGACTTCTACTGTCTGGCACGTGACATCGACTGCAAGATTCAGTTCGGTGGAAACGACCAGTGGTCAAACATTCTGTTTGGTGCTGATCTTTCGAGAAAGATCCTCGGTAAGGACAGTTACTACGGAATGACCTTCGCTCTTCTGACCAACTCGGAAGGCAAGAAGATGGGTAAGACACAGAGCGGCGCACTCTGGCTTTCGCCTGAGAAGACTTCCCCATACGAATTCTACCAGTACTGGAGAAATGTTGGTGACGCCGACGTTGAAAAGTGTCTGAGGATGCTCACATTCCTGCCAATGGATGAGGTGAAGAGACTTGCATCCCTGGAAGGATCGGAAATCAACAAGGCCAAGGAAGTGCTGGCGTATGAAGTAACCAAGCTGGTTCACGGCGAAGAAGAAGCTGTAAAGGCGCAGGAAGCTGCACGCGCAGCATTCGGCGGCGGAGCGGCCGGCATGGCAGATCTTCCGGAAATAGAAATCGCAGCAGCAGATCTTAACTCAACCGACAAGGAAGGCAACGAACTTGGAGGACTGGGAGTGGCAGCATTCCTGAAGACTCTGGGACTGGCAGGCAGCAACCGTGATGCCATGGATGTAATCAAGCAGGGCGGCCTGAAACTGGACGGAGAGAAGGTAACGGATCCTAAAACTCTTATCACACCGGAATCCTTCACAGACGGTAAAATGCTGGTAGAAAAGGGCAAAAAGAAGAAGATTATGGCAAAACTTGTATAAACATTCCATTTTATGTCAAAATACCTGAAAATTAGGGCTCAAAACAGTTTTTTTTGGGTCCTTTTTTGTTGTTTATAGACATATTATGGGTTATAATTAACAAACATTAAGAAATAGATGGTTTTTTGAAAAATGTGAGCCGTTTCCGGTTTTCGCAGACTCTTTTATTATGAAGAGTAGTTTTATATGGGAGAACTATACTTAAAATGAAGGGAACAAAAGCAAACACAATTTCAAAGCTAAGACTATCGTTAGCTGGAGCGGTTGTTCTTGTTACTGCTTTTGTTATTGCAGCGGGAATAGACATCAACCCTTACGATCAGCTCCTGAGCGAACTGCCTGACAGTACAGACTCATTTGACCAGGTGCAGATTACTGACGGACAGACACCGATGTCCAGTCAGAAGGTCAAGACAACAAAGAAGACAACAAAGAAAGTTGTTAAGCTTAAGAAAAAAGCAAAGAAGACTTACACGAAGAAGCTTCCTGACAAGGTGAAATCCAAGACGACTGTCAAGGAGAAGGGAAGCAACATGGTTGAAACCAAGACCACTGTCAAGACAGAAACAAAAGAAAAGTACAAGAAGAAAAAGAAAAAGAAGACCGTAATCAAAACTGTTACTACAACAGTGATCACGACAACATATCCGAAAAAGATGACAGAACCGAAGGAAGCGGCTCCTGCAGAAACAGCACCGGCTTCGGACACCTCATCAACGGAAGCACAGCCTGAAACACAGGCAACGACACAGCCGGCAACACAGCCGACTACACAGCCGACGACGCAACCGGCAACACAGCCTACAACACAAGCGGCGGAACCCGCCACTGACGAAAACGGGGATCCGGTTGAACCTGCAGAAGAACCTGTAACAGAGCCACCGACAGAGCCGGCAACAGAACCGGCAACAGAGCCTGCGACAGAACCTGCAACAGAAGCTGCAACACAGCCGGCAGCAGAGCCTGCGGCAGAGGAGCCTGTAACACAGCCGGCAACAGAGCCGCTGGCAGCAGTGCCTTCAAATGAAACGGCACCTGCACTTCCGGAAGGAAAGAGCAAGATTGCAACAGCGGCACCAAAGGCCGACAGCAGACTGCTGAATGCATTTGATCAGCTGGGCTTCACCTTCAAGGTTGACGCCAAGTACAAGTACACAGGGTACTTCAGCGCTAAGGAGGCGTGCATAATTCTGAGAAACAACGATGATAACGTCTATCATGAGCTTGGACATTTCCTTGCTTTTGTATCAGGAAACACTGATACGTCGAGCAAGTTCAAGGGAATATTTGCAGAAGAGAAGAGCAAATATTCCGGAAGAAATCCTTCGTATGTTTTGAGCGATTCATCGGAATACTTTGCTGAGTCTTACAGGAACTATGTTCTTAGCAACAGTACTCTGAAGGCACAGAGACCTAAGACCTATGAAGCAATTGAATCGGCACTGAACAGAGTTACCAGTGCGCAGGTAAAAAGGATCAAACTGCTTTACGGAGATATCTGGAATTAAAATGATTGCATCTGCCTGAGGGCAGTTACATATATAAACAATATTTTGGCAAAACCGTCGAAAGGCGGCGACGCAAAGCTAAGTGTCTTAACTTAGTGCCCCGAGAAGGGCAATGAGAATGATTGACTGGCTGCACTTTATTAGTGCAGCCTTTTTAATTATTTAGGAGAGGGAAAAATTATGAAGAATCGAAAAACAGGAAAAATCCTGCTTGTGCTGCTGATGTCCGTGGCTATGATGTTCACCATGGGCTTTAGCGTGTCAGTATTTGCCACTGGCGAAAATGCACAGGGACAGGGGGGCAACCAGGATCCTGATCTTGGCGCGCCAGAGGTGCACAAAACACTCACACCTAACAATGTGACAGAAACGGCACCTGATGGAGACGGAACCTATACGCTTTCACTTAGTGTAAGAGGAGCCAAGACCAGCGAGTCCGTATCTAGCAAGGCGGATGTTATTGTTGTGTTTGATGCGTCCAACAGTATGTCTCAAAATTCAATCAAAGAGTATGCGGCAAGTAATACTGGACGCTATTATCAAAAGAGCAATGGGGATTACGAAGCTCTTTACAGGTACAATGCGAATTCAGGGAGATACACTCAATTGAATTCAGATGATTATACTGGCGATGTATACTATAAAAACGGATCCAATTACACTAAGTATGAAGGACAACGTTACGTTAGCAGTACAAAGACTCGCCTTGCGATTGCCAAGGAATGTGTGAACGAGCTTGCTTCAGAGTTGCTGGCAAACAATGATGACCGAATCAGAATGTCACTGGTTCGCTTCTCACTTGAGGGTGAAGTGATAAGCTTTGCAGGAAAGCAGTATACTTCCGACATAAATCAGTATAAGACGGCCGTTAACAACATTTCTTCCACATACGGAACAAACTGGGAAAGTGCACTTAAGAAGGCTGGCGAAGTAACTACTCGTGAAGATGCTGAAAAATATGTAATCTTTGTATCAGACGGCAACCCGACATTGAGAGATTCTCAGGGACCTTGGGGTGAATCGATGCGTTCGGATGGTAAATATGGCAATCTGAGCGAATCAGATACAAATGTATCTCATTGCTACGATACTGCAGTAGATTATGCAAAGGCATTAACCAATGATGACAATGAGCATTTCTATGGAATTGGCATTTTCGGCAATATTGACAGAATGAAACTGCTTGTAAAAGACGCATATGGAACAGATAGACCTGAAAGTGAAAGCAATTACTACAGTTCAAAAGACAGGGAAGCGCTTGAAGAAGCCTTTGCAGATATAGTAAACCAGATCAGCAATGCGGCAAGTTATACTGATGTGGAAATAAATGACCAGATTACAAGCATGACTTCAGCTCTGATAAAGGCAGAAGCAGATGAAGGCAGCTTTAGATATACCAGAAGTGGAGGCGCATACGGAACAGGTGAGGAATGGACAGGAAACAATGTTCCGCAGGCAAACTATGATAAGAATACAGGTGCAGTTACCTGGGATCTTGGCGATATGGAACTCGAGGCACAGGTTACATACACTGTAAGCTTCAAGGTATGGCCTTCACAGGAGGCTTATGATCTCGTTGCTGACCTCATGAACGGTAAAATAGAGTACTCAGACTTAAGCGAAGCACAGAGTGCCCAGATTGTTAAACTTAAAAATGGCGGATATGGCCTAAAGACAAATATTGAAGCAACTACGGATTATACTCAGATATTAACAAGAACAACTGATGTAAAACCAGAGGGCTTTGTTGAAGGCGGCGAGGCTGACGATGGCTATACATATCATGAGAACAGTGACGGCACTTATACAGGCACAAAGCTGACAGATCCTGCCACCGTTACTATGCCGGATCCTGATCCAATGCCACTGACAGGAACAACCATGACTGTTAAGAAGAACTGGGTTCCTGAAAGTGCAGCAGCATCAGAAACAGGTTCAGTTTACTTCGACCTGATGAAGAAAAGCGAAAAAGCAGGTGAAGCAGATTCTGTTGTTCTCGAAAACATTAAACTGAAGGGACCAAACTGGGAAGAAACAGTTCACATTGCACCGGGACTTAAGGTTAATGGCGAGGTTCTTGAAGCAGGACATGACTACTACCTGAAGGAAAAGAGCACAGGATACAGATATGAGTTTAACAGCACAGAATGTCATCCGATGCTGGTTGACAGTGCAACACAGGTAACAAACCCTGATGGAAGTGCATGTGCTCTTACAGGAACAAACACACAGAGAAGCGACTTAGAGGTTAAGAAGCTTGTTGTAGGCAAAACAGCAGAAGATTCTTCAAATGATTTATTCAGATATAAAGTTAAAGTAACTAATTCCAAGGCAAGCACTTCTGCTTCTGAGAACAAAGTATGGTTCTCAATCCGAGATGCAGACGGTTTTGTTAAGGATACTGGACGTGTAACGGGAGCAACTCCTGAAAGCGGAGATACGGGTTACTACTATGCAGATAGCGGTTCGGAAATAACCATTAGCATTAAGAATGGTGAGAACTTCTTCTTCACAAATCTTCCTGTAGGATCAACATACTCCGTAACAGAAGACCTTGGAACCAACCTTCCTGCCGGATACAGCCTTCAGAAGGTAGTTGACAAGGGCAAGACAGGTGATGCTGCAATATCCACGGATGCAACAGTCAGCGGAACAATTGAAAAGAACGGCACATTGTATTCATACGAATACTACAATGAATACAAAGCTGCACCTGCAAAGGCAAAGCTTCAGGTTAAGAAGCAGGTAACAGGCCATGATGCAGTAGAGGCATTCAACTTCAAGATGGAAGCAGCCAGCAATAATCCTGAAGGTGCAGTAATGCCAAGCAGCAATACTGTAACCATTGCAAAGGATGGTCTGGTAGCAGGCGGAGAAGCAAAGGCTGCAGACTTCAATGAGATTACCTTCGAGAAGGAAGGAACATATAAGTTCAATATAACTGAAACAGCAGGAACGAGTGACGGCTGGACTTATGACAACAGCACAAAGCAGGCAACTGTTGTGGTAACAGATAATAAGGCAGGTAAGCTGGTTGCAACTGTAAGTTACAAGAATGACGACAACACATTTGTAAACAGCTATACAGCAGCTCCGACAACTGCAAAGCTTCAGGTTAAGAAGCAGGTAACAGGCCACGATGCAGTTGAACCGTTCGCTTTCGTCATGAGAGCAAACGAAAAAAATCCTGAAGGTGCAGTAATGCCAAGCAGCAATACTGTAACCATTGCAAAGGATGGTCTGGTAGCAGGCGGAGATCCAGTGGCTGCAGACTTCAATGAAATCGCTTTCAACAAGGCCGGAACTTACAAGTTCGATATTGATGAAACAACAACTACGTCATTAGGCGGCTGGACATATGACAGCAGTGTAAAGGAAGCAACAGTTGAGGTTGTTGATAATGGAGAGGGCCAGCTTGTAGCAACTGTAAGCTATAAGAATAATGACAACACATTTGTAAACAAT
Source organism: Clostridia bacterium (assembly GCA_024403185.1). Classification (GTDB taxonomy): domain Bacteria; phylum Bacillota; class Clostridia; order Peptostreptococcales; family Anaerovoracaceae; genus Lentihominibacter. Next base: position 24,637 of record JAKSSG010000022.1, read on the forward strand.
TACTCCGTAACGGGCACTTCCGTAAAACTGGAAGTAGAGAAGGTTCTTGAAAATCTCGATCTTATTGAGGGACAGTTTGGATTCCAGCTTTACGAAGGCTACGATGCTGAAGGAACGGAACTCTTTGATCCTGCAGTAAATGATGCAAAAGGAAATGTAGTCTTCCCGGCACTTGATTACAGTACAGCCGGAGAATACACATATTCAATCAAGGAAGTTGTTCCTAACGGCGTAACAGCAGATAACGACACCAAGGACGGCATCAAGTATGACCTCCATGTTGTAAATGTTACAGTTCATGTTGTCGATGTTGACGGTCAGCTGAGAGCAACTACGTC
>JAKSSG010000023.1 GCA_024403185.1 Clostridia bacterium
GCAGTACAACGTTCTTGCCCTTCATTGTTTCGCCCAGAATGCCGGCTCTCTTCTTGGCCTTCAGATCGTGTGCCAGATCCAGCATGTATCTGATTTCCTCCGGTGTGAAATCCATGAGTGTTAAAAAGCTTCTTCCTTTAAGATTTACTGCCATAATTTTTCTCCTTCTTATAATAAATAAATTATTTAGCTTTTTTCAGGCACATAAAAAGCACCTTGGAATGAATATACAATAACATATATCCCTTTCAAAGTGCCAGTATATTTAATATTTTATGTGCCAGTTTAATGCAAAGGCAACAGATCAGCTTAGTAACTGCTCTATGGCCTCTTCAAATATGTCCATTCCCTTCTCAATACCCTCCTCTGTAGGGTATGAGTAATTGAATCTCAGAAAGTTTCTTCCCATGGCCTTGGATGAGAAAAAGAGATATCCCGGCATGAATGTCATGCCTTTCTTCTGGGTTATGGCAAGAAGCTCCCTTGCATTGATTCTGCTCGGCAGCTTTATCCAGAGATAAACTCCGCCTTCCGGCTTTCTGTATTCAATGCCGTATCTGGTAACCAGGGCATCCAGTCTTTCACACATCAGATCGCGTTTTTTCCGGTATTCACGCCTGAAAACATCGAGCCTTTCCTGAAAGATGCCGTTTTTCATGTATTCCAGCATCAGCATCTGAGCAGCCCAGTCGGCATTTGCCACCTTAAGGGATACCATTTCGCTCAATTTCCCGATTACTCTCTCGTCTGCAATTACGAAGGAAACACCGATTCCCGGAACCATTGTAAGAGAGAACGAGTACATGTAGATTACATTTCCTCCCCTGTCCATGGCTTTAATCGACGGGATGCGGTCAATGTCGTAATAGAGTTCCGACCCTTCATCCTCTTCAATTATCGGAATCCTGTATCTGTATGACAGATCGAGCAGCTGCTGCTTTCTTTCGACTGTCATGTATGTGCCCTTCGGGTTGTTGAAGCTGGAGTCAACGTATATGAATTTCGGCTTGGTCTTTTCAATAATTATGTCCAGATTGTCACACATCATGCCGTGCTCATCGGCCGGTACATTGATTATGCGTCCGCCTGCCAGCTGTATGGTCCTGTATACGTCAGCGGACATGGTCTCATCAATCAGAACGCCGTCTCCCGGTGAAAGCATCAGATTAAGGATAAAATCCAGTGCCTGATTGTTTTCGGCAAATATCTGTACATTGGACGGGCTCGCCTTGATCCCCTTTGTGGCCAGGAAAACTGTTATTTCTTTTCGAAGTTCAGCATCACCCTGATATGATGTATAGAAATACGCCTTTTCCATGCTCTGCTTAAGGACTCTTTCAAAGGCCTCGGCGATTTCACCCGGCGGATATATTTCTCTTGCCGCAACTCCGCCTGCGAAGGAAATCAGATCCTTATCGAAACTCCTGCTGTAGAGTTCATCAAAATCACTTGCGAAGCTTTCAAATTCTGTTCTCAGAAGTGCATCCCAGTATACATCCTTCCCGGCCTCGTCTGCTTTTGCATTTCTTCTGAAGCTGACACGGTAGCCCTTGCCCTGCCGGGATTCAATAAGGTCCTCTGCCTTAAGCTCCGCGTAGACTTTAGTAATGGTATTTCTGTGTACACCAAGCTCCTGAGCCAGTTTTCGCTCCGAAGGAAGAGCGTAGCCGTCAGCCATTGAACCTGCGAAAATCATGCTCCTCAACTGCGAAAGTATCTGCAGATATACCGGTGTTTTTTCTGTTTTGTCAATTGTTATATGATTCATTCTTTTCCCTCGGATTTCATTGTATCATAAATATCCAAATGATTCCTGACAGTGATGCTGCGTAAAAACAAAAAAAGTACCGTTATTTCTACTGAAACGGTACTCTGTTCGCTATTTTATTCCGTGGAACTGATAATATGTGGTTTCTATATTGCCATTATAGAGCTTGCGGCGTCTGTCAGCCTTCCTCCCCATAATTTTTTTCTCTGCATCCTTATCCGGCGTAATCACGAAGATCGACCAGTCAGGATTCTCCTTTGAAAACTTTCCGAGTGCCCTGAAGATTCCATCGATTTCATCACTCTCACCGATACGCTCGCCATATGGCGGGTTAGATACAACAATGCCACGCTCGCCTTCCGGGGCCTTTAGGCTCCTGACATCAGCTCTTGCAAAGGCAATAATATCATCCACGCCTGCAGCCTCTGCATTTTTCCTTGCGGCGGCAACAGCTTTGGGATCAATGTCCGATGCGAATATTTCCGAGTCAGTATCTTCTCCGTCTCTGGCAAGAAGTCTCTCCTCCATCCAGATTTTCCTGTCTATGAAATGCCATTTCTCGGCGTCAAATTCCCTGTTGCATCCGGGAGCAATGTTTCTTGCCATAAGGGCTGCCTCAATCGGTATGGTTCCGCTTCCGCAGCACGGGTCGAGCAGAATCCTGCCCGGCTTCCAGAATGAAAGCTGAACCAGAGCGGCTGCCAGGGTTTCCTTCATTGGCGCATCCACATTCGCAACCCGGTATCCGCGCTTGTGAAGTCCCTCTCCGCTTGTATCAACGGTAAGGGTAACACGATCCTTCAGAAATGTAGCCTTGATTGTATGTGCTGCCCCCGTCTCCTTAAAACGGTCGAAGCCGTATGCCATCTTCATTCTCTCAACAACAGCCTTCTTGGTTATGCTCTGTATTGCCGGCGGATTGTGAAGCTGCGATTTGACAGTTGTGCATGTAACGGTAAACTCACCATCTACAGGGATAATCCTTTCCCATGCGACCGCCTTGGTTCCCTGAAACAGTTCCTCGAAAGTTCTGGCCTCAAACTCGGCCACCTTGAGAAGCACTCTGTCGGCGCATCGCAGCCATAAGTTTGAGCGGACTATTGCCCGCTCATCTCCCGCAAATGTTACTTTGCCGTCTTCAGTTTTAATTATTTCATAGCCCAGCCCTTCAATCTCCCGGCGCACTATCGCCTCAAGACCGAATGTTGCTGTTGCAATCAGTTCATAATTCATCTTATTTGTTCAGTTTCTTAATGAAGTCTCCCACACCATCATAGGATTCGCCTGAGCGATCCCTGTACTTATGCATCAGTTTCTCCTGATGCAGGTCATGTCCTGCCTGCTCCTCAAACATCTTTTTTTCATAAGGATTCAGCTTTTCCGAATCCTTAACATGAGCACTCAGCGGTTTTGGCAGAAATGCCTTGTAGATAAGCGGTGAAATTAGGAAAAGATCCAGAATTGTGTATGCCGCAACGAGTCCTATAACAGCACCGCTGCCAAGTCCCGCAAGCATCGTGCAAAGGCAGGCAAGCACGCCTATGATCCATACTATTCCCGTAATGAAGAACTTGTCCAGTATGGCCAGTTTCTTTTCAAGCTCCGGTGAATACCAGAGTCCCTTCTTTTTTTCGCGTCTTATGAGTTTGCTCCATCTGTTGTTTGACAGGAAAAGCTTCAGTGCAATTCCCATATCGCCTGATGAAGATGCACCTGCAGTGTCCGGCTCGAAGACCATTTCGTTCTTCTCAAAAACAACTTCCGTGAAAATGCATGTGCCCTCTCCCATGACGGAAAGATTTACTTCTTCTCTCGGCCTGCAGTTGATTACCATCTGCTGGTCCGCCCTGACCATTTCACTCTGCCCGTTGACGGAAACTATGACATGACCTTCGCTGCAGAAAAAGCCGTATGAGCCGAATTCTCCGCCAAGACCGTCTTTGTCGGGAGCCTTTCTGTCCGAAAGCTGCATTGCCTTTGCATCATTTTCGGCGGAAATGACTTCCATGCGTCCTCTGCAGCCTTTGCGCATGATCAGATTGTAGTCCTTCTCCAGCCTGCCGAAGCATTTTGTCTTTATGGCACCATCGAAGCTGTCCTGTTCCATTGCCTTAAGGCTTACGGAACGCTCCTCGCCGTGAGCCAGCACCACTTCTCCCGCAAGAACCATGAGAATCCGGTCAAAATCCGGAAGCTTTGTAAATGATGATTCCTCCTGATCTGAATCAGCACTGCTAAGTCTCCAGATGAAATCTCTCTCCAGATATTTCGCATTTTCCGGATATATTGCAAGCTCTCTGGTGTTTCCACCGGACCATCTGCTTACTGTATAGTTTTCTTCTTTGTAAATCTTCTTTTCCATAACTGAATTATACTATCTTCTCCCAGCAAAATCTATTGCCAAACACGTCATAACCTATAACGTGAAGGTTTCCATCAGGCAGCGTACAGAAATCCGTTCCGCCTATTATTTCGAACGCCCTGTGCACTCTGCCGTCATAATCCGCGTCCAGACTCCAGAAGCTGATGCAGGATCTGCTGTCATCGTGGATGTACTCCAGCGCTATGCTTTCATCAGCATCCGACAGTTTGAGTGAATCAGGAACGTAGTCCTGAATTCTAAGGCATCCCATGTCTTCGGTACATCTCACAAGTCTGAATGCAGCTTCATCGGGATCGTGTTCCTGTCTGGCAACTGCGAAAGGTCTGCATCTGTCACCTTCGTCCCATTTCATTCTGCAAAGCCTTTCTATCTGGCTTGCAACTGCCACATCGCCTTCATCGCACATTATCCACTCTCTTCCCGTCTTCTCGGCCACGGCTCCAAGTGTGCCGGACCCTGCAAAGAAATCGGCGCAGAGATCACCCTCATCAGTGCAGGCTTCTATTATCCTTTCAAGAAGCTTCTCCGGCTTCTGTGTGGCGTAGCCTGTTCTTTCCTTCGATGTCCTTCCAACCATGTCAATGGACCAGACGTCCTTCATGTTGACCATGGTGTACCAGCCGGTTTCGTCCTGGAATTCCTCAACACCCTTGAATCTGTAAGGCTTGAGATCCCTGTTGTAGGACTTTTCCTGCAGCGGATTGAACTTGTATTTTTTCGTCTTGCTGTAGAACAGCAGCGTATCGTGCTTTCTCGCAAAGCTCTTCTTCGATGCACCTCCGGATTTGTAGGTCCATGCTACCTCGTTGACAAAGTTTTCCGAACCGAATATCTCATCCAGAAGAAGCTTCACGTAATGAGAACCGTGCCAGTCAAGGTGTACCCATATGCAGCCCTCTTCTGCCAGAAGATCTCTCATCATGTAGAATCTTACGGCCAGCATTCTCAGGTACTGCTTCAGGTTGTCCTCCCAGGTGTCGTCGTATGCTCCTGTTTTTATAAGCTGGGACTTTCCCAGTTTGTCTGTCTCAAGCCGTACAGACGCCTGGTATCTGCTGTTTGAAAAGAACGGCGGATCAACGTAAATAAGCTGAATCTTTCCCGCCATGTCCTTCTCCTTCAGGAGAAATTCCATGTATTCAAGATTGTCGCCGCCAACAAGGGTTCCGCAGGCGTCTCCGGTCTTTTCATCTCTGCCCGGATAGTAGATTTCATCCACGCCAAAAGAGATGCAGCCATCAAGCCCCATTATGTTCTCATATGCTTCCCTGCCTTCTGCCAGGGCGTTTGCCACTTCAAGAATTCTGTTCATCTCAGTACGCTGATAAGATCCTTTCGGCCCGCTGTTTCCAGTGCCTCGGTTACTAGCTTTCTGTTCTCTTTTTTATTGAAATGCAGAAGTGCTCTCTGCATCTTTTTCTCTTTAATGGTTTTAGGTACATATACGGGTTTTCCCGTGAACGGGTCCTTCTCGGCGTGATAGATGCACGTTGAGAGTGTCCCCGGCGTCGGGTAGAAATCCTGCACCTGATCGGGCACGAAGCCCGTTTCCTTCATGTAAAGCGCCAGTTCAATGGCATCATCCAGCGTGCTGCCCGGATGTGATGATATGAAATATGGAATCATGTACTGCTTCCTGCCAAGTCTCCTGTTTGCCTTTGCATATTCTTCCGTAAATCTGTCAAATACATCGGCTCCCGGTTTATGCATGTACTTCAGCACATTCTGCGATACGTGCTCAGGCGCCACCTTAAGAATTCCGCTTATGTGATGCTCGCAGAGCTGATTCAGAAAAGCCTCTCCCGACGTGCCCTTCCGGCCCTTCTTCCAGTCCGCAAGCATGTAGTCGTATCTGATCCCCGACCTTACAAACACTTTCTTTACACCTTCAACATTCCTGACGGCCTCAAGAAGATCGATATAATCGCTGTGATCCGTATCAAGCTGGCTGCATGGCTTAGGGAACAGGCAGTCCTTGCCGCCGCACATTCCGTGTTCAAGCTGTTTCCTGCATGACGGGTTCCTGAAGTTTGCCGTCGGCCCGCCCACATCATGAATATATCCCTTGAAATCCGGATCGCAGGTCATGAGCTTCGCTTCGTTTACGCATGACTCTATGCTTCTGCTTCTGACTTCCCTTCCCTGATGATATGTTATGGCACAGAAGCTGCAGCCGCCAAAGCATCCCCTGTTGGAGGTAATGCTGAATTTAACTTCCTGTATTGCAGGAACTCCGCCCTCCTTTTCGTAGGAAGGGTGATAGCTTCTCATGTAAGGAAGAGCATATATGTCGTCAAGCTCCATCCTGCTCAGAGGCGGCTGAGGGGGATTCTGCACTACATAGATGCCGCCCTCGTATTCCTCAATGAGAGTCCGGCCGTTTATTGAATCATTGCTTCTGTACTGCATGGCAAAGCTCCTGCAGTATGCATCCTTATCTTCGGCAATCTGTGCAAAAGCAGGAAGCATGGTTCCTTCGCCAACCTCTTTCATCCTCACGCAGGTCCCTCTGATCCAGGTAATGTCTCTGGCCTCAAGTCCTGACTCAAGAGCTTCTGCAATTTCAACAACTGCTTTCTCTCCCATTCCATATATCAGAATGTCCGCCTTGCTGTCCAGAAGTACTGAACGCCTTACCTTATCTTCCCAGTAATCATAGTGTCCAAGCCTTCTCAGACTGGCTTCCAGCCCTCCGATAATTACAGGTACATCCTTGTATGCTTCTCGTGCTCTGTTACTGTAAACTATTACGGCTCTGTCAGGTCTCCTGCCGGCCCTTCCGCCCGGTGAGTAAGCGTCTTTCTTTCTCCTGTTTTTAAACACAGAAAAATTGTTAACCATGGAATCAACATTCCCGCCGTTAATCAGGAAGCCCAGTCTTGGTCTTCCGAAACGCCTGAAATCCTCTGCCGATTTCCAGTCGGGCTGAGCCAGTATTGCCACTTTGTAGCCGCGTGACTCGAGAACCCTGCTGATAATCGCCGTCCCGAAGGACGGATGGTCAACATATGCGTCACCTGTGATGAGAACAAAATCAGGCTGCTCCCATCCCAGTGCATTCATTTCTTTCCTGTTTACCGGTAAAAATTTAGTCAAGGAACCTGTTTACTATTTCTTTGACTGTATTGCCTTCGGCCACGCCCTTTACCCTGGCCATTACAGGACCCATGAGCTTGCCCATTGCGGCCTTTCCGCTTCCGGCTTCGATTGAAAGTTCCTCGGCAACTTCCTTTACCATCTGCATGATTTCCTCATGTGTAAGCTGTCTCGGCATGTACTCCTGAAGCACTTCGATTTCAGCGGTGTACTGGTCAAGCATGTCCTGTCTGCCGCCGGCTTCAAAATCAGCCAGGGCGTCCTTTCTCATCTTTACCTGCTTGGCAAGAATCTGTGCGATAGCTGAATCGTCAAGTTCTTCTCTGGTGTCAACTTCAACCTGCTTGATAGCAGCTCTTACGAAGTTGATTGTGTCCTTTCTGATCTTGTCCTTGTTCTTCATGGCTTCCTTGAAGTCATTGTTCAGTCTTTCCTTAAGTGTCATATCTGTTCCCTCCTATTAAAAACAGCATCAAAAGTGATGCTGTTTTAAATTCATATTTTCGCTTAGTACTTCTTAGCCTTTTTTCTAGCAGCCTCAGACTTCTTCTTTCTCTTTACGCTTGGCTTTTCGTAGTGCTCTCTTTTTCTTACTTCTGCCATGACGCCGTCTCTTGCGCATGATCTCTTGAATCTCTTCAGAGCGCTTTCTAAGCTTTCATTTTCTCTTACGATTACCTGTGCCATTCCTGTTTCACCTCCTGACATGTGTTGATATTATTGTCAGTATGACAAAGGTCATCTTGCAACGTTGCCATTATACAAAAAAAACGAACTCTTTGCAAGAAATTTTTACAGCATTTCCGCACCGTATCTGGCAAGGTCTGATTCCGCCTGTGCAATTATCCTCTCAAGCATCTCAACTACCTGAACAGGATACCTGCCGGCAGCCGTTTCGCCGGTGACCAGAAGGTCTGTTGCTCCGTCATAAACAGCATTGGCAATATCGGAAACTTCAGCTCTTGTAGGAGTCAGACTTTCCGTCATTGACTCAATCAGCTGAGTTGCAACTATTACTGCCGTACCGAGCTCATTGCACCTTCTGATTATGCGTTTCTGTATTGCAGGCACCCTTTCAAAGCCGACTTCAACACCCAGATCGCCTCGGGCTACAAGAACCTGATCTGCTGCCTTTGCGATGCCTTCTATGTTGCTGACGGCTTCCTTGTTCTCGATTTTGGCTATTATTCCAATATCCGAACCGCCGTTAGCATTAAGGAATTCCCTGAGAATCCTGACATCCTCTTCTCTTCTGATGAATGAGCCTGCAATGTAGTCAACGCCGTTCTCTATGCAGAAAAGGATGTCCTCTTTATCATCGTCACCGAGATAATCCATCTGAAGCTTGATGTCGGGCAGGTTGACGCCCTTTCTGCTGAGCACTTTACCTCCCGTATCAACGTGACATATGATGTCATTTTCATTTACATCTTCGACGGTCAGTCTGATCTTCCCGTCATCGATGAGAATCTCCGTTCCGATTTCCACATCATCGGCCAGGCCGGCGTAATTAATCGGCAGCGTGTTTCCGAAATAACAGCCCTCTTCGTAACCGCAAAGGCTGTCAGTGTCTTCCTCTTCACAGTGAAGAGTCACAATGTCGCCGTCCTCAAGCACGAGCTCTCCGCCCGGTATATCCCTGACTCTTATTTCCGGACCTCTTATGTCAAACATGATGCTGCATCCGGCTGCATTTCTCATTTCACAGGCTCTTCTGAAATTCTTCAGTTTGTCCTCCTGTGAGGCGGCACTTCCGTGGGAAAGGTTAATCCTTGCTCCATCCATGCCCGCGTCAATCATTTTTGCCAGAATCCCCGCATCATTGCATGACGGTCCGATTGTACACAGAATCTTTATCTCTCTCAAGACGCTGACCCCTTATCAGCCCGGAGGCCATGAGAGCTTCCTCTTGCCGAGAATGTGCAGGTGAAGATGCTGCACGGTCTGCAGTCCGTCTTCTCCGCAGTTGATTACAACTCTGTATCCGTTTTCCAGACCGAGCTGTGCTGCTATTTCCTTTATCTTCAGCATCATGTAGGAAAGGATTTCAGCGTCCTCGCCCTGGACATCATCTATTGAAGCTATGTGTTTCTTTGGAATCAGCAGGCAGTGTACGGGTGCCTGGGGATCTACGTCATGGAAGCACAGAACCTTGTCGTCTTCATAGACTTTGTTTGATGGAATTTCGCCATCGATTATCTTGCAGAATAAACAGTCGCTCATCGTCTTTCTCCTTTCATTTTCATGAAAAAATTATATCACAATCTCAGCGGTCATACCATCGCGGTAAAGGCCGGTGAGCCTGACAGTGACAAAAGTATTCGGTTTCAGTTCTTTATCAAGTGGAATGTAAGCCCTGATATAGTTTCCCGTAAATCCTGTTATGTAATCTCCCTGAACTTCTTCAAGAAGTACCCTTTCGGTTCTTCCTTCAGCCGCTGCAGCCAGGTTAATCTCGAAGAACCCCGTCATTGCTGCTTTTGCGGCAGTTTCAAGTTCGTCCGACCTTCTGTTTTTAACCTGCGGAGACACCTGATTCTTCATTTCTGCCGCCTTTGTCTTCGGACGTCTGGAATATTTGAAGATATGCGTTCTGCAGAAGCTGCATTCCTTTACCAGTTCGCAGCTGTCTCTGAAATCCGCCTCCGTTTCCCCCGGAAACCCTACGATGATATCGGTTGAAATTCCATAGCAGTCGTCAAACTCAAAAAGCTCATTGACAAGATCATAGTAATCACCGCTGTCATATGGCCTGTTCATTGCTGCCAGAACCGAATCGCTGCCACTCTGGGCACTCATGTGCAGATGGTGACATAGCCTGTCGTAACTGAACAGCTTTTTCACGTATTCAGCGTTGACAACGGCAGGCTCAAGACTGGAAAGTCTTATTCTGAAATCTCCTTCCAGCTCATTAACAGCTGCAATTACAGGTTCAAGTCCGAAGCTGTCAGGGTCCTCCTCCATTCCGTACAGTGCAGTGTTTATTCCTGTAAGTACAAGTTCCTTGTATCCTGCGGCTATCAGAGCCTTTGCCTCTTCGACTATGTTGTCAAGAGGTCTGCTTCTTACCGGGCCTCTGGCATAAGGTATGACGCAGTATGAACAGAATCTGTTGCAGCCCTCCTGAACCTTGATGTAGGCACGGGTCCTGTTTTCTGCGCTCGTTACAGGCCCCATTTCAACGAATTCATCCACCGCAGGCGCCTGTTCCTTCCGCATGCCTTCAACATAATCTATTATCCTGTGTTTCTCGTTCATTCCGGCAATTATATCAACCCCGTCAATTGCTTCAACCTCTTCGGGACTGATCTGCACATAGCAGCCGGTAACCGCAACGATAGCGTCGGGATTTAGCTTTTTCATGCGTCTTATGTACTGGCGCGATTTGCGGTCTGCCATGGCGGTAACAGTACATGTATTGATAACGTAAACATCGGCGAACTCCTGCTCGCCGACGATTTCATATCCACTATTGCGGAACATCTCTATCATTCCCGCCGTTTCATACTGATTGACCTTGCATCCGAGTGTGTGGAATGCAGCCCTTCTATTATCGTTTATCATATCCCTTTGCCTTGTATAGTTCTTTATCCGCCCTGTTAATCAGTGCACGGGCAGAATCATTTTCAACTTCACCGTATTTGGCGTAACCGATGCTGACCATGAGCTTATACATCTTGCCGCTTGAAGCGTTGTACTCATTGAATCTGTTTCGTATCCTCTGACAGAACTCTTCTACTTCTCTGTCACATTCTTCCCTTGTTTGGCCTGATGTCTCCTTCAGAACCACGAACTCATCGCCGCCAAATCTGTATATTCTGGCATCCTGCTTTCTGCAGGAAACCTTAAGTATATCCGCTATTTTAATCAGAGCCCTGTCACCTTCGCTGTGACCGTATCCGTCATTGATTGACTTGAATTCGTCTCCATCCATCATAAGCAGATACCAGCTTACCTTTTTTCCTCGTTCTATCAGGCTTTCCATATCACGGTAAAGCTGTCTTCGGTTATCTATTCTCGTAAGTTCATCACGAGAAATCTTGGCTTCGCTGATAGTGATAAACATGAATACCAGCGCCATGGTAATACCCATCGGAATTATAGGATATGAATCATTGACAGTCAGCTGAATAACTGCCATGATGGCAATCAGCAGACCAAATATGATTATCGGCAGGTATTTCTCTCGGCTTGAATGATGCTTCTTGTCAAAGAATAATTTAATTCCGAATACAAGTGAAACAACCATAGGAAGATAAACTGAAACATACCATAAAATATCAAGCGGACCATAGTCAAAAGAGCCGGATTTTCTTATAAGAAACCAGTCTGTTTTATAGGCAAATGCATCAAATACGGCAACGGCCAGGGCATAGATACTCATGCATGCGCCCATTAGCTGAAGCTTCTTTGATACTATCCTTCTCTTCTTTCTGCCGCCGATTGTCTCAACTCCGAAAACGATCTGTGAATATCTGAAGAAGCTCAGCGCCAGACCTGAGCCCGCAATGTTATAAAGAATGTTAATAATGTAAATAACTGAATATGGAAGATTCAGCGGTCCAACCTCAAGAAGGCTGAGCATGCAGTCGAAGGCAATAAAAAAAGCAGCAAAAAACAGTACCCTCTTGAGTACTATCATTTCCTGCTCATCATCCTTGTTGATTATTATACTTATCAGCAAATAAATGTTGATTGCCAGACACATTATCGGCAGATCACATATTATCCAGTAATTCATTTATATTCTCCGTCAAGCTTTATCACACTGTAATTATACCTTCAAATGAATCATCTTACAATCAGTTTAGAGCTCTAGCTCATACATAATCATTGCCAGGGCCGCCATTCCCGCGGTTTCTGTTCTGAGAATTGTTTTACCCAGGCTTACCGATTCTCCGCCGGCCTTCACTATGGCTTCAGCCTCTTCATCCGAAAACCCGCCTTCCGGCCCTATTATTACAGCAATCCTCTCAAGGCTGTTTCCGGTTATTTCCTCGTACATCGGATTAGCTGCCGTCAGCAGCGCCTCCTTGATCGTTTTACACTTTTCATTTTCATAAGGAAACAGTACCAGGTCATAATCTGCAAAGGCAGGATAAACATCTTTCATCCTGACAGGTTCTCCAACCTCCGGAATTATTCCCCTCTTGCACTGCTTTACGGCTTCAGCAGCCACCTTGTTCCAGCGTTCCGTCTTCTTTCCGAAATTGCCCCTGTCCACGACAACGGTTCGGTCCATGAATACGGGAACCACATCGTGAATGCCAAGTTCAACGCATTTCTGGATAATGGTTTCCATCTTTCCGGCCTTAGGAATGCCCTGAAAAAGAGTCACTTCAGTTGCGGGCTCAGCGGCGAATGCCTGCTTGTCGAGAATTTCAAGCTGAGCCTCCTCTTTATCCAGAGCTACTATCCTGGCATGGTATTCCCATTCCACTGTGTCTGAGATGTCAACCTCATCCCCCTCACGTAAACGAAGAACCTTCACCATATGATGAAGGTCATCTCTGTCGTTTATTATTATGATTTTTGAACCTATGTTTTCAGGTCCGACAAAAAATCTGCTCATTAAAATATCCCCAGAATCTTTTTCTTCGCTTTGGCAACAATTGCACACCATTCGCCATCCTCAGGTATTTCAAGGATTTCAAACTTTGCATCTTCTATTGCCTTTGCAACCTGTTCCTTCTTTTCAACGAGAATGCCCGATGAAATGAAAATGCCTTCCTTGTTCAGGTGCTTTCTGGCACTAGGCGCCAGTTCCATTACAAGATTATGCATCAGGTTCGCTACAATGATGTCCGCTTTATAGGCAACCCCTTTTGTGAGATCGCCTTCCTGAATTTTTACGGCGTCTTCCACCTTGTTCAGGCAGACGTTCTCCTGAGCAACTTTTACGGCATCAGGATCTATTTCGATTCCCAGTATGTCGCTGCATCCGAGAAGCGCTGCACTGATCGACAGAATTCCGCTTCCGCAGCCAACGTCCATCACCTTCATCTCAGGCTTCAGGTATTTTTCAAGCATCTTCATGCAAAGACTGGTAGTCTCATGGGTTCCTGTTCCAAAAGCCATACCCGGATCTATTTCCAGAACGAGCTGGTCTGCCTTTGCATCATATTCTTCCCATGTAGGTTTAACAACGATTCTGTCCGTAACCTGTGTCGGCTTGAAGTTTTCCTTCCATGCATCCTGCCAGCCGTCCTGTACAGGAATGGATTCCGCATAGAGGCGTCCGAAATCTACACCTTTTCCGAATACATCGTACTGTTCATCAGCCTTCAGCATCATCAGCTTGACCTTCAGTTCGGAAATGAGTTTTCTGTTTTCTTCATTATCCTCAAAGAATGCCGAAATGGTCGGCTCTCTGTCTGTATTTGCCTTAAGGCTGTCGTCAACGTAATCCCAGTCGTATTCATGCTCCTTGTTCATGATGTCATCCAGATCCGTCGGATCATCGATGGCAACCTGGCTGATTCCATGCTGCATGAAGAGATTGTTTACTGCTTCAATTCCCGCTTTTGTCGCGTGTACTTTTAATTCTGTGTAACTCATTATGAGAAAAACTCCTTTATTGCATCCATGAAGCCGGTCTTCTTAGAATAGCAGTCCGCTCCGACTTCCTTACCCATGTTTTCTATTGCCTGTTTCTGCTTCTTGTTGAGTCTGGTCGGCACTTCCAGATATACCTTGACGAAGAGGTCACCCTTCCTGCCGCTTCTCAGGCTCTTGACTCCCTTGCCCTTGAGTCTGAATATGGTTCCGGGCTGAGTTCCTGCCGGAACCTTGTATTTGATGCGTTCCTCAAGTGTAGGAACGATTATTTCATCACCCAGAGCCGCCTGTTCAAATGAAATCGGAATCTCGAGCCACAGGTCCGAACCCCTTCGCTCAAAGAGCTTGTGAGGTTTAACATTCAGCACTATGTAGAGATCTCCGTCAGGTCCTCCGTTGATTCCCGGTTCACCCTGTCCTCTGATAGGAATTACAGAATCGTTATCAACACCTGCAGGAATGTTTACCGAAATGCTGACTGTATCCTTGACTCTTCCTGTTCCGTTGCAGTCCCTGCAAGGGTTCTCGTTTATTTCGCCGGTCCCTCCGCAGTCAGGACACGGTGAAACGCTCATGAAGGCTCCAAGCGGAGTCTGCTGCTGAGTTCTGATTTCTCCCGTTCCGCCGCATCTAGGACATGATTTCTTGGATGTTCCCGGTGTTGCGCCGGTTCCTCCGCATGTCTTGCACTTTACAAGCTTGGTAAGCTTGATCTTTTTCTTTGTTCCGAAGGCCGCTTCCTTGAAAGTAATGGTCATTGACTTCTGAATGTCATTGCCCTTTCTGGCAACGTTTCGTCTGCCCTGACTTCCGCCAAAGCCGCCAAAGCCACCAAAACCTCCGCCGCCGCCGAATGCGCCGCCGAACATGTTGAATATATCCTCGAAGCCGCCAAAACCTCCGGCTCCGCCAAATCCTCCGGCAAAGCTGTTAGGATCTACACCTGCGTGCCCGAATCTGTCATATTTCGATTTCTGTTCGGTATCCGACAGGCATGCGTATGCTTCGTTAATTTCCTTGAATTTTTCCTCCGCCTCTTTGTCGTCAGGGTTTTTGTCAGGATGATATTTCATGGCAAGCTTTCTGAAAGCTTTTTTGATTTCATCATCGCTGGCGCCCTTCTTGAGGCCTAGGACTTCGTAATAATCTCGTTTTTCTGCCATTAAAACTATAACCTCTGCAATACACGTTAAGTGAATGAGTTAGTTGCTCCGTTGAACGCTTGCGCTCTGTCCTCGCGCAACTATCTCATCCACTTCTCATCATTTCAACACTTAATTTTTAATGTACGAATGCTTTATTTTTCTTCGTCGTCTACAACTTCGAAGTCTGCATCAACAACATTGTCATCTCCGCCAGGAGCAGCGCCGCCTGCTGCACCGCCCATGCCGCTCATGTCAGGACCTGCGCCTGCAGCTCCCTGAGCCTGCTGTGCCTGCTGGTACATCTTGGCTGAGATAGTGTGGAACTTTTCTGTAAGCGCTTCTGTCTTTGCCTTGATATCATCAATGTTGTTTGCGTTCAGTGCGCTCTGGAGAGCTTCCTTGGCAGCATTGATGTCGTTCTTTTCTTCTTCTGACAGTGCTGTGTCGAGTTCCTTAACGTTCTTTTCTGTTTCGTAAATCAGAGTTTCAGCCTGGTTCTTGACTTCAACTTCTTCTTTTCTCTTCTTGTCTTCTTCTGCGAACTGTTCAGCTTCCTTAACCTTTGCGTTGATTTCATCATCGCTCAGATTTGTTGATGAAGTGATTGTAATGTTCTGTGACTTGCCTGTTCCCAGATCCTTGGCGCTTACGTTTACGATGCCGTTAGCGTCGATGTCGAATGTAACTTCGATCTGAGGAATTCCACGTGGAGCAGGCGGAATTCCTGTAAGCTGGAATCTTCCCAGTGTAGTATTTCCTGCAGCCATGTCTCTTTCACCCTGCATTACGTGAATGTCTACTGCAGGCTGGTTGTCAGCTGCTGTTGAGAAGATCTGGCTCTTCTTTGTAGGAATTGTAGTATTTCTTTCAATCAGCTTTGTGGCAACTCCGCCCAGTGTTTCGATTGAAAGTGAAAGCGGAGTTACATCCAGCAGCAGAATGTCAGAGCCCATGCTCTCCTCACCCTTGAGGATTCCGCCCTGAATTGCAGCACCCATTGCCACACATTCGTCAGGGTTGATACCCTTGAAAGGTTCCTTGCCTGTTACTCTCTGAACCGCATCCTGTACGGCCGGAATTCTTGTTGAACCGCCAACCAGGATAACCTTGTCAATGTCGTTGTTTGTTACTTCTGCATCAGCCATTGCCTTTCTCATTGGCTCGATTGTTCTTTCAACCAGGTGTGAAGTCAACTGATCAAACTTGGCTCTTGTAATGTCCATGTTCATGTGCAGCGGACCTGCTTCACTTACTGTGATGAACGGCAGGTTGATGTTTGTAGTCTGTGCGCTTGACAGTTCCTTCTTTGCCTTTTCTGCAGCTTCCTTAAGTCTCTGCATTGCCATCTTGTCTTTTCTCAGGTCAATTCCGTTTTCCTGTGAGAAGCTGTCTGCCATGAAGTTCAGCAGAGCTTCATCAAAATCATCGCCGCCCAGCTTTGTGTCGCCGTTTGTAGCGAGTACTTCCAGAACGCCGTCGCCCAGTTCCAGGATTGATACGTCGAATGTACCGCCGCCCAGGTCATAAACCAGAATCTTCTGTGCCTGTTCAGCCTTGTCGATTCCGTATGCCAGTGATGCTGCTGTAGGCTCGTTTATGATTCTCAGAACTTCAAGACCTGCGATTTTGCCGGCATCCTTTGTTGCCTGCTTCTGGCTGTCTGTGAAGTATGCAGGAACAGTGATTACCGCTTCTGATACTGATTCACCGAGATATGCCTCTGCATCAGCCTTGAGCTTTGCCAGTATCATTGCACTGATGTCCTGCGGTGTGTATTTCTTGTCATCAATTGTGATGTCATAGGCTTCGCCCATGTGTCTCTTGATTGATGCGATAGTTCTGTCAGGGTTTGTAATTGCCTGTCTCTTTGCTGTTTCACCTACCAGTCTTTCGCCGTTCTTTGCAAAGCCGACAACTGACGGTGTTGTTCTCATGCCTTCTGCATTTGTGATTACAGTAGGTTCTCCACCTTCAACAACTGCCACGCATGAATTAGTTGTTCCTAAATCGATTCCTATAACTTTTCCCATTGTATTTTTCCTCCTTAGTTTGCTACTTTAACCATTGACGGTCTTATTACCTTTCCGTTCAATGTGTATCCTTTCTGCATTACTCCACTGACCTTTCCGCTTTCGTATTCGTCAGTGTCTTCTGTCATTACCGCATTGTGCTTCTGAGGATCGAACTCCTCGCCAAGCGCCGGTATCTCGGTCAGGCCCGACTTCTCGAGTGCGTCGCCCAGCTGTTTGAAAATCATCTCGACACCTTCCTTGAATCCCTCGCCGTCATCATGGTCAAGGGCTCTTTCGAAATTATCCAGAACAGTAAGCAAATCGTTCATGATATTTTCGTTGGCATAGGCGTAAAGATCTTTCTTCTCCTTTTCTACCCTTTTTTTGTAATTCTGGAAGTCTGCCATCAGTCTCAGGTACTTTACATTCTCATCTTCCGCCGGTTCTTCAGGCTCTTCCTTTGATTCTTCATTAATCTCAGTTTCCTCTTTTCCCGAATCCTCCTTTTCTTCTATTTCTTCAGCAGTCTCGTCTGCTTTTTCATCAATCTCTTCCTGCAATTCATCTTTCTTCTTTTCAGTCATCATCTTCTCCTTCCGGCAGCATGAATGCCTTGCTGATATTTTCTGTAAGATATTCAACAACGGATGTTACTTCGTCGTATTTCATTCTCGTAGGTCCAATGACACCCAGCTTGCCGACCATCTTGCCGTCAACATGGTAGGTTGCGGTGATTACGCTGCAGTCCGAGAGTTCCTCGTCCTGATTTTCTCCTCCGATGGTAATCATTATTCCGTCGTCTCTCGAAATGAGCTTCTGGGTAATGTCCGACTTGCGGTTTACCATTTCGAAGAATGTCCTTGCCTTGTTGATATCGCTGTACTCAGGAAGTGCGAAGATGTTCGTAAGTCCGTCCATGTACAGATTTACATTCAGCATGTCCTCAAGGGTTCTTATGAAGCTCGGCGCTATTGAATGTTCAAACATTGCCATGGCTTCGGCATCTTCCTTGAAGGTCTTGATAATGTCTATGGTCAGTGCCTCGCTCAGGGTCTTGCCGCTGTAGTTGTATGTCATGTTCTTGGCCAGGATCCTCAGAGTCTCTTCAGATGCCGGCTTATCAAGTCTGACAGCCGTGTTGCTTACCTTGCCGCTGTCGGATACAAGCATGAGAACCACGGTCTGTTCATCAACCGGAAGAAGATTTATGTACTTGAGCTTGTCCTGCTCTGTTCCCGGGGTAAGTGCAAAGGCAGTCAGGTTTGTAATCTCCGAAAGAACATGGGCCGCTCTCTCTATGAGATTTTCAAGCTCATTTACATTCTCGTACAAGCCTTTGGCTATTGCATCCTTTTCCTCCTGGGAAAGTTCCCTCTTGCTCATCATCTCGTTGACATAGAGTCTGTACGCCTTCTCGGAAGGCACTCTGCCCGATGATGTATGAGGATGAGTCAGATAACCCATTTCCTCCAGGTCTGACATCTCGTTTCGTATTGTTGCCGGACTTCCCAGCTCATAGTTCTTCGAGATGGTTCTCGACCCAACCGGTTCCGCAGTTCTGACGAAATCAGCGATGACGGCCTGCAATATTTTTAATTTTCTCTCCGTTAAATCCATTGCGTGCCTCCTTATGTTATTAGCACTCATTCGTTGCGAGTGCTAACTTCTATACATAATGTACTACCTGAAGCCCATACTGTCAACATTTTTTTGCAAAAAAAATGGGGCTTCCGCCCCATTTTACATCTTTATGAATCTGCCTGTGTCGAAGAGGTACAGATAGGCCTCTTTAACGGTTTTTCCCGTTGCCCCTTCAAGTGCCTGGCGGTACAGTTCTATCTGTCCGCTGTAGCTGTCAGCCACGTCCTCCACGGTCCTTCCGGCGCCCATGTAGCTGTTCTTGTAGTCGATCAGCACCAGCTGATCATCTTCCTCAAAGAAGCAGTCTATGATGCCCTGTACAACGGTTTTTACACCTTCAATCTCCTTCTCGAAGATAAATTCCTTCTCTTTTTCAAGCTTTCCTTCTGCAAAAGCAGCCGCAGCACGCTTTCCTGTCCCTGTCTTGAAGAATGCCGCCGCATTATCTATGTTTATTGCATCATATTCGGCAGCACCTATTGTTTCAGAGGCCAGCAGTCTGTCTGCAAGAGTCTGCAGATATGCTTCTCCCTCCTTTTCCGCATGCTCAAAGTCGGCTTTTTCCATGAGCAGGTGCATTACTGTACCGATTTCGGCAGCGCTGAGAATGTGTTTCTCCTCATCAGGTTCAAATGCGGCAACCGGAATCTCACGTTCTTCTTTGCCTCTGTTCAGTTCTGAAACGGAATATTTAGGCCTTATTTCCCCTTCTTTCCCGTAAGGGTATTCAAATGACAGCCTGTTTCCTATCATAATGTCGGTTTCCGTCTTCGGTTTTCGCCCCGCTTCTTCTATTCTGGTATAGAGATTATCAACTGTGTGGCGTTTTGAGCTCTGTCTCTGCTCGAGCTCGCCCGAATCCCTGTATGTGATGGTTTCAACCTCCTGACGGGCTGTCAGAGGCCCGTACATCATGTCCATGAAGGACTTGCTTGATGCCTTTGCTGAAAGTTTATCATCCGTCTTAACCGAGCCTATGATTTCAAGGCAGTCCTTCGCTCTTGTAAGTGCAACATACAGAATTCTTATTTCTTCCTCTATGCTTTCCTTTTCCTTTGTATAGTCAATGGCCCTCTGCAGGAATGTTTTCCTGTGCCAGTGCTCTTCCCTGTTCACTTTCAGCAGTCCTATTCCGAAATCGCGGTGAACCGTTATGCTTCCGCCCATGTTATTCTTAGGTTTCGTTCCCCTGGAGGCATCCGGAAATATTACAACCGGAAATTCCAGACCCTTGCTCTTGTGAACGCTCATTACCCTGACAACGTCCTCATTCTCGCCGATGACCTTGGCCTCGGCCTCGTTCTGATTGCTTTCCTCCATGGATTCAACATATTTCAGGAATCCGTACAGACCGCCATGACCGATCTGCTCATAGCCTGCAGCCTTCTCGGCTATCAGGCGCAGATTTGATATTCTCTGAACTCCTACAGGCAGACCGCTGCAGTAATCGTAATATCCAGTATCATAGAGAATCACCTTCATGAGATCCTCAAGAGGAACCGTCCTGCTCGTTTCCTTCCACAGGTCAACAGTCTCTGTCATTTTCCTGATCTTGTCGCGCAGTATTTCGTTTTCGCCCTTTACTGCATAGTTCATGACCGCATCATAGAAGCTGCCTTCCCTGCATGCAGTCCTTATCTCAACAAGCTCTCTTACCGCAAAACCAAACACCACGGATCTCATTGCAGAAATCAGAGGAACATCCTGCCTCATGTTCACTATGATCTTAAGCAGATTCATGAAGACCTGTACTTCAACGGTTTCAAAGTACCTGCCGCTGCCTTCTCCGTAGGCGTCAATGCCTTCGTTGATCAGATATCGCTCGATTTCCTCGACGACTCTGTTCTTTCTGGTAATGACAGCGAAATCGCGCAGTGTGAGCGGTCTGGTAATGCCGGTCTTAACATCGTATATTGTCTGACCCAGACGTTCTTTTATTATTCCGGCAACGACTGCCGCCTCCGCCTCGATTTTTTCGGGAGCGTCGTCTTCAAATTCCTCTCTGTTGATAATGTGCAGTCTTGCAGGCATGCCCGGATACTCATCCGGTGCCGTGCAGTTTAGCCTGGCTCTCTCGTCATATCCCTCCATTACACGTGTGAATATGTCGTTAACAGGCTCTGTTACACTTCTCTTGCTTCTGTAATTGCTGTTCAGATTGATGAGAATGCTTTCTGTTTCCTCTTCACTGTCATACAGTTCTGCCTTTTCCATGAACATTTCCGGTTCTGCCAGTCGGAATTTGTAAATGCACTGCTTCACATCTCCAACCATGAAAAGATTGTCACTGCGGGCTATTCTTCCAACTATAACCTCCTGAAGGTAGTTGCTGTCCTGATACTCATCAATGAAGATGTATTCAAACTTCTCCTTCAGCTCTTCTGCCGCCTCATCATTTTTGAGAATGGCGATTGCGTAGTGCATTGCGTCATCAAAATCAATGAGATTGTCCTCAGCCTTTCTGGCTCTGAAAACATTCACAAACTCTTCGATTATGTCTATGTAGTAAAAGGTGTCGTCAGAGACATCTTTCATGTCCTGATTCAGCCTGTCAATATCTGATTCAAGCAGCTTCTTTGCTGCGTTTTTACAATCGTCGGCTTTCTTCTTTATGTCCATGAAAGGCTTTCTGTCCTCATCGCCCAGCCCTTCCTTCTTCCACTGCTGAGATGGCAGCTTGTATTTAAGAAGGTCCGCCGAACTTTTCAGCGCTTCTCTGAGCGAGTCCACATCCACGTCAAGTGCCGTTCTGACAGTGTCAAAAATGCCGCTGATTGCCTTTGCATTATCCAGTGCTATCCCGTAGTTAACCGGTGTCAGCGGATCATTCAGGCTCTCGGCAAACTCATAGTAAATCTCTTCCGCCTCCTCCAGATTGTCCAGAACCTGCGCCCTGAGAACTCTGTAGCCGTCGATCTCCATCATCGGGTCATCACTGCTCAGTTTAGCTGCCATTTCCCTGGCCCAGTCAATGTAATCCGGGATGCTGATCAGTGTCCTGTATGTGTCGAGGATATTGTCCTTCAGTCTGTCATCACCCTTGTCGCTGCTGTACCTGAGCAGGAATTCCCTGAATCTGTCATAGTCCTCGTTGTATCTGCGCTCAAAGACCTCATCCAGAGCCTCTCGCTTCATTATCTCTCCCTGAACATCATCAGCGACACCGAATCCCGGTTCAAGATCTGTAAGATAGAAGTATTGACGGATAATGTTTATTGCAAAGGAATGAAATGTTCCGATGCTTGCCCCCGGCAGAAGCTGCAGCTGTGCGCTCAGCCTTGCCCTGTCCGCACCCGGTGCATCCATTTCTTTTCGAATCGCCTTCTCAAGACGTTCCCTCATTTCAGATGCGGCGGCCTTCGTAAACGTAGTAATAAGGAAGCGGTCAATGTCCGCTCCCTTATTTATTACAAGATTTTTTATGCGCTCGACAAGAACGGTGGTCTTTCCTGACCCCGCTGCTGCCGATACGAGAATGTTCTTTCCCGTTGTGTCAATTGCTAATCCCTGTTCCCTTGTCCAGTCCATGTCTTATACTCCTTAGAGGTTTGCTCCCAGTGCTGTACATTCAGCCAGTTTGGCTGGTGACTTGTTTTCACCTGCTACATCATTTGCCACAACTCTTCCGGCAATCTCGATTCCCATGAAGCCAAATGAATCCTTCATCTGACTGTCAATCGCATCGTATACGTCAGGTGAGCCTGAGCTGAGCATGTATGCGAACTTCTTTGCCTTTGCAGGCTTGCCTATTGCATAGAATCTGTGCAGTGCAGCCTGAAGCTGTGCTGTCAGTGTCCAGTAATATACTGCAGATGCGAATACTATTGCATCACAGTCCATGAGATGCGGGTAGATTTCATACATGTCATCCTGCTGTATGCACTGTCCATCTCCCTGAGTATGGCAGTATTCACAACCCTGGCATCCGGCGATGTTCATCTTTGCCACGTCGAATCTGACTACTTCATGACCGGCGCTCTCGGCACCTGCCGTAAATGCATCAGCCATCGCTGATGAGTTTCCGTTTTTTCTCGGGCTTCCCGATAAAAGCAAAATCTTCATTTTTTCCTCCTTTTTCTATACAAGCGGCTTTCCCGTCATTTCTGCAGGAATATCCAGATTCATCAATTTAAGAAGAGTCGGTGCCAGATCACAGAGTCTTCCGCCTTCCTTAAGGGGTGCAGAGTCGGCTGATATGTTAACCAGCGGCACCTCGCTGAGCGAATGAGCGGTCATCGGACTGCCGTCTTCCGCAACCATTACATCGGCATTTCCGTGGTCAGCAGTAAGAAGTATCTGTCCTCCCTTTGCCAGCACCGCATCAACAACCTTCGGCACACATTCATCAAGAGTCTCAATTGCCTTTACTGCAGCGTCCATTACTCCCGTATGGCCGACCATGTCCGCATTTGCGTAGTTCAGGATAATAAGGTCGTATTTATCACTATTTACAGCCTCAACGACCTTCTCCGTTATCTGAGGTGCACTCATCTCAGGCTGCAGGTCGTAGGTCGGAACGCCCGGTGAAGGGACAAGAATTCTGTCCTCGTTCTTCTCCGGCTCTTCAACTCCTCCATTGAAGAAGAACGTTACATGCGCATATTTCTCAGTCTCGGCAATTCTCAGCTGTTTAAGTCCCAGATTCGAAATGTATACACCAAGGGTATTTGCCGGTGTTTCCGGCGGATATGCCAGAGTTACATTCGGCATTTCAGCATCGTACTGTGTCATGCATATGTAGCATATATCGCTGACCTTCTTCTTTCTTTTGAATGCCATCTTATCAAATTCAGGGTCCATAAAAGCTCTCGTAATCTCGCGGGCTCTGTCCGGTCTGAAATTGAACATTATTATCGAATCGCCGTCATTAACGAATCCGTCCGCATACGCGCCGTCTCCGTCAACTATGGTCGGCAGAACAAATTCATCGTTTTCATCGCGGCCGTAAGCCTCTTCGATGGCAGCCTGCCCTGTAGCCGCATGAAGCCCTTCACCGACTGTCATGGCATCATAAGCCTTCTCAAGTCTCTCCCAGCGCTTGTCTCTGTCCATTGCGTAGTATCTGCCGCTTACTATTCCCACTCTGCCAAGTCCGGTCTTCTCCATGTGTTCCGTAAGCATGTCCATGTATTTCAGTGCACATCTCGGCGGCACATCGCGTCCGTCAAGGAAGCAGTGAACGACCAGCTTCTCAACGCCCTTCTTCTTTGCCAGATCGATGAGCGCCATTAGATGAGTAA
>JAKSSG010000024.1 GCA_024403185.1 Clostridia bacterium
TTTCTGTAGTTTGCGGGTTATTCTTTATACACAGCTCAAAAGAAAAGGAGCTTTAATATAAAAGGAAAATGAGGAAAGGAGAGATGATTATGAAAAAGAAGAATAATGAAAAGAGCTTCTCATCTGTTAATCTCAGAGAAGAAATGGACAGAGAGCGCGAAAGAAGGGGAAAGAAACCATTGCCGGAGGCTAAATCATGCTCCGGAAACAGCGGATCCTGGAAGAATCTGAAGGACAGAAAATAATAGGGGAAAAGGGAATGTTAGTTAGAGAAAACAGAAACAAGGAAATGGCTGATTCAATAAAGATCGGCCTTGAAAGAACCGGAGGTTATTGCCCATGCAAGGTGGTTAAATCCGAAGAGAACAAGTGTGTCTGTTCGGAATTTCTTCAGCAGATAGCAGATCCGGATTATGAGGGGTTTTGTTCATGCCAGTTATACTATAAGGAGAAATAACTGAAATAGACCGTTATAGTTGAAGAATGAGTACAACAGGTTTACAATAATAGTATGATTTACTGTGTAGAGGATGAAAATATAATGTGTGACCTGATGGTTTACACACTTAATAATTCCGGCCTTAAGGCAAAGGGCTTCTGTGACAGTACAGAATTTGAGAGAGCCCTGAAAACAGAGCTCCCTGAACTGATTGTTCTTGATGTTATGCTGCCCGGAAAAAACGGCATCGAGATATTGAAGGAGCTTCGTCAGAGAACGGATACACGTAACATACCTGTAATACTCGCTACTGCAATGGGCTCTGAAATAGATAAAGTACAGGGTCTTGATCTAGGAGCGGACAGCTATCTGACAAAACCTTTTGGGATGATGGAACTTACTGCTACAGTACGAGCGGTGCTTAGGCGAAGCAGTGGAAATGCATCGGCTGCGATTACTCTTGGTAACATAAGCATCAATCCGGAGAAAAGAGAGCTTTCGGTGGATGGAAAACCTGTTGTACTCACATTTAAGGAGTTTGAAATTCTCCATATGTTCATGAATAATCCGGAGATAGCATTTTCCAGAGAACATATTATTGAGAATATATGGGGAATAGAATATATTGGAGAGTCCAGAACAGTAGATGTACATGTGGGGACCTTACGATCAAAATTAAAAGCGGCAGGGACTGAGGGAGTCAGAATCAGCACGTTGCGTAGTGTGGGATACAAACTGGAAGTGAAAAAATGAGTACAAGCAAGGAAAAGGAACGCCTGCAGAAGGAAGCGGAAAATGCCAGAATCAATTTCTGCGCAAATGTAACACATCAGCTTAAAACCCCATTGCATTCAATTCTGGGATATTCGGAACTGATTGCAAATGGTATGGCTGCAGGGGAGGATGCCAGGAAGTTCGGGTTCAGAATACACATGGAGGCACAGAAAACGCTTAGCATGGTAAATGAAATCCTTGCTCTTAGCAGGCTTGACGATCCGGGACAAATATTTGAGAAGAGAGACGTTGATATTTGTGCTGTGGTCAGCGATGTTGTGACATCATTTAAAAACATGGCGGAGATGAAAGGGGTGTCTCTGGAACTGGAAACACCTGGAGTATGTGACAAAAACACTATTCTGAATGCCAGCAGCAAGCTTCTTGGATGCATTGCTGAGAATCTGATAGATAATGCTTTGCGCTTTACTGAATCAGGTGGATCTATAAATGTGTATGTTTCAGTTAATTCCGATTCCCGGCCTGTGCTTACTGTGAAGGATACGGGAATCGGTATTCCATACGAAGAACAGGACAAGGTGTTCCAGCGTTTTTACAGGGTAGATAAAAGCGCATCTTCGGAAACAGGAGGCACGGGACTTGGTCTTACTATTGTTAAGCGGTCGGCCTGGAGACTTGGTGCAGACATTGAGCTTGAAAGCGTTCCGGGAAAGGGAACGGAGATAAGAGTAATATTCTAGATAAGATTACAAATTTTATTGCCGGACCCAATGCGAATAAATGTTCTTGAACAACTGTTTGTTTAGTAATATAATGAGTTCATGGAAGAACTCTTAATGCAAAAGCTGCAAATCCTGGCTGACAGCGCCAAGTATGATGTGTCCTGCTCGAGCAGCGGGTCGAACCGTCAGGCTAACGGCAGAATGGGAAACGCCCACGCTGCCGGCATTTGTCATTCCTGGGCTGCGGACGGCAGATGCATTTCTCTTCTCAAGGTTCTCTTTACAAACAGGTGCGTGTACAACTGCGAATACTGTGTAAACAAGAGGACAAATGATTTTCCGAGGGCTTCATTTGAGCCTGATGAGTTGGCCAGGCTGACAGTGGAGTTCTACAGAAGGAATTACATAGAGGGACTTTTCTTAAGCTCAGCAGTCGAAGTATCGCCGGATTACACGGCGGAGAGAATACTCGAATGTCTGGAGCTTTTGCGCTATAAATACGGCTTTTCCGGATACATTCACGCCAAGATAATTCCGGGTGTTTCGCCGGAAATACTGCACAGGATAGGGCTTGTTGCGGACAGGCTCAGCGTGAACATCGAGATGCCTACGAGCAAAAGCCTGGAGGCCTTCGCGCCCCAGAAAAAGCCGAAGCAGATTTTCGCACCGATGCGGCAGATAACCAACACTCTGATTGAGACCAATTCGCTGAAGGGACCGGGGACCATGTTCAAGGGGCAGCAGCTGAACAGTTCGGAGAATTATCTGAGCGGCGGAGCATCGACGGGCCATGCTGTTACTGCAGGCAGAGCCGGCCTTCCGGCGGTTCCCGGGAGAGGGACCTTCGCTGCTGCGGGGCAGACCACGCAGATGATAATCGGTGCCGGCGGGGAAACGGATGAGAGCATCCTTACGACCAGCGAAAACCTTTACAGGACATTTAAGATGAAGCGCGTATATTATTCTGCCTACATTCCTGTGGTGAACTCACCTATTCTGCCTGACAAAAAGACGGCGCCGCCTCTTGCCAGAGAACACCGGATTTATCAGGCTGACTGGCTTCTGAGATTCTACGGCTTTAGTGTCAGTGAGCTCTTCGCCAGGGGCGATGGGAATCTGGATCCGGACCTTGATCCGAAGGTTACCTGGGCACTCAGGAATCTGGATAAATTCCCGGTGGAAGTCAATACGGCATCCTATGAGGAGCTGATGAGAATACCGGGAATCGGGCATAAATCGGCGATGAGAATAATAAGACAGAGACGCTTCGCGGCTGTCAGATATGATGAACTCAAGAAGATGGGCGTAGTACTAAAGCGGGCCAGGTATTTCATCCTGTGTTGCGGGAGGTACTACGGCAACAGAAAATTTGAGCCGGAAACAATCAGGAATTCAATGCTGCAGATGGAGAGTGGGCTCCAGATGAGCATGTTTGACAGCGGAGGGAATCTGCTGGCTTACGACAGCTCATGGCAGAAAATCGAAGAAGGGGAGCGCCGGGAAAAGCTCTCCCTGGCGGGGGTGATTTAGATGAGAGATTACCTGTATGACGGCAGTTTCGAGGGCATCCTTACCTGCATCTATCACCATTACTACACTGACAGGGCTGCGGGCATATACCGAAGAGAGGACTATCAGCCAAGTCTGCTCCACGGCTACATGGAAGTGGAAACGGAGGAGGACAAGGCCACCAGGGTATACGAAGCTATTGAAAACAAAATATCCACATATTCATTAAGGAGCATTTACAGGGCATACCTTTCCTGCGACCCGGATAAGGAAAACAAGATTCTCAGATATGTTCTCCTGGGCTTTCAGAAAGGACATCAGCTGGGATCCCTTCACGGCAATCCGGCGGTTCACGACATGGATGTTCTGAACAAAAAGGTGGGATTTGAGCAGGAACGCATGCTGGAATTCGTACGCTTTGAAGTTCTGGATGCAAAGGCAGGACAGCAGGTTCTCTATGCGGAAATCGAACCGGACAACGATGTTCTCGAACTGGCGGCACATCACTTCGCCGAGAGATTCAGGCACGACCCGCTTGTGATAAGAGATGCAGGCAGAAACAAGGCGATTGTAGCCTATGAAGGCCATTGGTACGTGACACCTCTCGGGGAGCGGCTTGCAGGCGGCGGTGTTGTAACGCCTGACGGAACGGTAATGGAGCTGTCGCAGGATGAAATTGACTATCAGCACCTGTGGCAGACATACTTCGATAACATAGCGATAAAGG
Source organism: Clostridia bacterium (assembly GCA_024403185.1). Taxonomy (GTDB): domain Bacteria; phylum Bacillota; class Clostridia; order Peptostreptococcales; family Anaerovoracaceae; genus Lentihominibacter. The sequence continues at coordinate 4,133 of JAKSSG010000024.1, forward strand.
AACGAATCAATCCGAGATGCCAGAGAAATTTCATGCCCGTAAGGTACTGGAAGCATCTGACCGAAATGAACAGAAGTTGACTTTTGTACGAAAAATGTCCTGTTGGTATGATATAATTCATATCAGAAAGGATATTGTTCAGATGGAAAACCCAATGACTAAAAAGATAATAACAACATTAACCGTGCTGCTGATGGTGCTGGCTTTTGCCGTGCCTTCGGCTGCTTTTGCTGTTCAGCTGGGAGAAGATGATGAGGGTGAACAGCTTCCTGCACGTGAGACGAAATACTTCAACGTTGACATAGAAGTATACGTAAACAACAGCTATAAATTTACGGAAACCGTCGGCACTGTTTTCAATACACCGGGACACGGAATCTACAGAAACATTCCGGAAAAATGGGATGGGATTAAAGAGACCGTTAATGATGGATGGTGTTCATCAGACCCGGTTTCGGCCAGCAGTGAAGAAGGGTTCTACATTCTCCAGATGGGATCGGGAGAAAAATACATCAATGGCGATCATGAATTCAAATACGGATACACCATTACCATGAGGGACGACAGGGAGACGGATTACGATCTCCTTTACATTGACCTGCTCCCTACTGACTGGCAGACACCGATTGAATCATCGGAGATTACAGTACATCTCCCTAAGAAGATAAACAAAGACGCCGTTACCATTTACGGCGGAACCTACGGCTCTCAGGAATTTCCGGACAATGTCAAGTGGGATTATGATGGCGGCAAAACCCTCAGAGTCAGTGCTGACAATCTTGAGAAGGGCGAAGGCATAACGCTCATGGTCAGGCTGCCTGAAGGCTACTGGGTTGGTCAGAAGGACAACGGTGCAACCAGGCCTGCGGCCCTGGTGATAATAATACTGGCGCTGATTGCCTTTGCTGTAGTATGGATGTTCTTCGGCAGAAGACAGCATATTGTTGAGACTGTTGAGTTCCATCCGCCTGAAGGCGTAACTCCTGCGGAAATCGGCCTGATAATCGACGGAAGCCTGGACAAGAAGGACATGATGTCCATGTTCATGTATTTCGCCCAGAAGGGCTATCTGAAAATAAAAGAAAAGAAAAAGGACTTCCGGTTCATTAAGGTCAAAGATATTGACGAAAACGAGAAAAGCTTTGCCAAAACTCTGTTTGAGGGTATTTTCTACGATGACAAGACTGTTGCAGACAGCGATCATATGGGAATGCGTTTCGGAGAAAAATATCTTTCGGCCTGCACTGTTCTTGAGGATACGGTCGGACCTGTAATGCCGGAAAAGAGCAAATGGATGCAGAGAATCGGAGGCATTGTGCTGTACATCATTCCGATAGTGATGGCATTCCTTGCAGAGGCATACACTCTCAGAGATGAAGGTCTTGGCGTGGCCGGGGCACTGCTCGGAGTTGTGGCGGCATTCATGGCCGGCAAACTCAGAAAGAGCTACAGAAACAGAAATTCAGGAAAAATTACAGGCAAACGTTTTATCAGATGTGTATACTGGCTCATCGATGCTCTGTTCCTCATGGGAGCCGCATTCGGCTGGGGCGAGTCATTTGCGAGCGGATCCATTGGAATGGTAATGTTCCTTGTGCTGGCGGCATGCCATGTGTTGAACGTATACTACGACAGGCTTTCAGACCATTCATATGCACTCATGGGCAAAATCATGGGGCTGAGGAACTTCATAAAAACAGCCGAACTTGAAAAGCTCAACGAGCTTGTTGAAGAGGACCCTGAATATTTCTACAGCGTTCTGCCGTATGCATACGTGCTCGGTCTGACAGACAAGTGGGCGAAGAAGTTTGAAAACATTCACATTGAAATTCCGGGCTGGTTTGAAACGGATTCCAGCGGAACCTTCATTCCTGCCATGTACATGGGAAGCGCAATGAACAACATTTCAACAGAGCTGGGTCATTCAGTCGTATCTGCAATGCCTAAGGGAGACTGGAGCAGCGGTTCAGACAGTGGCGGCGGTTTCTTCTCCGGCGGAGGCGGTGGCTTCTCCGGTGGCGGAGGTGGCGGCTTCTCCGGCGGTGGTGCCGGTGGCGGAGGCGGCGGCTTCTGGTAATAAAGCTTTTTAACAATGGAACATATATAACGAAATGCACTAGCATGACGAAAGGAGAGCACTATGAAATATGAAATCAAAGGCGACAATCTGCCTGTTGTAATCTGTCAGCTCGAAGCGGGAGAAACAATGGTTACCGAGGGCGGCGGAATGTCGTGGATGTCTCCGAACATGCAGATGGAGACCAGCTCAAACGGAGGTGCCAGAAAGGCCATCGGCAGAATGTTTGCAGGAGAGAGTCTTTTCATGAACAGATATACGGCTCAGGGCGGTCCCGGAATGATTGCCTTTGCATCATCTTTCCCGGGAAACATCAAGGCTTTTGAAATCGGCCCGGGCAAGGAACTGATCTGTCAGAAGCACGTGTTCCTGGCAGGAACGGAGGGTGTAACTCTTTCCGCATATGTAAACAAGAAGGTTAAGACGGGAATCTTCGGAGGTGAAGGTTTCGTCATGCAGCACATAAGCGGTGAAGGCACATTCTTCGGCGAGTTTGACGGATCCCTTATTGAATATGAGCTTGAGGCGGGACAGCAGCTTGTCCTCGACTCGGGTCACCTGGCAGCAATGACTGCAAGCTGCGATCTGGAAACGGTTAGAATACAGGGAGCCAAGAACGTATTTCTAGGCGGAGAAGGCCTGTTCAACACTGTAGTATCGGGCCCTGGTCACGTATGGGTTCAGACAATGCCTATGCCAACGGTGGCCGGCGCACTTCAGCCATACATCGCAACAGGTGATTAATTTAACAACCGGCAGAAGATGCTTAACGGAGCGGGTCGCTTAGCCGGCCCGCCTTTGATATTATATCTACTATCGGTAAACCGCTTTATCTAATGAAATTAAGATGATATAATCAGCAACATGAACATACTTGTAGCAAACGACGACGGAATCGAAGCCCGCGGTCTTCGCGAACTTGTGGATGCTCTTCACGAGAGAGCGGGAGCGGATGTGTATGTTTTCGCTCCGGACGGACAGAGAAGCGCCGTGAGTCACGCAATAACACTTGGCAGGAAGGTTCCTGTCTGGCAGGTTGATTACAGAAATGCAGAGCTTGCTTTTGCGATGGACGGGACGCCTGCCGACTGCGTTGCACTTGGCGAAAAGATTCTGAGAGACAAGGGAATAAAGATTGACATGGTATTCGCCGGAATAAATCACGGCAGCAATGTCGGGACGGACACGGTCTATTCGGGAACCGTAGGTGCGGCAGTTGAAGGCAGCATTCAGGGGTACCCTTCCGTGGCGGTCTCCGTTGACAGCCATCAGGCCAGCCACTTCGAATACGCCTGCGACCTGGCGGTGGACACCATTGCCAAAACGGGCGGCAGATGGAACAGTGAGATTGTGATCAACATCAACACACCGAACCTGCCGAAGGATGAAATCAAAGGCGTGCGATACACGGTGATCGGTGACAGAGAATACATCAATGACGTGCAGTATGCCGGAACAGAAGGGGAAAGGGCATACTACATTTACGGCGGAGAAGCAATCGTGTACGAACACGATACGGAAACGATAGACGTGCTGGCAATTCAGAACGGCTACGCATCGATTACGCCTCTTCATAAAGACATGACGGCAACGTATGCAAAAGCAGACATCGAAAAATGGAGGATAGGAAAATGACAATCAACAGAGAAGATACAATTGCAGTATTCATAGATTTTCAGGAAAAGCTGCTCCCTGCAATGAGCAGAAAGGAAGAACTGGAAGACAAGGTGTGCAGACTGGCAGAGGGCCTCAAGGTTCTGGGAATTCCGCACATCGTTACACAGCAGTACACAAAGGGCATAGGTGAAACGGTTCCTTCAGTTGCTGCGGCAATAGGAGAATTTGAAGCAATCGACAAGACTACATTCAGCTGCATGAGCCATGTGGACTTTGTTAATCAGCTGGAGATTGCCAGCAAACCGAATGTAATCGTATGCGGAATCGAAGCGCATATCTGCGTGCAGCAGACCGTTGAACAGCTGCTGGCAGAGGGATACAACGTATACGTTCCCGTTGACTGCATTTCCTCAAGAAGTCAGAACGACTTCATGTGGTCCTGCGAGAGAATGGAACGCGCAGGCGCTGTGATGACCACATACGAATCGGTTCTCTATGAGCTGCTTAAGGATTCAAAGGCAGAGGGATTCAGGGAGATATCAAAGATCGTTAAATAGGGTAAGTCAAAACATGTATTTATTTGATAATCGGATAACAACTGAAAACAGAGCGTTTGTCGAAGAGTATCTGAACGGTTTCGAGTATAAGACTTCGGGGCTGTCCTTTGGCGGACAGTACATGTGGAGAGATATCAACCAGTTCGGCTGGGAAATGGTCGGCGACTACATGTGCATCAGCGGCGTATCGCATCTGGAACTCGAAGAAGGGATAGAACTGCCTTTCATGTTCCCGCCTCTCACGAAGACGGGGGAATACGACAGGGAATCCCTGCGCCGTACCATTCTGATGGCTAAGGAACACTTCGAGGAAAGAGGGCATGAATTCAGTCTCAGACTGGTGCCTTTCCATGTCATGGAGATAATCAAAGAAGCTGTGCCTGAGATCAAATGGGTTGACGACAGACCGAACTATGACTACATATATCTGACACAGGAACTGATCGACCTTAAGGGCAGAGATTTCCATTCGAAGAAGAATCACCTTAACTACTTCAAGAAGAATTACGAATACGAGTATGTTGAGATGACATCCGACATGGCAGATGAGGCAATGAACTTCATTGCCGAATTCAATGCACGCAAGGAAGTGCCGGAGCATGAGATGGAACTTCTGAAGATGGAAGAAGAGGCGATGGAAGACGTCTTCAGAAACATTGAAGCGGTCGGCTACTGGGCCGGTGCAATCCGCATTAACGGCAAGATTGAGGCCATTGCAATCGGCGGACGTCTGGGACGTAACACGGTGGTTGAGCACGTCGAGAAGGCGAATGTGGAATACAGGGGCCTTTACCAGGCCATAAACAATGAATTCTGCAAGCATGTGGCCTCATGGGCCAAGTACATCAACAGAGAAGAGGATATGGGAATTCCTAACCTGAGGAAGGCCAAGCTCTCTTACAGACCTGTTAAACTGCTTGAGAAATATATAGGATATTTTAAATAAACGTAAGATTTGTGAAAAAAATAACACTTTTTTAGCAAAAACCCTTGACCTTTCGAAAAACTATGGTATTATAGCATTTGCAAGGGTTCTATTGATTTTTGCGGCGTGGCCGTTAAAATATTAACAACACTTAAACGATATACCCAGAATCAGTATATTACTAAGGAGGACAAAAAATTATGAGAGAAGTTGTAATCGTAAGTGCAGCAAGAACAGCTATTGGTAAGTTTGGTGGAAGCCTGAAGGGCGTACCGACAAGAAAACTTGGTGCAGTATGTATTGAGGAAGCTCTGAACAGAGCCGGACTGAAGAAGGACCAGGTTGATGAAGTTATCATGGGTTGCGTACTCCAGGGAGCACTTGGACAGAACGTTGCAAGACAGATGATGCTGGATGCAGGTCTGCCTGTAGAAGTTCCTTGCTTCACTATTAATAAGGTTTGCGGATCAGGTCTGAGAGCTGTAGAACTGGCAGCACAGATTATCAAGGCAGGAGACGCTGACATCATCGTAGCGGGTGGTGCTGAGAACATGTCCGCAACCGCATATGCAATGAAGGATGCAAGATGGGGAGCCAGAATGTTTGATGCCAAGATGACAGACATGATGGTAAACGACGGCCTCTGGGATGCATTCAACAACTATCACATGGGAATGACTGCTGAAAACGTAGCTGAACAGTGGGGACTGACAAGAGAAGAACTGGACGAGTTCTCAGTAATCTCACAGAACAGAGCTGAAAAGGCTATCGATGCAGGCGTATTCAAGGACGAAATCGTTCCTGTAGAAATTCCTCAGAGAAAGGGTGATCCGATCATCTTCGATACAGACGAACACCTGACAAGAGGATCCACAATGGAAAAGGTTGCCAAGCTCAAGCCGGCATTCAAGAAGGACGGCGGAATCGTAACGGCTGCTAACGCATCAGGAATCAATGACTCAGGAGCTGCAGTAGTAGTAATGAGCAAGGAAAAAGCTGATGAGCTGGGAATCAAGCCAATGGCAACAATCAAATCATACGCATCAGGCGGCGTAGATCCATCAATCATGGGCGTAGGTCCTGTACCTGCTTCCAAGAAGGCCCTGGAAAAGGCTGGACTGACAATCGATCAGATCGACCTGGTAGAAGCAAACGAAGCATTCGCAGCACAGTCACTGGCAGTTAGAAAGGATCTGGGACTTGACCCTGAAAAGACTAACGTAAACGGCGGCGCAATCGCTCTGGGACACCCAATCGGAGCATCCGGCTGCAGAATTCTGATTACTCTTCTGTACGAGATGCAGAGAAGAGGCAGCAAGTATGGTCTTGCAACTCTGTGCATCGGCGGCGGAATGGGAACATCAGTAATCGTTGAAATGTAAACAATAATATACAAATAATTCTACGATTTTGAAGAGGGGACTGTACTATGCGCAGTCCCCTTTTCATTTGCCGTAAATCATAATATTTCTTGACAAGGCAAATTGCCCGTTGTAATATATCAACATCAATTTAATAATTGTTGCCTGTGAGGGAGAGTAGTAAATTGCAAAGGCAAGTAGCCCCCAGCGAGCGGCGGACAGTGGAAGCGTCGCGACGAAAACCGCAATCGAATGGACTCCTGAGGCATACTGAATGAGAGGTCGGCTGTGATGGCAGCAGGACAATTCGGGTGGCACCGCAGAGATTATTACGTCTTTGTCCCGTTTTAGTTAACGTGACAGGGGCGTTTTCTTTTAGCCCCGGATAAGGAGGAAATAATGAACAAGTACAGAGATTATGACAACTACACAAAAGAGTATCCAAACGAAGAGGGATACTTCGGAAAGTACGGAGGAGCCTTTATGGACGATCCGGAACTGGTGAAGGCATTCCAGGAATATGCCGACGGCTATAACACAATCGCACAGAGCTCCCAGTTCATATCTGAACTGAGACGCATCAGAAAGGACTTTCAGGGAAGACCTACACCTACATACCACTGCCAGAGATTATCCAATCTTCTGGGAATGACTCAGATTTACGTTAAGCGTGAGGACCTTAACCACACGGGAGCCCACAAGCTGAACCACTGCATGGGAGAGGGCCTTCTCGCCAAGTACATGGGAAAGAAAAAGCTGATTGCGGAAACCGGAGCCGGACAGCACGGCGTTGCGCTGGCAACGGCGGCAGCCTACTTCGGCATGGAGTGCGACATATACATGGGTGAGGTGGACATTGCCAAGCAGGCACCGAACGTAGCCAGAATGAAGCTGCTGGGTGCCAGGGTAATTCCGGTCAGCTTTGGAGCAAAGACTCTTAAAGAGGCTGTTGATGCAGCATTCAACGCCTATGCCGAAGAGTATCGCGATGCAATCTACTGCATAGGAACAGCGGCAGGTCCGCACCCGTTCCCGCTCATGGTAAGGGACTTCCAGAGCGTTGTCGGTCAGGAAGCAAGAGCACAGTTCATTGAACAGACGGGACACCTTCCTGACAAGGTGATGGCTGCAGTAGGCGGAGGCTCAAATGCCATCGGAACCTTCATTCCATTCATTGCGGATCCGGTTGAGCTTATCGGCGTTGAGCCGGGCGGCAGAGGTGCCGGCTACGGAGAGAACGCAGCATCAATTACATACGGAAGAGAGGGCGTAATGCACGGCTTCAACAGCTACATGCTGGCAGACGAAGACGGTGCACCTGCAGCGGTATACTCAAACGCCAGCGGACTGGATTATCCGTCAGTAGGACCTGAGCATGCAATGCTCAGAGATCAGGGCAGAGTAAACTATGTAACAGTAAGCGACGAAGAAGCGATTGAAGCACTGGTCATGCTCTCTAAATACGAGGGCATCATTCCTGCAATCGAAAGCTCCCATGCCCTGGCTCATGCAATAAAGCTGGCCCGTGAAGTGGGCAAACCGGAATCCATTCTCGTGACCCTTTCGGGAAGGGGAGACAAGGACCTGGATTACGTGCTGGAGAACTACGGAGAGAAATTTAACATATAGGAGAAAAAATTTACATATAATTGTAGGAACTTTACATTATTTTTGTTGACGGCAATATGCCGAAATGAGATAATAAGCGTGTTGCAGGCTTACGGCCCGCAATAAAAACAGCAGCAATTATTTAGGAGAGATGTTATGGAAAATCAACTCGAAAAACGTTACGGACTGGTGACGGCGATATGTACCGTAATCGGTATTGTAGTCGGCTCCGGCGTATTCTTTAAGGCAGAAAAAATTCTGACCTGCACCGACGGAAGAACCGGCCTGGGAATTCTGGCATGGCTCATCGGCGGCGTAATCATGGTATCATGTGCATACGTATTCGGCGTAATGGCATCAAGACACGAAAAGTGCAACGGCGTTGTTGACTACGTTGAAGAAATGTGCGGAGAAAAATACGGATATTTTGTAGGCTGGTTCATGGCAGCAATCTACTATCCTTGCCTGACTTCAGTTCTGGCATGGATCACAGCAAGATACTTCAGCGTACTTATCGGCTGGGACATTACCGGCGGACAGTGCATGGTACTTGCAGGATTCTTCCTGATTCTGGCTTATGCAAACAATGTACTGAGTCCGATCATTGCAGGTAAGGTTCAGGTTGCCACAACTGTAATCAAGTTTGTACCACTGGTACTCATGGCTATCGTTGGAACAATCTTCGGACTGAAGACCGGCATGACTGTTGAAAACTTCAGCTACGTTGCTCAGGATGCAAGTCCTGCAGGAAGCGCACTGCTGACAGCAGTATGTGCAACATCATTCGCTTACGAAGGATGGGTTTGCGCAACATCAATCAACTCGGAAATCAAGGATTCCAAGAAGAACCTGCCGCTGGCACTCTTCTGGGGAACACTGATCATCGTATTCATCTACATCGTTTACTACATCGGCATTTCCGGTGCTGTAGATAATGCAACAATGATGGCCGGCGGCGAAGCTGCAGCCAAGATTGCCTTCGCTACAGTATTCAGCAGACTCGGTGGAACAGGCGTATTCGTACTCATCGTATTCTCATGCTACGGAGTACTGAACGGACTGACAATGGCAAACGTAAGAGGCTTCTACGCACTGGCAGTAAGAGGCAAGGGATACAACCCTAAGATGTTCAGCCAGGTTGACCCTGTTACAAACATGCCTACATCAGGCGGAGTAATCGCACTGCTGGTTGCAGGATGGTGGCTGGTATACTTCTACGGCGCTAACCTGACAGCTCCTTGGTTCGGACCTTTCTGCTTCGACACATCAGAAATTCCAATCATTACTCTGTACGCAATGTACATCCCGATGTTCCTCATGATGATGAAGAAAGAAGCATCATACAGGAAGGAAGGCAGTTCGGCAGGAAACATCATCGTGCTGATCCTGGCAATCGCAGGTTCAATATTCATGGTTATCGCAGCAGCAGTTGCACACAAGATGGCATGCATTTTCTATCTGATCGTATTCGCAGTAATCATGCTCATCGGATGGGCCAGAAGAGAAAGCGTTCCGATGGAACAGCTGGAGGCAGGAAAAGAATAAGCTCGTGCAAAAGCAGGACTGAAAAGCAAAAGAACAGAGGGGCATTTGCCCCTCTATTTTTGTGCCGAATTATGCTATAATATATTCTGTATAGATATGCGCCACAGGAAAGGCGCAAGAAGGAGAAATGACATGACAGCAAAATCAATGATGCCGTACGTTGAAGGCAATTCAGCCATCCGCGCAATGTTTGAAGAAGGCGCAAGACTGGCAGAAAAATACGGCAGAGAAAACGTTTACGATTTCAGTCTGGGCAATCCGAGTGTACCGGCGCCGGCTGAAGTAAACCAGGCAATAAAAGACATCATAGAGGAAGAAGACAGTCTCCTTATCCACGGGTATAACCAGAGCAATTCGGGATATGCGGATGTAAGAGAGACGGTTGCACAGCATCTGAACTCACTTCACGGCACCCGCTTCGGTGCACAGAACATCGTGATGACCGTCGGTGCTGCCAGCGGACTTAATGTAGCAATAAAGACGCTGCTTGATCCCGGCGAAGAAATTCTTGCCTTTGCACCATACTTCGTAGAGTACGGAAACTACGCCAAGAATCACGGTGCAGTTCTGAAGGCTGTTCCGGCAGACGTGGTAACCTTCAGACCGAATCTGCGCGAGATGGAGAACGTGATTACAGAAAAAACCCGCGCCGTAATTATCAATTCGCCTAACAATCCTACAGGCGTTATCTACGGTGAGGATTTCATAAAAAAACTTGCGGAAACGCTGAAGCAGAAGCAGCTTGAGCTGGGAAGAGACATTTACATCATCGCCGACGAGCCTTACAGAGAACTGGCCTACGACGACGCGGAAGTACCATACCTGACAAAGTACTACGACAATACGGTCGTAGCATACTCCTGGAGCAAGAGCCTGTCTCTTCCGGGTGAACGAATCGGATACCTGGTATTCCCGAGCGAAATGTCGGATTTCGGAAATGCCATCGACGCGGCAAACATAGCAAACAGGGTTCTCGGTTATGTAAATGCGCCGACGCTGATTCAGAGAGTTGTGGCAAGGTGCATTGACTGCAAAACCGACATCGACGCCTACGACAGAAACAGGAAGGCCCTCTACAACGGGCTGAACGAAATCGGATACACATGCGTATATCCTGAAGGCGCATTCTACATGTGGGTCAAGGCGCCGGGCGGAGATGACAAGGCCTTCTGTGCAAAAGCAAAGGAGCACAATATTCTCATCGTGCCGGGAAGTTCATTTGCCTGCCCGGGCTATGTGAGAATCGCATACTGCGTTGCACACGAGACAATAGTGAATTCACTTCCTGCCTTTGCGAAGGTGTACGAGGAATATAAATAAGTATACGCGAGGAAAATGAGATGAACGACGAATTTGCAATAAAGAAAGAAAATTATCTGGACGCGTCAGCCGTAACGAAAAAGCTGGACGAACTGAAAGAAGCACCGATCTATTCGATCAGACCTGAAAAGCTGGCCGAATATGAACAGGAATACTTCGAGAAAAAGTGCATGAAGTCAAAGGAAATGACTGACATGGCAGGCGCAATCATTCCGGGAGGAGTGCAGCACAATCTGGCATTCAATCATCCTTTCCCGATTGCCATCGAGAAGGCCGAAGGCTGCAGACTCTGGGACGTTGACGGAAATGAATACTTCGATTTCCTGCAGGCAGGCGGACCGACAGTGCTGGGCAGCAATCCGCCGGAAGTTCGCGAGAAGGTAATTGAACTGCTTAACACATGCGGACCTTCAACAGGTCTGTTCCATGAATACGAATATAAGCTGGCCAAGAAAATCTGTGACAGCGTACCGTCTGTACAGATGTTCAGAATGCTCACATCGGGAACTGAATCCTGCATGGGTGCAGTCAGAATTGCACGCCTGGCAACGGGCCACAAGCACATCCTGAAGATGGGCGGAGCATATCACGGCTGGAGTGATCAGATGGCATACGGAATCAGAATTCCGGGTTCGAAGTTTACTCAGGCCAAGGGCGTGCCGATGTCGGTAATGGCAATGACACACGAGTTTTTCCCGAACGATCTGAACGACCTTGAGAGACAGCTTAAGAAGTACAAGCTTCAGGGCGGAACAGCTGCAGTATTCATCGAGCCGATCGGCCCTGAAAGCGGAACCCGTCCGGTAGACTATGACTTCCCTAAGGGATGTCTGGAGCTGGCTCACAAGTACGGAGCACTCCTCATCTGTGACGAGGTAGTATCCGGATTCAGAATCGGAATGTCGGGCGCGCAGGGCTTCTATGGAATCGAACCTGACCTTACCATCTTCGGCAAGGTTGTAGCAGGCGGATATCCGGGAGCAGGCGGAATCGGCGGCAAGGCTGAATACATGAAGTACCTGTCCGCAGGAATCAGCGGCGAAGCCAAGCATCCTAAGGCACTGGTTGGCGGAACTCTGGCAGCGGCACCTATCAGCTGCGTTGCCGGATACAACATGCTCTGCCAGCTTGAAGAGCAGCATGCAATTCCACGTGCCGGCAGATTCGGGGACAGGCTCATTGAAGGAGTAAACAAGGTTATAGATAAGTACGATCTGCCATTCGTTGCATTCAACCAGGGATCCGTATGTCACGTTGACACAACGGGCACAATGCACTTTGCAATTGACTGGAGCAAGCCGTGGACAATCCCGGCAGTGCTCGATGCAACCACAGTGCGAAAGCAGGAAATGGAACACATAGGCGCCGCATATACGGCAGAAGGTTTCATCACACTGGCAGGCAACAGACTCTACACCAGTGCGGCATATGAAGATGCCATCATTGACGATGTCATCGAAAGATTTGACAAAGTATTCGCAGAGTGCGTAGAGATAGGCGAGACAAAATAAAACCGGGAGAGGGACATGGACAAGGCATTAGCAAAGGAACTGGTAATAAAGGCCGGCAAGGAAATTGCAGCGGAGGGACTCATCGCCAGAACATGGGGCAATATCTCATGCAGAACAGATGAGAACCATTTCGTCATTTCCGCCAGCGGCAAGGAATATGAAACGCTGACTGAAGATGAAGTCATTGAGATGGAACTCGAATCGCTGGATTACGAAGGCGAGATAGCGCCATCATCAGAGAAGAAGGTGCATAAGGAAATATACAAGCTGAAGGAAGATGCGGGTTTCATCATTCACACCCATCAGCACAACGCTTCGGCAGTAAGTGCAATGGGGCAGTACCGCATTAAGCTGGACAGGGATTACGAAGGACTGGGCAATTTCATTCTTTGCTCAGAGTACGGACTCCCAAGCACCTCAAAGGTTTCCGACAAGGTTGCAGAAGCAATTCATGACACCATCGGCAAGGCTGTTATCATGAGCAACCACGGCGCGGTAATCTACGGCAGAGATTACGATGAAGCACTGCAGATTGCAAAGAACCTGGAGGAGGCCTGCGGAAACTACCTGAAGGATATCGGAGTCGATCCGTGGGACGGCGACGAGGAGCACTTCAGCGAAAAGTGGAACACCAGCCCAGTGATAATGAAATACATAAAGGTAAGAGATGAACTTCCTGCCTACCTGGACGACTTCGCACAGATGGTTGGAGTGTCACTGAAGGTTATAGATGACGACGAGAAAGCCATCGCAAAGGCAGAAGAGCAGAATCAGCCGATTCTGGTCAGAGGCCGCGGAGCAATGTGCAACGCCGCAAGCGAAAGCGACGCCGTTGCAATCAGCATGATCATCGAAAAGAATGCCCGAGCCGCACTGGCAAGCCTGGGCGTAAGACCAATCGGAAGATACGAAGCACTGTTCATGAGGCAGGTTTACCTGCAGAAATATTCAAAGCTGAAGGATTAATGCAAGAAGATGTACGTAATAGCATACGACGTAGGAACAACCGGATTAAAGAGCTGCCTCTTTGAGATAAGCAAAGGCAGCCCGATAAAACTCATCGCCGGCGAGATGGGAGAGTACGACCTGTACATCCTGGAAAACGGCGGGGTTGAGCAGGATCCGGCACAGTGGTGGGAAGCCATGTGCCTGACAACCCATGCCATTCTTGAAAAGACAGGCGTGGCTCCTGAAGAGATCAGGGGCATTTCTTTCTGTGCCCAGATGCAGGCGGTTGTCCTCGTTGACGAGGAATGCAATCCTGTGATGAATGCCATGAGCTACATGGATAACAGAAGCGTGGAGCAGATGAAAAAGGGCATTCAGGGCGGCATCAAAGTAGAGGGAATGAATGTGGCAAAGCTGCTCAGATCCCTGCAGCTGACGGGAGCGGTTTCGGCCAGCGTCAAGGATCCCGTGTGGAAATACAGGTGGGTTGCAGATAACGATCCGGCTGCTTTTGCACGGGTGTACAAGTGGCTGGACGTTAAGGACTTCCTGGTTGCAAAGGCCTGCGGGGAGTTCGCAATGTCCAGAGACAGCGCTTTTGCGACTCTGCTCTACGATACGAGAGAGGGAAAACAGGGATTCAGCAGAGAACTCTGCGATATGTTTGATGTGAACATGGATCATCTGCCGCAGATAGTTCTGAGCACGGACAGAGTCGGAGGAATCACCGGGAAGGCGGCGGCTCAGCTGGGGCTCTGTGAAGGCACACCGGTATTTTCCGGCGGCGGAGACGCATCGCTAATAGGCGTTGGAGCGGGCGCTGTAAGGCTTGGCGATACCCACGTGTACATCGGAACATCCGGATGGGTGACAACCGTAACGCCTAAACAGAAGCTGGATGTGGGCTCCATGATAGCATCGAGCGTGGGAGTGGACCCGGACAGCTTCAACTGCTTTGCTGAACTTGAGACCGCCGGCAAGTGCTTCGAGTGGGCGAAGAAGCACATCATGATGGACGACATCGAGCTCTTCAGCGAAACGAAATACAACGTTGATATAGAAACTAAACAGCTTAACGCTTACGAATACATAATGAGAAAGGTTGCGGACATTCCGCCGGGGTCGAACGGAGTGATGTTCACTCCTTGGATTCACGGAAACCGCTGCCCGTTTGAAGATCCGAACGCCCGTGGAATGTTCTTCGGAATCGGAATCGAGACCACTTCCGCGGACATGTATCACGCGGTTGTTGAAGGTGTCTGCTTCCACCTGAAGTGGCAGATGGAGGCCATGAGCAAGCTGGTTAAACCGTCGGATGCGGTGCGCTTCGCGGGAGGCGGAGCCATCCAGGATCAGACCTGCCAGATTCTCGCCAACGTGCTGAACAAAAAAATCGAGGCTGTAAAGCAGCCGCAGAACACAGGTGCAGTAGGCGCTGCAGCCATGATAGGAATCGGACTGGGAGAGATAGATTCCGTTGCGGCAATCCGCGACATGGTTGAGGTTGAGAGAAGCTTCAATCCGGATCCGGGCGCAGCGAAAGAATATGACAGGCTCTTCTCAGTATTCAAAGATCTGTACAAGAGCAACAAGCAGAACTTCAAAACTCTGCATAATTTATAGGAGTAAAAAATGAAACACGAAAACGTATCGAAGTATCGCTGGGTGATACTGATAACCACAATGCCAATCATAGTGGCAACGGAAATGATGTGGCTGTCATTCTCACCGATAGCCAGCGTAATTGCAGAGCATTATGGCGTAAGCACTGCAGCCGTTGACCTTCTGGCAACCAGCTACATGCTCATGTTCATAGTATTTGCAATTCCGTCCTCGTTTGTAATCGACAAATTCGGATTCAGAAGATCACTGGTAATCGGAGCAACTCTCACGGGAGTCTTCGGTCTCACCAGAGCAATCTTCGCAGGAAGCTTCACACTGGTAATCATTTCACAGTTCCTGATTGCCGTTGGTCAGCCTTTCCTTCTGAACATTACAACCAAGGCGGCAGCCAACTGGTTCCCGTTTGAGGAGAGAGCAACTGCTGACGGACTTCTCACAATGGCTCAGTATCTGGGATTCACAATTCCGATGGTTCTGTCACCGATACTGGTGGATGCAATAGGCGTGCAGTCCATGCTGTTTGTCTTTGCAGTAATAGGTGTAATCGCTGCGCTGCTCGTAATCATTTTTGTTCGCGAGAAGCCTGCCGTACCGCCTCCGGGACCTAAGTATGAAAACGTTGACTTCAGCCTGAAGACATACGGAACCCTGTTCAGAAACAAGGCATATGTTCTGGCACTTGCAATTACATTCATTTCACTGGGAGCATTCAATGCGATTCTCACACTGATAGAATCCATTCTGCTGCCTCGCGGAATTACACCTGATGAAGCGGGTCTTATCGGCGCTGCTTTCGTAGTTGCAGGAGTAATAGGCGCGGTTGTACTGCCGATTGTTTCCGACCACATCAAAGTCAGGAAGAAGATTATTCTCATCGCAATGTGCCTGCTGGTTCCTCTCTATCTGGGACTGGCACTGATTGCAAGCTTCGTTCCGCTCATGGTTATCGCGGCTATCGCCGGCTTCTCAATCATGGGTGCGGGCCCTATACTGTTCCAGCACGCATCGGAAGTTGCCTACCCTGCACAGGAGGGAACATCCCTTGGACTCATTTACATGATGGGACAGATTTCGGGGGCGCTTTTCGTTCTCATATTTGAAATGGTTAACGCATCAACTGGCAGCCCTGTGGCACCGATGATTGGTCTGGTTATTCTTACTGCAATCGAAATTCCTATGGTTCTTGCCATGAAGGAATCCAGACTGGTGCAGGAAGCAAAAGCAGAAAAATGATGTAAAACTCCGGCATCTGGAGTATAATAAGAAAGTCAAAAATCGCGGCAGTGCCGCAAGCCAGAAAGGAAAGAAACAAATGGCAGACGTATTAGAAATGACAAACTTTATTCATGATATTATTGATGAGGATCTTGAGACGAAGAAATACGGGGACAAGGACATCCTGACCCGTTTCCCGCCTGAACCGAACGGCTACCTTCACATAGGTCATGCCAAGTCAATATGCCTGAACTTCATGACAGCTCAGAAGTACAAGGGTGCATGCAATCTGCGTTACGATGACACGAACCCTGTCAAGGAAGACGTTGAGTACATTGACTCAATCGAGGCTGACGTAAGATGGCTGGGATTTGAATGGAAGGAAAGACTCTGGGCGTCAGACTATTTCGATGAAATGTATGACTGCGCAGTTACACTCATAAAGAAGGGCAAGGCCTTCGTATGCGATTTCAATGCAGACCAGATTCGTGAAAACCGCGGAACGCTGACAGAGCCGGGTAAGGAATCACCATACAGAAACAGAAGTGTTGAAGAGAACCTTCGCCTGTTTGAAGAAATGAAGGCCGGCAAGTATGCCGATGGAGAAAAGGTACTCCGTGCCAAGATTGACATGGCATCCCCTAACATCAACATGCGTGACCCGGTTATCTATAGAATCGCTCACGCAACTCACCACAACACGGGAGACAAGTGGTGCATCTATCCGATGTATGACTTCGCTCATCCGATCGAGGATGCAATCGAGGGAATCACCCACTCAATCTGCACGCTGGAATTTGAGGATCACAGACCTCTCTATGACTGGGTACTCCAGGAAATCGGCAAGTGGCCGACACCTCCTCAGCAGATCGAATTCGCCCGCCTGAACATTACCAACACTATTATGTCCAAGCGTTACCTGAAGGCGCTGGTTGATGACGGTTCAGTTGAAGGCTGGGATGACCCGCGCATGCCGACCATTGCAGGTATCAGACGCCGCGGCTACACTCCTGAAGCCGTTCGCGATTTCTGCGAACGCATAGGAGTTGCAAAGGCAAACTCAACTGTAGATGTTGCACAGCTTGAAGCCTGCGTACGTGACGACCTTAAGCTGAAGGTTGAGAACAGAAACGTAGTAGAAAATCCTATTAAGGTTATCATAACAAATTACCCTGAAGGCCAGACCGAGGAAATGGCAATCGAGAACAACCGTGAAGTTCCTGAAATGGGAGACAGAATGGTACCGTTCAGCCGTGAGCTCTGGGTTGACGGAGACGACTTCATGGAAGTCCCTGCCAAGAAATACTTCAGACTTTTCCCTGGCAACGAAGTTCGTTTCAAGGGCGCTTACTTCCTCACATGCAACGAGGTAGTGAAGAACGATGCAGGTGAAGTTGTTGAACTGCACTGCACATATGACCCTGACACAAAGAGCGGCACAGAAGGCGCCAACAGAAAGGTCAAGGGAACAATCCACTGGGTTGACGCAGCGACAGCAGTTAAGATCCGCATCAGAAACTATGACTACCTGATGCTCGAGAATGAAGAGACCGGCGAGATGGAGCTGAACCCTGACTCACTGGTTGAATCATGGGGCTATGCGGAACCGCTTCTGGGAGAGGCGAAACCGGGCGAACGCTTCCAGTTCTTCCGCAAGGGCTACTACATCTGTGACGAACTGAGCACGGACGATGAGAAGGTGTTCAACAAGATTGTTGGACTGAAGTCGTCGTTCAAGGTAAAGAAATAGTTCGTAGCGGTTCTAAGCTTAACTTCGTTTCACTAAGAACCGACGTTGCGGAGATCAGCTCCACAACCGTTCCGAACATTACATTACAATAAAATACGACAGTTCGAGA